>NZ_JBIIAW010000013.1:0-45598 GCF_044239695.1 Pseudolysinimonas sp. | reverse complement strand
CCGATCGCGGCATACGCCTTCCTCGGCGCGTCCGGAAGCACCGTCTACAGCCTTCCGCTCACGCAGGATCAGAACCTTCCGTGGCCGGGTTGGAGCACGGAGCGTCTCGTCGGCTCTTTGCCGTCGGGGACGGCGCTGCCGACTGCGGCGGACGCGGTGCAGTTGGTCGTCGAGGTCGACGGTCCGGGAGAGGTCTTCACCTGGATGACCAACGCCTTCGGGCAGCCGAACAACCGCTACATCGACACGACGACGCCAGCGGCGGATGTCATCCCGATCTCGCGCAGTGCTCACGTGCACACGGCGTGGGCGTTCACCGAGGTCGGCGACTATCGCCTGACGGTCACGCCGACGGCGACGACGACGGCGGGCGAGACGCTCACGGGAGCAGCGGTCACCTACCTCATCCACGTCGGACCGCTCGCGGATGCGGCACCGCGCGCGATTCAGGAACCCGTTCTCACCGGAGCGGCGGGCGTCGGCGAGACGCTCACCGTCGAGGCGGCGACCTGGTCGCCCACCCCGCACCGCGTCGAGACGACCTGGCTCGTCGATGGCGTGGTCATCCCGGGGGCGGCAGGCGCGAGCTACACGCCGACCTGGGCGGATCTCGGGCACGAGGTGTCGGCCCGCGTGTCGGCCACGATCTCGAACGCGAGGACGTCGGTCGAGACCACTCCGGTCGTGATCGTGCCGGGTACCGCTCCGCAGCACTCCGATGAGGAGCCCCTCACCGACGACGAGCTCGACGACGCCCCTCGGGGTTCGGTGACCGCTGGCGAGGACACGGTGACGTCGGGGACCCCGCTGAAGATCGGCGTCGGGATTGCGCGGGCGGGCGACTGGATGTCGGTCTGGCTGCACTCCGAACCGATCTGGCTCGGCTGGGCGCAGGCGGATGCCCAGGGTGATGTCACCGTCATGGTTCCGGCCGACGTCCCGCTCGGCGCGCACCGGATCGTGGTGAAGGACGAGTTGGGCGAGCCGGTCGGGTGGGCCCCGGTGACCATCGAGGCGCCCGTGGCCCCCCCGGGCGGCACGACGCCGATCGTGGCGCCGGCGAACCAGTGCGTCGCGGGAGCCACGATCCTCTCCTCCGGGCATGTCGACATCTCGTCACGCGTGGTCGGTGGCCGGTTGCAGACACTCGTCGGGGACGACACGACTGGTGCCCGGGTCTATCGGGAACCGTCAGGAACGGTGCTCTGGGTGAAGCCGAGCGCGGCGGTCCAGTTGCCCGCCGGGCTCTCCCAGGTCGGACCGGCCGGCTCGACGCAGTGGATCGCCCCGCAGTCTCAGACCCGCGATCTCGTCTGGCTGGGCTGGAGCACGGAGGCCCTCAACTCCGCGAACTCCGCGTCGCCGGTCACCTGGAGCATCACCGGCGTCTCAGGGCCCGGGGCGGTCAAGGTCTACACGACCGGCAGCTTCGGCGGCATCCAGTCGATGATCTTCAACGGCAGCGGCTCCACCGACATCCCCCTCGGCGTGCACGTGCACGCGAACTGGGCGTTCAGCGAGCCGGGGGTCTACCGCATCGCGATGACACAGTCGGTCGTGCTGGCGAGCGGGCAGCGCTCGTCCGACAGCGAGACCTTCACGATCGCCGTCGGTGACGTCGACCCGGCCTCGGCTGCGCGCGGCGGTTCCGGATGCGGCATCATCTCGGCGGCGCTTCTCGCCGACGACGAGATTGTCGACGGCGCGGCGGACGCCACGACGGCCGAGGCCGAAGCCGAGGGCGGAGTGCGTCCAGGGGCGAGAGACGGCGAGGAGCAGACCGGGGGAAGCATCCTGAGCGGCGACACCGCCGTGCCTGTTCTGCTCGGTGTGCTCGGCGGACTTCTCGTGCTCGCCACCGGTGCCGGCGGCTTCCTCCTGTGGCGACGGCGATCCGCCGCCGGCTGAGCTTCGCGATCGCGGCCGTGGCAGCAGTGGCTCTGCTGTCCGGCTGCGTCGCGAAGCCGGTCCTCTCGACTGCCGGTGACCGGTTGCGGGTGGTGACGACGACCGGGCTACTGGGTGACCTCGTCGCGCACGTCGGCGGGGACGAGGTAGAGGTCGCCGCGATCGTGCCCGATGGCGCGGATCCCCACAGTTATGAGCCGACGTTTCGGGATGCGCGGAACGTCGTCTACGCCGACGTGGCGTTCTCGAACTATGCGCTGCTCGAGGAACATTCGATCATCAAGACCCTCGACGCGAACCTGCGCGACGACGCGATGTCGGTGTCGCTCGCCGAGGAGGCCGTCAAATACGCCGCCGAGATCATCCCTCTCGTCGAGAACCTCAATCTCGACACGATCTGGCTCGGTCTGCGAGTGCGCGGCGAGGGTGGCCAGTACGGCGCGACGCGCGCCTCCGAGGTGGTGTTGACGGGCACCGACGTCGAGGGGCCGGGGGATCTTTTCGCCTACCTGACCGGCAGTTTCGGAGACACCGACATCTACCTCGACTCATCGGACGGGTTCGATGCCGCGAACGGATACCGCGACGACTCGGTGGCGTTGCCGGCCAACGCCCACACCCACCTATCGTGGGCATTCTCCGAGCCCGGCATCTACCGGCTCACGATGGAGGCGAATCTCAGGGTCGATGCCACCTCGCAGCCCATCCCGGTCGGGTCGGGCACCTACACGTTCGCGGTCGGAGTCGATCCCTCGCGCGCGGGCATCGATGACCCCGTCGTGCTCGAGTCGGGGCACGCCGACCTCTCTGTCGATCTCGACGACCGCGAACTCGTCGTCGTCCACGACCCGGAGGGCCATCACGGGCAATCGGTGCACGACAGCACTCAGGTGGTGATCTGGGTGCCGCCGAAGGCGCTCGACGAGATTCCGGCGGGGGCGCAGTTCCGTTTCCTCGGGCGTCCCGGCGACGACGTCTACCAACTGCCGCAGGCGGTCCTCGGCAAGCACGTCCACGGCGAGATCGACCCGCACCTGTGGCAGGACGTCCGCAATGCGATGGCCTACGTGCGCCTCATCCGCGACACGCTCGTCGGCGCCGATCCGGAGCACGCCCGGGAGTACACCGCGAACGCGGCCGCTTATCTCGCCGAGCTCGAGGCGACCGACGACTACGTGCGGGCGACGATCGCCGAGATCCCGGTGCCGTCGCGCCACTTGGTGACCACCCACGACGCCTTCGGCTACCTCGCCCACGCCTACGGGGTGAGCATCGCCGGCTTCGTCACCCCGAATCCCGCGACGGAACCGTCTCTCGCCGATCGCCGCAAGATCACCGAGACACTCCGCGCACTGGACATCCGCGCCGTCTTCTTGGAGCCCAACCTCGCCGCCCGGTCCTCGACCCTGGTGGAGGTGGCCACGCAGCTCGGGATCCAGGTGTGCTCCATCTACAGCGACACCTTCGACGAACGCGTCGACGGCTACGTCGAGATGATGCGCGCCAACGCCGAGTCCCTTCGCGACTGCCTCACCGAATAGGAGTCTCTTCATGCTCACTCGCCTTACCCCCGCGGTCGCCGCCGCGCTGACGGTCGTTCTCGTCGTCATCGGCCCGGCTGCGGCGCAAGACGATCCCGAACCCGACCCCAACCTCGACCAGCAGATCACCGACTCGCAGCCCATCGTCGACGGCGAAGCCGTGCTCGACGCGGGGCACGTCGATCTCGGCCCGCGGTACCTCGACGGCACCTGGACCCTCCTCGTGCATGACGATGTCGCCCGTGCCGAGGCGGGAGCGCAGAGTGTGTGGCGCCACCTCGAGCAGACGGTGCTGCAGGTCGCCGATGCCGCACGTCAGGTGGTTCCCGACGACGGGGCGTATGAATTCCTCGGTGTCGCGCCAGGGGACGAGGTCTTCGTGGTGCCGCAGTCTCAGAACCCGGATGTCATCTGGCTCGGCTGGAACACGCAGGATCCGGACGTGATGGCAACGATCGACCGCGGCGTGACACTCTCGCTCAGCGGAGTCGAGGGACCGGGCGACGTGCACGTGTTTCTGCAGTCGGGCGCCTTCGGAGACCCCGACCCGCTGTGGGATTCGCGGCTCGACGAGGCCCAGCCGCTCTGGGTCGATGTGAATACGCATACGCACGCCAACTGGGTCTTCACCGAGCCCGGGATCTACCTGATCCAGCTCACGGCCGAGGCGGACCTCCTCGACGGCAGCACCGTACGCGACACCCGCGAGTTGCGGTTCGCCGTGGGAAGCACCGACCCCTCGGATGCCCTCGCCGCGGTCTGGGCGGGTGGCGGGCCCACGATCGACGAGGATGCCGGAAGCGGGTCCGAGCCGGACGGCGCATCCGCTGACCCGCTCGTCGCGTTTCTCCTCGCCGCGATCGTGCTGGCTGCCGTGCTGGCTGCCGTGTTCATCGTGATCGCGGCGCGCTCGGGCGCGGCGAAGCGGCGTGGTCTCTCGCGCGAGTCGCAGTCGTGACGCCGGGCCAGGCAGCCCTCGTGATCGACGACGTGAGCGTCGAGCTGGCGGGCCGCCGAGTGCTGGAGCACGCGTCGCTGGGGGTGGCGCGCGGCGAGTTCGTAGGACTCCTGGGTCCTAACGGCGCCGGCAAGACGACACTGTTGCGCGCCGCGCTGGGGCTGATCCGGCCGGTGGGCGGTTCGGTGACGGTCGAAGGGCGGCCATCGCGACCCGGGCGCGCCGCCGTCGGGTACGTTCCGCAACGGCACGACGTCGCCTGGGACTTTCCGATCTCGGTGGCGGACACGGTGATGACCGGGCTCACCGGGCGCGTCGGGCTGTTCCGTCGCCCGGGCGCGACCGACTGGGAGGCGGTCGCAGACGCGCTCGATCGGGTCGCGATGTCCGACCTCGCCGATCGGCCCCTCGGGCAACTCTCCGGCGGTCAACGACAGCGTGTGCTTGTCGCACGCGCCCTGGCGCTTCGCCCGGCGGTCATGTTGCTCGACGAGCCGTTCACCGGGCTCGACGTGCCGACTCAGGAGCTGCTATCGGCGCTCTTCGCAGAGCTCGCCGCAGAAGGGCGAGCGGTGCTGATGACGACGCACGACATCGTCGGAGCTCTCGACGGCTGCGACCGCATCGTGCTGCTCAATCGCACCGTCGTTGCGAGCGGGACGCCGCGTGACCTCGCGCTCGACTCCGAGTTGTGGATGTCGACGTTCGGGGTCAACGCCGAGAGCTCGCTGCTGAAGGTACTGAGGGCCGTCGCGTGAACCCGATCGACTTCCTACTCGACCTGCTCAATCCCGACCTCGCCTTCCTGCCCAGGGCGCTTGCGATCGCTGTCATGTCGTCGGTCGTCTGCGGCGTCGTCGGATCGTTCGTCGTGCTGCGCGGAATGGCGTTCATCGGCGACGCCGTCGCCCATGCCGTTTTCCCCGGTCTCGCCGTCGCCTTCGTCGTCTCGGGCAACCTCGTGCTCGGCGGAACGATCGCGGGAGTCATCACCGCGGTACTCGTCGCGGTTCTCTCGCAGAACCGTCGACTGAAGGAGGATTCCGTGATCGGAGTGCTTTTCGTCGCCGCCTTCGCTCTCGGAATCGTCATCATCTCCCAAGCACCCGGATACGCCGGCAGTCTTCAGCAGTTCCTCTTCGGATCGATCACCGGCATCCCCGACAGCGACCTTGTCGTGGTCGCCGTCACCGGCATCCTCGTGCTCGGAATCGTCTTCTTGTTGCACAAGGAGTTCGTCACGATTGCGCTCGATCGGGAGTCGGCGCGCGCGCTCGGGGTTCCGGTGTTCGCACTCGACCTCGTGCTCTACGTCCTCGTCACCCTCGCGGTGGTGATCAGCGTGCAGACGATCGGCAACATCCTCGTACTCGCCCTCCTGATCGCTCCGGCGGCCACGGCCCGGCTGCTGACGGAACGGCTCGTCGTCATGATGGCGTTGGCGCCCGTCATCGGCGGCCTGGGCGCGCTGCTCGGGATCTATGTCTCCTGGTCATGGGATCTGCCGACCGGGGGCACGATCGTGCTCCTGCTCTCGGCGACCTTCCTCGCCGCGTGGCTTCTCTCTCCGCGGCACGGCCTTCTCTCACGTCGACTCAGGCGGCGAGTCCTCACGGCAGAAGTTCGGAACGTCGATGTAAGCGGCTAAGCGTCTCGACAGTCACTCGCACGCGATCCCGTCGTTGTCACGGTCGAGCTTCGGCGCGTAACCGGGTTCTCCTCGACGTATCGGCGCGGCCCCGGCGGCACGCGCGGCCGTGCAATTCTCGTAGTACGCGTAGCCTCCTCCCGCGACCGGTGCCGGACGGGGCTGCTCGGCGTAGAAGGTCGCGCCGCCCGCGGAGGTGAGCTTGGTTCCCGCGGCGGGCGATTGGCTCACGACGACGCCGCTTCCGCTCCCTGACGCTGTCACGCCCGCCGCGGCCAGTGTCGCTTCCGCGGACGTCGGGTCCATGCCGACGACACTGGGCATCACGAGTTCGGCAATGCAGGTCACCGCCGTGCCGATCGGCACGGGGTCACCCGCGGCGGGTGACTGGCTTGTCACAGTGCCTTTGCCGGAACATGTCGCCAAGAGCCCAACGGCTTCGAGAGCGGACGTCGTCGCGGTCACGGCCTGCGCGGTGCTTGGAGAGTGGAAGAGCCCCACAAGTCCAGGCATCACTGTCTTGGGCCAGATCAGATCGACGCGGATCGTCTGCTCGCACAGGATGGCCCGGCCGGATTCCGGCGTCAGTGACGCGACCGACCAGCCCGCCATCTGCTCCGCTGACGGCGGGCGCACGCCACGAAGCGCATCGGGGTTCTCGGGGAAGGTCGTCACGATCGTGGGATCGAGCGCGCATCCGTCTGCGGTCTCATCGAGCGCCTCGAGCACCGATACGAGCACCGGTGATTCAGGAGCGGGCACGGTGGTCAGGGGCGCGGTCAACACGAGTCCGACCTCGGATCCGGCATCGACACGTTGTGATGGATTCGTGAGCTGATCGCACACGATCCACGAGTCGTCGGGAGAGAGAGTCTCGTGCCGGAGTCGCGTGAAGATCGGGTCGAAGGTGAAGCCGGTGTCTTCCTCGAGCTCGGTCGCTCTCAGGGTCTCGGTATCGCCCGAGAATCCTTCGGGGACGCACCACACGTGAGCCTGCTTCTGGTGGAGGCAGTTCGCGCTCAGTGCCTGCCGAGCTTCCGAGAGCGTCATCCCGGTGAGGTCGGGGACGGTACGTCGAGCCGGCTCCACCTCGAGCCCGACCGCCGCTTCCGCAGGAACGACACGGTTCCCAGCGGTGGTCGACTGGTGGGAGATCACGTAGCAGTTCGGGTCCAGTGACGGATCCGGCGGCTCAGCGCCCTCGACGTGGATGTCCGATCGTTCCAGCTGCTCGATCCCGTCGGCGAGTGGCAGGCCGATCACATCGGGCATGACGACCCGGGTAGAGTCCCACGCCGCGTAGGCGCCGCCCATGCTGGAGAAGGCCAGGACGGGGACGAGGATCGCCGCAGGGAGAAACGCGCGGCTCCGGCGGAAGGCTCGCCACCGCCCGGTGATGACGGCGCCGGGGGTCGGAACCCGCGTGGCTGGCACGGAAGC
Organism: Pseudolysinimonas sp.; assembly: GCF_044239695.1. Taxonomy (GTDB): domain Bacteria; phylum Actinomycetota; class Actinomycetes; order Actinomycetales; family Microbacteriaceae; genus Pseudolysinimonas_A. The sequence goes on along the minus strand of NZ_JBIIAW010000013.1, from coordinate 38,103 downwards.
CGTGGAGGCCGAGCGCGGGCGGCTCAAGAGTGGCGCCCGCGTCACAGGTCGCATTCGACGGATGCGACGCAGGACGGCCGTGAAACTCTGAACCAGGCGCGTCCGTCGCCCCCGCTCGAAGAAGGCAGCGACGAGCGGGGAAGGTCGGGCACCATGGTTGCATTCTGGCGGCGCCAAGCAGGATGCGATAGCGCTTCGCGCGGCTCTCCGGGCAGCTACCCCTGACGCTCAGGCGGAGGCGAGCACCTTCCGGGCGGTCGCCCGCGCCGAGATCGCGAACGCGATCAGCACGACACCGGCGATGATCGCGTAGATGCCGATGACGAGCACGAGCGCCGAGATCGCGTTCCCCGGACTCACCACTGCCATCACGGCGAGGGCGATGCCGAAGAGCACGCTCAGCGCGGCCGCCACGTACGCCCAGGTCTTGCGGCCGCCATCCGTCATCGCGTGGGCGGCGCGGAAACCGGCGACGCCGGTGACGATCGCCCAGAAGGCGATGAGGTAGATGACGATGAGGGCGCCGAAGACGCCGGTGAGCACGGGGAAGAGCGCGGCGACGATTCCGGCGAGCACCGAGAGGATGCCCTGCACGAGCAGCCAGCCCCAGCGCGACGAGCGGGAGCGCATCCGGATGGCGTGGGCGATGGTCGTGACGCCGTCGAGGATCGCGTAGACCGCGAACAGGATGGCGAGGGCGACGAGGGTCACGTCGGGGAAGGCGATCGCGAAGATGCCGAACAGCACGGCGAAGATGCCGCGCAGCAGGATCATCCACCAGATCGCTTTGCCGACGGCGGCGAATCCGGCGAGGTCGGGGGCGGCGTTCGTCGAGGAGCTCATAGCGCCGAGCCTAGCCACGCCCGTCCGGGGTGGTAAGACTCATCGCGTACTCGACGAAGGTGACTTTTCCGGGCGACGTGTCATCGACGTCGGCGTCGACCGACGCGCTCAACAGGTCGAAGAGTCCCTCGTTGACGAGGTCGAGTTGCGAGTGGGGCGCGGTGAGCGCGGCACCGGCCGACACCGCCGACAGCACCGCCGAGAGGTTGGCGGCATCCACGTGCGGGCGCACCATGCCGGCCTCCTTCATCTGTTCGATGAAGGAGGTCCGCATCCCGAACTCGGGGACGTAGGCGAAGCCGTGGGTCGAGCGCATGATCGTGTTGAGTCCGTCGCGGTCGGCGAGGTAGAGCGCGCGCACGAGGGGTCGCTCGTAGACGCCCGAGATCGTGTACCGATAGATGTGCGACAGCAGCCCGCCGCGCGGGTCGCGCTCGATGTCGTCGAGGATGTCGCGCCACAGCGCCATGAACTCGCGATTGAGCATCGACACGAGAAGATCCTCGAGGGATCCGAAGTGGGCGAGCACCTGATCCTCGGACATCGCCGCCTGCAGCGCGATCCGGGGGATCGACACCGCGTCGAAGCCGTCCTCGGTCACCAGATGGGATGCGGCGTCGAGAAGCTCGTCCAGCCCTGATTCGTCCACGTACGATCCTCTTCCCCCAACGCGTTTCACTCTACGGGTCGCCTCCTTCCCAGGCTGGCCTCAGAGGACGGGTCCACGGGTGGGGAGGCGGGTGATTCGCGGGTGTGGATATCTCGCAGAACGCCCGTGGTGCGTCGGTACGGTGGGGCCATGCGAAGGGTTGTCGGTGCGGTGGCGGTGCTCGGGATGCTCGCGCTCTCCGGATGCGGCGGCGGCGATCCGCTCCCCACGTTGCCGCCGACTCCCTCGTCCACCCCGGTGTTCGCGTCGGAGGAGGAAGCGCTTGCGGCGGCGGAAGCCGCATATTCGGCGTACTTGGAGATGTCGAACTTGATCTCCAGCGAAGGTGGAGTGGATCCGGAACGGATCGCGCCATTCGTGACGGCGGACCAGTTGTCTGACGAGCTAGACGGATTCGCATACTTCGCGGACAACGACATCCGTTCCGTCGGCAGTTCTCGCGTGACGCGAGTACTTCTCCAGCAGTATGGCGAGGTGCAGGGTGACGTGGAGATCACCTTCTACGCGTGCGTGGACGTCAGCAATGTCGTGATCGTGGATGGAGGCGGGAACGACGTAACGCCCGTAGATCGAGATTCGTTGGTCGCTCTCGAGGTTTCGATGACCGGAGACTCCGACCCTCTACTAGTTTCGGACAGCGACCAATGGTCAGATTCACAGTTCTGCTTCTCGTAGCGGCGGCTTTGGTCCTTGCGCCCGCGGGGTCTGCCGTCGCCGGGCCGAATGAGTGCGTGGGCTCTTCGGTCCTCGTCGGATGCCCGAACGTTGGCGGGAGTTCCAACGGCTCGTCCGTGACATTGACGGGTGACGCCTCCCAACCAGGACAACCCGGCAGCGGCTCCACGGGGAGCGGCGGAGCATCCGCTCCTCCCCAGATCCTCACTCCGGCGGCGCGCTGCTTCATCACCCATCAGGTCGACCCCTCCGCGTGCAACGCACCGGCAGAGGAGGAGGCGATCCCGACGATCACGATCCGCGACATCGCGACCTTCTTCCCGACCCCGGGGCGTCAGCGGATGGAACCCGACGGGTGGACGGTCGCCGGGCTCGACACGAACTTCTACGCGATCACCGGCGTGCACGTGGTGAATGGGACGCTGCTCGGGCGTCCGGCCGACGTGCGGTTCACCCCGACCTCCTACCGGTGGGCCTACGGCGATGGCACGGCGGCGACGAAGGGGACGAAGGGCGGCACCTGGGCGTCGCAGGGCGTCGCGGAGTTCGAGCCGACCCCGACCTCCCACGTGTACGAGCAGCTCGGGGATTACACGATCACCCTGTCGATCGTCTTCACCGCCGAGTACCGTTTCGCGGGCGGCCCGTGGCGGCCGGTCGTCGGCACCATCACGTTGCCGGCGAACGACCTGCACATCCGGGTCGGCACCGCGAAGACGGTGCTCGTCGAGCATGACTGTCTCGCCAACCCGTCGGGCCCGGGATGTTGACGCAACCGAAGTAGGCTCCCAGCGCGGCCATAACGGACGCACAGGATTCGGCGAGAAGCTGGCTCCGCCGAAAGGAGCACTCGATGTCCGAGTCAGACCCGAATTCCACCCCTCGCCCCGAAGCCGCTGCGCCCGAGGGAACCCCCGCGGCCACGCCCGCTACCCCCGCTCCGGACGCCTCCACGCCGACTCCGCCGGTCGCCTCGCCGCCCCTCGAGCCCCCGCAGGCCAGCACACCCCCGACCCCCTCCACCCCGGAGGCTGCCGCCCCCCGACGCATCGGAGCGGGCGCCCTCGTGGCCGTCGCCGCGGCCGCCGCGCTCGTCGGCGGCGCCTCCGGTGCCGGCATCGCCGCCTGGGCGGTCTCGACGAACGTCGCCGCCGACCAGAGCAGTGCCGAGCCGCAGACGATCACCGTCAACGACCCCGACTCGGTCAACGTCGTCAACGCCGTCGCCGCGAAGGCGGGACCCTCGGTCGTGACGATCGCGGTCAGCTCGCAGAGCGCCGCCGGTACCGGCTCCGGCGTCATCCTGAGCGAAGACGGCTACATCCTCACCAACAACCACGTCGTCACCCTCGACGGCGCATCGGGTGACGGCACGATCGAAGTCACCACCGCCGACGGTCACATCTACCAGGCCGAGATCGTCGGAACGGACCCGATCGTCGACCTCGCCGTGATCAAGCTCGTGGATGCCGACGGCCTCACCCCGATCGACTTCGGGGATGTCGACGCCCTCGACGTCGGCGACCGCGCCGTCGTGATCGGAGCCCCGCTCGGTCTGGCCAACACCGTCACCGACGGCATCATCAGCGTGCTCAACCGCAGCATCCAGATCGCCTCCTCCGCCGTCCCTGACGACGGAACCGACGACGGAACCGACGACGAGGGGTCGCAGGGGGGCCCGTTCAACTTCGACATCCCCGGGCAGGACACCACCACCAGCAGCGGCACGATCTCACTCCCGGTGATCCAGACCGACGCGTCGATCAACCCCGGCAACTCCGGAGGCGCGCTCGTCAACGACTCCGGCGAACTGATCGGGATCGTCGTCGCGATCGCCAGCGCCGGCGGGACGAGCACCACCGCCGGATCCATCGGGGTGGGCTTCGCCATCCCCGCCGACCTCGCGCAGCGCGTCGCCACCGAAATCATCGAGAACGGCACCGCGACCCACGGCCTGCTGGGGGCGACCGTGCGCGACGCGTCGAGCGCCGACGGCTCCACCGTCGGCGCCGTGATCGACGAGGTCACCGCCGGAGGTGCCGGAGCCGAAGCGGGCCTGCAAAAGGGCGACATCGTCACCGAACTCGACGGCGTGCAGATCACCGGAAGCGTCGACCTCACCGCCCAGGTGCGCCTCCACGGCGCCGGCGACGAGGCCGAACTGGTCTTCATCCGCAACGGCCAGGAGCAGACCGTGACGGTCACCCTCGGCGAGTATCAGGCGCAGTAGGTCGCACCATCGCGCGGGTCGACCAGGAGACGGGTCGGCCCGCGCGATAGGCTCGCGCCATGCCGAGCCGCCCGTCGTCCGGTGACTCGCCCACGCCCGTCTCCTACGTGATGCCCGTCCTCAACGAGGCGGGATACCTCGAGGCCGCCGTGGCGAGCATCGTCGCCCAAGACCACCCGGGCGAGTTCGAGATCGTGCTCGCCGTCGGCCCGTCGACGGATGGCACGGCCGACATCGTCGCCCGTCTCGCGAACGACGACCCCCGCATCCGTCTCGTCGAGAACGCGGGCATGGACATTCCGATCGGGCTGAACCTCGCGATCGCGGCGAGCCGGTATCCGATCATCGTGCGCGTCGACGCGCATACCGAGCTGGCGCCCGGCTACACGAGCCGCGCCGTCGCGACCCTCACCCGCACCGACGCGGCCAGCCTCGGCGGCGTGATGATCGCCACCGGCAGGCCCGGGCTGCAGGCCGCCGTCGCCCGGGCGTACAACAGTCGCTACGGTCTGGGCGGTGGGGCCTACCACGGCGAACAGGCGGCCGAAGGGCCGGCGGAGTCCGCGTACATGGGCGTCATGAAAGCGGATGCGCTGCGCGAGATCGGCGGTTTCGACGAGACCCTGCGCCGCGGCGAGGACTGGGAGCTCAACTACCGCCTCCGCCAGGCGGGTCACATCGTCTGGCTCGACCCGCAGTTGCGGGTGAGCTACTGGCCGCGCGACACTCTGCGCAAACTCCACCGCCAGTTCTTCGCGACCGGAGTGTGGCGCGGTGAACTCGTGCGTCGGCTCGGCGCCAGCAACCCGCTGCGCTTCTTCGCGCCTCCGATTCTGCTGATCTCGGTCGTGCTGTCGGCGGTGCTCCTCCCGCTGCACCTCACGGGCGTGCTGAGCGGCATCCTCGGCTGGATCCTCGCGCTCGCCTACCTCGGGCCGCTCGCCTACCTCGGCCTGCTCGTGGTCGCGGCGATCACGACGCCCGGGTCGCTCGCCGACCGGTTGCGGCTGATGGTCGTGCTCGCGACGATGCATCTGAGCTGGGGTGCGGGGTTCCTCGTCGGAGTGCTGCGCGGGGCACGGGATGTCGTCGACCGCTCCCGCACGGAGTCCTAGGGCAGCCAGCCCTCCGCGAGCATCCGCTCGACCACGCGCTGCCCGGCGGCGCCGTCGTCGCGCGGGGTGAAGCGCTCCCGCCACGCGGCCCGGCGCGCGGCGTACGGGGGCTGCCCGTCGGCGGCGGCGAGGATCGCCTCGCGCAGCTCGTCGCGCGTCGTCACGACCGGCCCCGGCGCCGACTCGAGCAGGTCGAAGTAGAAGCCACGGAGGTCGGTGCTGTAGTGCGAGAGGTCGGGGGTGAAGAACACGATCGGCCGACCGGTGCCGGCGAAGTCGAACATCACCGACGAGTAGTCGGTGACGAGCACGTCGGCGACGAGCAGCAGGTCGGCCATGTCGGGGTAGCTGGTGACGTCGACGAGGTTCTCGCCGAGCAGATCCTTCCCGTGGGCGAGGGTGCGGGAGTGTCCGCGGGCGAGCACGACGAAGCCGCTGCTTCCGTCGGAATCGGCCAGGTCCCGGGCGAACGCCGCGAGGTCGACGAAGTCCACCATCTCGGTGCGGTCGTCGCGCCAGGTCGGCGCATACAGCACCACGCGGGCATCCGCCGGGATGCCGATCGCCGCCCGCACCGCCGCCGCGCGCTCCGGGTCGTGCAGCACGTCGTTGCGCGGATACCCCTCCTGCCAGATCGGCTTTCGCATCGCGTAGGCGGAACGGAAGATCTCGGCGGAGTAGGGGTTCTGCGCGAGCAGCGCATCCCAGCGGTCTCGTTCGCGCGTCACCGCGATGCGGGTGCGGAACCCCACCTTCCGGTCGAGGGCGAGCTTCTTCAGCATCGTGCCGTGCCAGGTCTGCAGAACCTTCTGGTGCCGACGGCGGCGGTAGCGCTTGCGCACCCAGTCGTTGACGACGAGGGCGCGTGCCGAGGCGCGCACCCGCCACCACTCCCGCGATCCCTCGATGAGCCGCACCGCGCCGTCGGGCACCGCGACCGAGCCGTCGACGACGCTCCAGTACCGCGTGATGCCGGGGCGCAGCGCGGCGAGGGCGCGGTCGATGCCCAGCGGATTGCAGGATGCCGACTGACCGTAGAAGCTCTCGAGGAACACGGCGTCCTCGGGCGCCGGTCGCGAGTGCCGGTATTCCTGCTCGAGTCGCCGTTGGGCCACCGGGCCGCGCTCGTCGACCGTCAGCGGAGGGGCGACCGCGACGACGACGCCGCCGGCCCGGGATTCGATCGTCGCGCGGAACAGCTCGTGGTCGAGCACCGTCGACCCCGTCATCACGGTGCGCGACGACCAGCCCTCGTCGGTGGCGAGTTGCAGGCGGTAGCCGTCCGACGGCAGCGCGAGGTCGATGGCGCCCCACCGCGGCGCGAGCAGATCGAACTCCGCGACGGTGAGGTCGCCGAGCGGGGAGAGGATGCCCTCCACCCGGGCCCGTCGGCCTTCGAGCCGCGCCGCCGTCACGGGGCCCGAGATCGTGAGGCGCACCCTCGGCCCGTCCGTCGACTGGATCGCGACGATCGGCCGCTCCCGTACGGCGACCGCCGGGGCGTCGGCGCCGCGCGTGCGCGCGAGGATCTCGTCGAGCACCCGACCCGTCGCGCCGCCCGAGACGTCGACGTATTCGTCGCGGAGCCACGCGCTGTGCCGCAGGGCGGCCGGGTCGCCGTCGAGGGCGGTGCCGAGCAACTCGAGTGCACCCTCCCAGCCCGTGGTGTGCCGGCCGCCGCTGAACTCCCGGTAGGCGTCGTAGAGTCCGCGCCGCTTCGCATACGGTTCGAGGTCGGCGGCGAGGAACACGATCGGCCGGTCGAGCAGCGCGAAGTCGAACGCGATCGAGGAGTAGTCGGTGACGAGCACGTCGATCTCGGGCAGCACGGCGTTCACGTCGCGCACCCGGTCGGAGCCCAGCATCCGGATGCGGTCGCTGAGCGCCGGGCCGGCCGCGTAGTCGCCGGCACCGAGCGGATGGGCCCGCACGTAGAGCACGGCGTCTCGCGCGTCGAGCCACGCGGCGAGGGCCCGCCACTGCTCGGGCGTCGGGGTGGCGGGATCGGGATCGCCGTCGCGCCAGGTGGGTGCGTAGAGGATCGTGCGGGATCCCCCCGCCTCCAGCAGCGGCGCGGCCGGCGTCGTGAGGGCGTCGTCACGGGGATCGCCGGTCACGACGATGCGGTCGCGCGGCACCCCGAACGCCGACGAGATCCGGGCGGCGACCAGCTCCGAGGCGACCGGGAACAACCGGATGCCGCGGCCGGCGGCTCGGTACGCCCGGGCCACGACGGCGCGCACCAGGCGATGGTCGGGCAGGAACGAGACGCGCAGCGTCGCGGGGGAGTCGAGGTGCAGGCGCTTGAGCGGGATGCCGTGCCAGAGCTGCACCACGAAGCCGCCGCGCGTCGCGAAGCGGTTCACGTCGCCGAACCCGTGCGTGACGACGAGCACCCGGGCGCGGAGAGTCAGCCGGAAGCCGCGCCATCCGCTCTTCGGTGCGGCGTCGAGCCCGAGATCCTGCGCCTCGGCCAGTTCGGCGTCGGTCGTCGCGAGCCAGACCAGCCGGGTGCCGTCGTCGAGCCGTTCCCGCGCCGCCCGGTAGAGCGGCAGGGCGCCCTCACCCAGACCGATACCGGAGCCGAACACCCACAGCCGGTCGGTGCGGGGCACGACCAGGGTCGCGAGCGCCCCGAGCGCATACAGGGGGAGTCGCAGCAACTTGCGCGCGTTGCCGACTCCGAATGTGAATCTCGCCATGGCGGGAGTGCGGGACCCCTTCTCACCGCGCCATCGGCGGCACGGTCACGATTCTGTCACGGCGGCCCGGTGGTCCGGGGCCAGGGCGGACCGCGCGAGGTCGTGCTGGTTAGATCGACGGGGGAGGTTCCGATGGGACTGTTCGGTCGGCTGCTCAGCGACGCTCGCACGGCGATCAAGGTGCTCCGCAACGGGCTCCGCACCCGGCGGCGGCGCAACGAGGCGAACCGCTTCGCCGCCACCGACCCGCGGCCGATCCCCGGCAGCATCCAGATCGGCGTGTACTTCGCCGACACCCGGGTGAACCTGTACCAGATCCGCCAGTGGTACGCGCCGCTCGCCGAACTGGCGAAGCACCGCGGCGTCGCGATCATCGCCCGCAGCCCCGGGGCGTACCTCACCCTCCGCGAGGAGTCGCCGGTGCCGGTGCTGTACCTCCGCACGGTCACCGACATCGAGGGCTTCCTCGAGCAGCAGGACCTCGCGACGATGCTCTACGTCAACCAGAACATCAAGAACTTCCAGATGTTCCGCTACGGCCGGATGTGGCACGTCTTCATCAACCACGGCGAGTCCGACAAGATCTACATGACGTCGAACCAGTACAAGGCGTACGACTACGCCTTCGTCGCCGGTCAGGCCGCACTCGACCGGCTCGCGAAGAAGCTGTGGAACTACGACGTCGCGAACCGGGTGATCGCGATCGGACGTCCGCAGTCCGACCACCTCGTGGATCACGTGCCGTTCGCCGGCAACGGTCGCACCGTCGTGTTCTACGCGCCCACCTGGGAGGGCGACCGGCCGACGATGGCGTACGGCTCGATCGCGTCGCACGGCGTCGCGCTCGCCGAAGCGGTGATCGCCTCGCCCGGTCATCGGCTGATCTATCGGCCGCACCCGCGCAGCGGCGTGAACTCGCGCGAGTACCGCGAGGCGAATCAGCAGATCCAGCGCATGATCGCCGCCGCCGACCCCGCCGCCGGTCACCTGTTCGACGCAGGCGGCGAACTCGGCTGGCAGATCGCCGTCGCCGATGTGCAGGTCACCGACATCTCCGCGATGGTCTACGACCGTCTCGCCACCGGCAAGCCGCTCGTGGTGACGCGCCCGGCATCCCCGACCGCGGAGGTCGACGAGAGCGGCTTCCTCGCCTCCGCCGAATGGATGTCGACCGCCGACCTCGCCGACCCGCTCGGGTTCCTCGACCGGGTGATCACCGACGAGGCGTCGCGGTCGAACCTCGCCTTCTGGGCGAACCACCACTTCGGCGACACGACGCCCGGCTCGTCGACGGCGCGTTTCCACGCCGCGATCGACCTCCTCGTCGAGCGCTGGCAGGAGCAGGCCGCCACTCACGTCGACCAGCCCCGGGTCGAGCACGACGCTCTCGACGACGAAGACGACTCCGACGAGGAGAGCGTGCCGCAGGCTGACTAGCCCGCAGGGACGAGGAGCTTTCGTCGGTAGGCGAGACGCTTCTGAGTCTCGGTGATGCGTCGGGATTCGAACGGCAGCCGCTCGAGTATCCCGTGCACGCCTGCGGTGGAGTCGAGCATCCGATCGATCTCCTTCTCGGCGAGGGATTGACCCAGACCGATGTCGTTCGCGAATCGAAGAAGGACCCGGCGCGACAATCCGTCTGTGCGACCTTGGATCTCGAGAGCGAACGTCAGGTCGTCGTACAGCATCGTCGAAGGCAGGTCGTATGCGGGTGCGACGACGCGTTCCCCGTCCTCACGCTCGAGAACCGAGAGGTTCTTGGCGTGGAGATCGCCGTTGCCGGTGAGCCACGCGAACAGGACGTGACGGAAGACATCGCGCGCGGCGAAGGGCGGTGCTGTGGTTCGCCCGATCACCGCGAGGGCGACCTCCTCCATCGTCACGTTGTATTTGTCGGCCGGCCACCGATCCAGCAGCTGGCAGGCGTCTTCGACCGCGAGCCGACGCGGGTTGTCGCGCGTTCCGACTCGATCGAACCTCTCGACCAGCAATCCGGGCCGGTCGTCAGCATCGCGATACACGGACGCAGCTACGGGTCGAAGCCGCGCGGATTGCGCCAGGTCGATGAATGCCTTCTCGTTCTCGACCACGTGGGGAAACTCGGGGGGCGAGAGCTTGAGGATGTAGCGCATCCCGCCCCGCCGAACGGGGAGCGAGAGCACTCTCGCCGATACCTTCTCTTGAACTCCGGCGAGTCCCGCCGGATCGACGATGCCCGCATCACTGAGAAGGTCGGAGAAGAGTGTCTCCGAGAAGTCCTTCGCGACAGTGACAGCTGCCCTTCCCTCATCGGGAACCGACCCGGTCGGTACGACCTGAACATCCCCGACGGTGTCGCCACCGATGGCGAGAAGGAGTGACAGCTCGTCGTCGGCGGACGCTTTCAGGCTGCGCTGAAGGTTGGTGAGGCGACGCCCCTCCGGGAGAAGGCCCGCGAAGAACGGCGGGACGGCTCCGGCAGGCGTGAGACGAGGCTCGGCCGTCAACGGCAGAGTCGAGGCAACGGGAGGGCCGCCGCGGTTCAGGTAGACCTCGGTGTACCGGAACTCGACTCCATCGTTCCGTCGAATGAGGCGGGCAGCCAACGTGCCGCCCTTGTAGACGTCCGCGTCTGTCATCGATTCTCGATCGCGTGAACGACGTCGATCCCGAGCGCTGCCAAAACGCGGAGGACGATGTCGAGTCGGGTCGTCGTCTTGCCCGACTCCAGGGCGGAGATCGATCGGCGGGACACTTCGGCAAGGTCGGCCAGGTCTTGCTGAGTCGCGTCGAAGCTCTTTCGTCGCGCCGCGACGAGTTCGCCGAGCCGCAACGCGGCGGCGGCCAGCTCTTTCTCGTTCATCCGACTCCTTGTGCGCGATCGTGCACATTCTTGCGCTCTTCCGCGATCTTACGTCACTTGTGCATGATTTGAGCACGATCGTGCTCAAATTGAGCGATGCGTTTCGTGGTGGTCATCAGGTCCTCGGAATGTGCACGATCGTGCGCGCGCACCTATGGCGGCTACGAGGCGTCGAGTGACAGGGAGTTCTAACTCGCGGGCGGCAGCATCGGGAACTTGTCCCGGCCGCGGGGCAGAGCCTTCGGCTTGGGGGCCTTGGGCTGCTTCGGCGTTGCGAGCTCCTTGGGCTTCTTCGGCGGCTTGACCGCCTTCGGGGCGCGCGGGGCTTTCGGCGGCTTGACCACGGCATCCAGCGACTCGGGGAAGGCCGCCGGGGCCGGGCCGAACGCGGTGCGCGAGGAGTTGACGACCCGGCGGCCGAGCAGGTGGTTGCCGCCGCCGCCGACCACCGCGCCGATCCCGAACGGGATCATCCGGCCGACCACCGAGCTGCCCTGACTCACCGCGAACTTGCGCACGAACATCTTCTGCACCCGGTCGGCGACCGACGCGAACGCCGCCGACGGCAGGCTCTTGGTCACCAGTTCGCCCCAGAAGGCGCTGCGGGTCTGCGAGCCGCCGGCGACCTGGCCGGCGAACTGACGGATGAGGTCCTGGCCGCCGTTGCCGAGCATCATCGTCATCACGAGCGTGCGGGCGCGTTCCCGGTCGACGACCGCGATGCCGTGGATCTCGGTGACCGACTGGGCGAAGAGCGCGGTCGCCTCGAGGAACCCGGCGGTCTCCACTCCCGAGAGCACGACCGACGTGGCGATGCCGACCGCGGGAATCGCCGCCGAGGCCCCGACGAGCGCGCCCCCGGTCGTCACCGCAGTCAGGTAGCGCCGTTCGAGGATGGCGATGATCTGCGTCGGGGTGGCGTCGGGGCGTCGCGATCGGATGCTGCGGATGTGGGCGAGCACGACCGGCCGCTGCACCGACAGGAGCGCGTCGAAGCCCCGCTCCGCCGTCGACGGGATGCGGGGAGCGGCAATCGGTTCGAGCTCGTCGGCCATGTCCGATCACCGTACTTCAGGCGATGGGGCTGCAGTCAGCCCTTGACGCCGGAGGCTGCAGTCAGCCCTTGACGCCGTAGTCGTCGTTGTACCGCTTCACGACATCCGTGATCGGGCCGTCGAGCACGAGTCGACCCTTGTCGAGGTACAGCCCCCGGGTGCAGAACCGCAGCAGATCCTTCTCGCTGTGCGAGACGAAGAACAGGGTGCGACCGCCGGCCAGCAGCTCCTCGATGCGGGTGTAGCACTTCGCCTTGAACGCCGCGTCGCCGACGGCGAGCACCTCGTCGACGAGGATGATCGGCTCCTCGAGCCGGGAGATGACGGCGAACGCCAGCCGCACCTTCATCCCGCTCGAGAGGTGCTTGTAGGGGGTGTCGACGAACTTCTCGAGCTCGGCGAACGCGATGATCTCGTCGAACCGCTCGGCGATCTCGCGCGCCGTCATGCCGTGCAGGCCCGCGGTGAGGTTGACGTTGTCGCGCACCGTGAGGTCGTTCACGAAGCCGCCGGTGATCTCGATGAGCGGGGCGACGCCGCCGTCCACCGTCACCGTCCCTTCGTCGGGCAGCATCACCTGGGCGACCAGCTTCAGCAGGGTCGACTTGCCCTGCCCGTTGCGTCCGACGACGCCGATCGCCTCACCCGGCGCGACGTCGAACGTGAGGTCGCGCAGCGGCCAGAATTCGTCGGGCTTGCGGCGACGGGTGCGCCCGGCGAAGAGATCCTTGAAGCTGCGACGGGCGGCGCGATTGCGCGTGAATCGGATGCCGAGGTCGCGCACGCGGATGGCGCCCTCCACGGGGGTGCTCACCTAGATCTCCTTCAGCACACGCCGGATGCTGGCGCGGTAGACGAGGAAGCCGACGATCAGGAAGAGCACCGTCATGGCGGCGCTGATCGCGACCGCGAACCAGTCGAGCTCCTCCGGGAAGAACGCCGCACGGTAGAGCGAGAAGATGCCGGCGAGGGGGTTGAAAGCCCCCCAGAACTGCAGTTGCTCGGGCAGATCGCCGAGGCCGTCGATGATCGGCGACGCGTAGAAGAGGAACCGCAGCACCAGTTTCACGGCGCGCTCGAGGTCGCGGAAGAACACGACGAGCGGGGCGACGAGAAGTCCGATGCCGAGCGTCAGAGCGGCCTGAAGCGGGATGGCCAGCAGCCACCAGAGGGCTTCGACATGAAGGGTCGCGCCGGCGAAGATCACGAACAGCGCGAGCACCGGGATGCTGGCGACGAACTCGATCCCCTTGCTCAACACGAGCCGCGCCACCCAGATGGTGCGCGGGATCGTCGTCGACCGGATCAGCTTCGCTTCTCGGGTGAAGGCCCGGGTGCTGTCGGAGACCGCGCCGGTGAACCACATCCACGGCAGCAGCCCGGCGAGCAGGAACACGATGTACGGCTCATGCCCGACCCCGCGGCCGAAGACGACGGTGAAGACGAACCAGTAGATCGCCGCCATGACGAGCGGATCGAGGATCGACCAGAGGTAGCCGAGCGCACTCGTCGAGTAGCGCACCTTCAGGTCGCGCGTCGTCAGGATCCACAGCGAACGCCGGTAGCGCTCGAGCGGCGACCACCGTCTGCGCGCCTCAGGGCGTGCGGCGGCGTCGGTGGTCACGCAGCAACATTAGTCGCGCACGCGCGGCTCTCCTCAGACGAAGAGGTTGGCGCGCTCGAGGTCTTCGGCGAAGTCGATCTCGACCGCGTACAGGTCGGAGATGTCGACGGGCTGGAAGCGGAGGGCATCCTGCTCGATCGCGAGTTCGATCCCGCGCTCGAAGTAGTCCTGGTCGGCGACCTTCGACAGGTGACGGATCAGCGCCGCCTTGTCGTCGCGCGCGACGAAGTTGATGCCCACGGCCTCACCGAGTCCGCCGACGACGGTCTTCGACAGCTCCTTGATGTGGCCGTTCGCGTCGGTCGTGTACTTGACCTCTTCGTCGGACACCTTCGCGGTGTTGACGCTCACGAAGCTCTGGTTGCGGGCGACGAGATCGCCGGCGCGCACGAGGGCTTCGGGGTCGAACACGACGTCACCGTTCATCCACAGCACGCCGCCGTCCTTCGACGCCTGCAGTGCGCGGAGCAGCGACTTGCTCGTGTTGGTCTGGTCGTAGCGCTCGTTGTAGACGAACGTGGCGTCGGGGAAGGCCTCGACGATGTGCTCCAGCTTGTAGCCGACGACGATCGTGACGGCCACATCGGCGCCGAAGGCCTGATGGATGTTGTCGAACTGCTGCTGCATGATGCTGCGGCCGTCGCTGAGTTCGGTGAGGGGCTTCGGCAGCGAGCGGCCGAGACGGCTGCCCATGCCTGCGGCGAGGATCACGATCTGCGTCGTCATGGTCCGGTTCTCCTAAACGGTGGTGCCCGTCGAATGAAACGAGCGAGGGGGGGCCGCGCGATGAGGTGAACATTCACCTGCTGTTCACCGCGCGACCTTGTGCAAGACACCCCGTTGTGTCCCTGGATTCTATCGGCGGGCCTGTGGAAAACCCCAGGTGGTTGACACGACCGTTCCCGGATCGTGATGAAACTCCCTCGGAACTGCGGTTGATACGGTGGGTCCGTGGAATCAGACCGCGACGCCCCTCCCGCGGCCCGAAAAGGCCCCGGCGGGCGCTCGGCGGCGGCGCGTCCCGGAGGGGCACGTGGCGCGAGCAGCGCCAACTCCCGGCCCCCGGTCGCGATGACCGTCGAAGTCGTCGAGCCGGAAGTGATCGAGCCCGAGGCTGTCGACGGCCCTCCGGTCGTCGAGACGGAGGCGGCATCCACCGACCTGGCGGTGCGCACACCCAAGGCGGTCAAGCAGGCGCGCAAAGCGACCCCGCAGCCGGTCACGGCATCCGGAGCCGCGCTCTCGGTGCGCAACCTCTCGAAGCGCTTCGGCAGTCACCTCGCCGTCGACTCGGTCGACCTCGAGATCTCGGCCGGCACGTTCTACGGCTTCGTCGGCCCGAACGGCGCGGGAAAGACCACCACTCTCGCGATGATCACGGGGCTGCTGCGCCCCGATTCCGGCGTCGTGCGCATCCACGGAGCCGACGTCTGGCGCAACCCGGCCGTCGCCAAGAAGTCGCTCGGCGTGCTGCCCGACCAGTTGCGGCTCTTCGATCGGCTCACCGGCGCCGAGTTCCTGCACCACGCCGGCGCGCTGCGCGGACTCGACCGCGAGACGACCTCGCGCCGCATCGACGACCTCGTCGCCGGATTCGGACTGCGGCACTCCCTCGACCGTTTCGTGTCCGACTACTCCGCCGGCATGGTGAAGAAGATCGCGATCGCCGCGGCCATGATCCACTCGCCCCGCCTGCTCGTGCTCGACGAGCCGTTCGAATCCGTCGACCCCGTGTCGGCGGCGTCGGTCATCGCGATCCTCAAGAAGTACGCGGATGCCGGCGGCACCGTGCTGCTGTCCAGCCACAGCATGGGCCTCATCGAACGCACCTGCGACGCCGTCGCGATCATCGCCGCGGGCCGGATGCTGGCGGCCGGCCCGCTCGCGGAGGTGCTCGACGGCGAGAGCCTCGAGACCCGGTTCGTCGAGCTCGCGGGAGGCGCGACCGCCGTCGAGGGGATGGAGTGGCTGCAGAGCTACTCCGACTGATGCCCGCATGATCGTCGAACTGCTGCGCCTCAAGCTGCGCCTCCTGATCAACGGCTTCCGTGAGCCGCGCACCGCCGCCTGGGCGGGCTTCGGGGTCGTCCTCGCCGCCGCCACCGTCGCGCTGCTCTGGACCGGAGCGTCGCTCGCCACCGAACTCGACGCCGTGACGCGTCACCGGGTCGTCGTCGTCACCGGGGTGCTGGTGTCGCTGGCCGCCTTCTTCCTGCCGCTCGTCGTCGCGCGGTCGCAACTGCTGCATCCTCGGGCCCTCTGGCTGTTCGGCTTCGGCCCGCTGTCGATCGCGGGTGCGGTGCTGTTCACGACGCTCATCGGACCGGCCCTGTTGCTCGTCCCGATCGCCCTCTCCCCGCTCTGGCTGTGGGAGGGTGCGGCGTCGACGACGGCGGCCATCGCCGTGCCGTTCATCGTGCTCGAAGGGCTGCTCGCCGCGCGGATCGGCGTCGTGATCGGCGCGGTGCTGCGCTATCGCCCCGCCGTCAACGCCCTCATCCGGCTCGTCGCCGTGCTGCTGCTGCTCGCCGGACTCGTCGTGATCGCTGCGCACCTCGCCCCGACCATCGCTGCGCTGCTGCCGGGGGCGTGGTGGCAAACGGTGCTGCCGATCGTCGTCGCCCTCGCCCCGCTGCGTCTCCCCGCGATCACGGACGTGCTCACGGCACTGCCGCTCGGCGCGTTCTGGCGCGCGCCGTCGCACGAGGCGGCGGGCGACGCGGCCCTCGTCCAGCAGGACTTCGGCCTCGGCGTCCTCACCATCCTCGTGCTGCTCGTCGTGTGGCTCTTCACCCTCGCGTTCCAACTGCGGCCCACGCGGCGACGCCCGCGCGAACGCGCCGCCTACGTGCCGGGGTGGTTCCGCCGGCTGCCGTCGACCCCGGTCGGCGCCGTCGCCGCGCGCAGTTTCACCTACTGGGCCCGCGACCCGCGCTACCGCATCGCGCTCGTGCTGCTGCCGGTCATCCCGATCGTCACCCTCTCCGCCTTCGCGATCGTCGGCATCCCGCTGTCGATCTCGTCGCTCATCCCGCTGCCGATCATCGTGCTGCTGCTGGCCTGGGGCACGCTGCACAACGACGTCGCCTACGACTCCACCGGGATCTGGGCGCACCTCACCGCGCAGATCCGCGGCGTCGACGACCGGATCGGCCGGATGCTGCCGGTCCTCGCGATGGGCATCCCGGTCGTGCTGATCGGGACGCCGCTCACCGCGTGGGGGCACGGCGACTGGATGATCGCGCCCGCCGTCCTCGGAGTGTGCGGCGCGCTCCTCCTCGGGGGCGTCGGCATCTCGAGTGTGATCTCCGCGCGATTCCCGTACCCCGCGACGCGGCCGGGCGACGCCCCGTTCCAGCAGCCGCAGGTGACCGGGTCCAGCGGCAGCGGCACGCAGGCCGGCTCCCTGTTCCTCATCCTCCTGGTGGCCTCCCCGGCGATCGCGGCGACGGTGTTCCACGTGCTCGGCGTCCCCGGCCCCTGGGTGTGGATCGCCCTCGTCGCCGGACTCGTCGCCGGCGCCGCCGTGCTGGTGCTCGGCATCCGGGTGGGCGGTGCCACGTTCGACCGTCGCGCGCCGGAGCTGCTCGAGTTCGCGGTGCGGCACTGAGCCCGTGCGGCGCTGAGCCCGTGCGGCACTGAGCCGTCGGTCGTACCCTGGAGTCATGGCTGACCTGGATCGCGGACCCGACACCGTCGGGGGCGGAACCGACACCCTCGACCGCGAGTTGGAGAAGCTCCTCGAGGACACCCAGCTCGAGGACGGCGACCACGAGCGCTTCTCGCACTACGTGCAGAAGGAGAAGATCCTCGAGAGCGCCCTCACCGGCAAGCCCGTGCGCGCCCTGTGCGGCAAGAAGTGGATCCCCGGTCGCGACCCCGAGAAGTTCCCCGTCTGCCCCGACTGCAAGAAGGTCTACGAGCGCCTGAAGGCCTGACCGCTCCCGCCGTCGGCTCCTCCCCGGGGTCGCGGGCGCACGAGTGCTCCCATTTGGGATCACTCGTGGCGACCGTGATCGCTTTGTGAACCACGATCGCCGTGTGAAACCGTTCCGCGTGGCCGCCGCTCGAGCAGCCGGGATGTCGGAGAGTCGGCTTCGGTCAGCGGAATTCGCCGCACCGTTCCACGGCATCCGGGCGTCTCACGGGGTCGAGCACGACCCCGAGGCTCTGGCACGCGCCTACGCCGTCAAGATGAGGCGGGATGCCGTCTTCTCGCACCTGACCGCCGCGCAGCTCCTCGGCCTTCCGCTCCCGGTGCGGTTCGGCGCCTCCCCGGTGCACGTGGCCGTTCCGACGGAGACGGCGCCGGTGCGCGGACGTGGTGTCGTCGGACATCGTCGGATGTCGACTGCTGCCGCACTCGACATCCGAGGTCTGCGGGTGCTCGCACCGGTTGACACC
The DNA here is from genome assembly GCF_044239695.1 of Pseudolysinimonas sp. Lineage (GTDB taxonomy): Bacteria > Actinomycetota > Actinomycetes > Actinomycetales > Microbacteriaceae > Pseudolysinimonas_A. Next base: position 19,943 of record NZ_JBIIAW010000013.1, on the reverse strand, counting down.
TGGATCACCCTGGGACCGATCCTCGCGCTCCCCGACCTCGTCGCTGTCGCGGACGCGATCGTCACCCCTCGCCGCGACCGGCCCGCGTGGGCCACGATGGACGATCTCGCGGCAGGTCTTGCGGTCGATCTGCGGGCGAGAGGGCGGCGGCGCCTTGTCGACGCACTCGGGTTCGTCCGAGTCGGCTCGGCGTCGCGGCCGGAGTCGCTGCTGCGGGTGCTTCTCCGTGCGGGCGGCCTGCCGGAGCCGCGGATCAATCACCGACTCGGCGGGCTGCCGTTCGTCGTCGACCTCGCCTGGCCCGACATGCGCTTCGGAATCGAGTACGACGGCGCACACCATCGCGCCGCGCCTCAGTTCGGGGCAGACCTGAGGCGGCAGGAGATCATCCACGATGACGAGTGGCTTCTGATGCGCGTCCAGAAGGAGGACCTCTTCGGCGATCCTCGGGGCGTCATCGAACGTGCGCGACGGCGGCTAGCGACGCGCGGGTTCGTCGTGCCGCTCCGTGAGATCTCGCAATCCGTGTTGCCGCGGCCATGAGTGATCCATTTTGGGATCACTCATGCGCGGGGCGACGCGGTCGACGCGGGGCGACGCGGGCGACGCGGGGCGGGGCGGGTCAGACGTAGACGGTCGGGATGACGGGCTCGCCGCGCGAGAGAGCGAACGCCGCGAGGGGGAGTTCCGCGATCGCAGCGAGGTGGTGCTCGCGGGCGGCGGCCACCCCGTCGGCCCCGAGGTGGGCGGGGTGGACGACGCCGTCGGTGACGAGGTCGACGAGCAGCCCGCGGCCGGGCTTCGGGTCGGATTCGGGTTCTTCGACGTACACGGTCTCCTCGACGGCGACCCCGTGGGAGAGGGAGCGCACCGCGACCTTGCGCCCGGCGACGGTGGCCTTGCCGTCCGACCGCTTGCCGACCGGCCGCCACTCGCCGGAGGGCGTTTCGACGGCGACGAGCTTGTAGACCATCCCGGAGGCGGGGGAGCCCGAGCCGGTGACGAGCGAGGTGCCGACGCCGTAGGAGTCGACGGGCGCGGCCCGGAGTGCGGCGATCGTGTACTCGTCGAGGTCGTTGGTGACGGTGATGCGGGTGCCGGTGGCCCCGAGCTCGTCGAGCTGGCGGCGGGCGGAGGCGACGACGGTCGGCAGGTCGCCCGAGTCGATGCGGATCGCGCCGAGCGAGGTGCCCGCCACCCGGATCGCCGTGGAGATCCCGTCGGTGATGTCGTAGGTGTCGACGAGCAACGTGGTGCCGGATCCCATCGCATCGACCTGCGCCCGGAACGCCTCCTCCTCGGAGTCGTGCAACAGCGTGAACGCGTGCGCGGCCGTCCCCATCGTCGGCACGCCCCAGGTGCGCCCGGCCTCGAGGTTCGACGTCGCCGCGAACCCGGCGATGTAGGCGGCGCGGGCGGCGGCGACGGCGGAGCGCTCCCCGGTGCGGCGCGAGCCCATCTCGGCGAGCGGGCGTCCGTCGGCGGCGGCGACCATCCGTGCGGCGGCGGAGGCGACCGCCGAGTCGTAGTTGAGGATGCTGAGCGCCAGGGTCTCCAGGATGACGCCCTCCGCGAAGGAGGCCTCCACGACGAGCAGCGGCGAGCCCGGGAGGTACACCTCGCCTTCGCGGTAGCCGGCGATCGACCCGGTGAAGCGGTAGTCGGCGAGCCAGTCGAGCGTCGGAGCCGACACGACGTCGTGCGACCGCAGCCACGAGAGCTCGTCCTCGCCGAACCGGAACGAGGCGAGCGCGTCGAGCAGCCGCCCGGTGCCGGCGACGACACCGAACCGGCGCCCGGCCGGCAGGCGCCGCGTGAACAACTCGAACACGCACCGCCGATCGGCCGTCCCGTCGCGCAGCGCCGCGTCGATCATGGTCAGCTCGTAGCGGTCGGTCAGGAGCGCGCTCGTCATGACGTCGAGCCTAACGGCGAGGCGTCGAGCCGATCCGCGGCGAGTACCCTGGCAGGATGCCCGCCACCGACGCGCCGATCGGCGTCTTCGACAGCGGCGTCGGCGGTCTCACCGTGGCCCGGGCGATCCTCGACCAACTGCCGCGCGAGTCGATCCTCTACGTGGGCGACACGAAGCACTCGCCGTACGGTCCGAAGCCGATCGCCGAGGTGCGCGCGTACGCCCTCGAGGTGCTCGACGATCTCGTGGCCCAGGGCGTGAAGGCGCTCGTCATCGCCTGCAACACCGCGAGCGCGGCGATGCTGCGGGATGCCCGCGAGCGTTACGAGGTGGCGTTCGGCATCCCGGTGGTGGAGGTCATCCAACCGGCGGTGCGCGCCGCCGTGCGCGCGACCCGCAACGGGCGGGTCGGGGTCATCGGCACGGTCGGCACGATCCAGTCCCGCGCGTACGACGACGCGTTCGCCGCGGCCGACGTCGAGCTCTTCACCCGCGCGTGTCCGCGGTTCGTCGAGTTCGTCGAGGCGGGCGTCACGAGCGGGCCCGAGTTGTTCGCCGTCGCCGAGGAGTACCTCGCCCCGCTGAAGGACGCGGGCGTCGACACCCTCGTGCTCGGCTGCACGCACTACCCGCTCATGTCGGCCGCCATCCAGTACGTCATGGGGCCGTCGGTGCGCCTGGTGTCCAGCGCCGAGGAGACGGCGGCGGATGTCTACGGCCGCCTCGTCTCGCTCGGCATCGAGCGCTCCGATCCCGCGCCGCCGCGCCACGCCTTCGAGTGCACCGGTGACGACAAGCCGGCATTCCTGAGACTCGCCCACCGCTTCCTCGGCCCCGAGGTCTCGCACGTCGAGACGTTCGAGACCGCCAGCATCCCGATTCAAGGAGTCACGACATGACCGACACCCTCCGCGCCGACGGCCGCACCCCCGACCAGTTGCGTCCGATCACGATCGAGCGCGGCTGGAGCTCGCAGGCCGAGGGCAGCGCGCTCATCTCGTTCGGCGGCACCAAGGTGCTCTGCACCGCGTCGTTCACCAACGGGGTGCCGCGCTGGCTGACCGGCAAGGGCAAGGGCTGGGTGACCGCGGAGTACGCGATGCTGCCGCGCGCGACCAACGACCGCAACGACCGGGAGAGCGTGAAAGGCCGCATCGGCGGTCGCACGCACGAGATCTCCCGGCTCATCGGCCGCGGGCTGCGGCCGATCATCGACATGAAGGCGCTCGGCGAGAACACGATCGTGATCGACTGCGACGTGCTCCAGGCCGACGGCGGCACCCGTACCGCGGCGATCACCGGCGCCTACGTCGCCCTGCACGACGCGGTCGAGTGGGGCCGCGAGAAGGGCTTCATCGCCAAGAACGCGAAGGCCCTGATCGGTTCGGTGTCGGCGGTCAGCGTCGGCATCATCGACGGAGTGCCGATGCTCGACCTGCCCTACGTCGAGGACGTTCGCGCGCAGACCGACATGAACGTCGTCATGACCGGGTCGGGACTGTTCATCGAGGTGCAGGGCACCGCGGAGGGCGCGCCGTTCGACAAGGCCGAACTCGACGCGCTGCTGGCGCTCGCCACGTCGGGCAACGCCGAGCTCGCCCGCATCCAGCAGGCGGCGCTGGCGTCGTGACGACGTTCGTCCTCGCGACGCACAACGCCCACAAGGTCGACGAGCTGCGCCGCATCCTCGGCGACCGGCTCGGCGACCACGAACTCGTCGCCTACGACGGTCCCGACGCGATCGAGGATGCCGACACCTTCGAGGGCAACGCGCTGATCAAGGCGCGGGAGGCGTTCGCGCACACGGGTCTGCCGGCGCTCGCCGACGACTCCGGGATCGCCGTGGATGCGCTCGACGGCGCCCCCGGCATCCTCTCCGCGCGCTACGCCGGAACCCGCGACGACGGTGACAACCTGCGGCTCCTGCTGCAGGACCTCGAGGGCGAACCGAACCGGGCGGCGCGATTCGTCTGCGCCGCCGCCCTCGTCGACGCCGACGGCGAGTACGTCGTGCGCGGCGAGTGGCCGGGCACGGTGCTCACGGAAGCCGCGGGTGCGGGCGGGTTCGGCTACGACCCGATCTTCCGCCCCGACGGCGAGACCCGCAGCGCCGCCGAGCTGAGCCCCGCCGAGAAGGATGCCGCGAGCCACCGGTTCCGCGCGTTCGCGCTTCTCACCGCGGAGCTGCGTCGCCGCCACGGCTGAGACCGACAACCATTCCCGACACCACCGCGGACGCGGCCGGGCAGGGAGAATGGATGCCATGGCGCACGACCACGGGCACGACCACGCGTCGTCGACCCGCACGCGCCTGGCGATCGCCTTCGCGATCATCGCCGTAGTGCTCGTCGTCGAGGTGTTCGGCGCCTGGCTGTCGGGGTCGCTCGCCCTCCTCGCCGACGCGGGGCACATGGCCAGCGATGCCATCGGCCTCCTCGTCGCGCTCGTCGCGAGCGTCTGGGCGACCCGTCCCGCGACCGACCGGCACACCTTCGGCTTCCGACGTCTCGAGGTGCTCGCGGCACTGTTCAACGGGGTGCTGCTCACCGTCGTCGCGGTCGTCGTCGCGATCGAAGCGGTGCGCCGGCTGACCGAGGCCGATCCGCACGCGCCGGACGGCATCCCGATGCTCGTCGTCGCGGGCATCGGCCTGCTCGCCAACGTCGCCGCCTACCTCGTGCTGCGCGGCGGCGACCGCCGGTCGATGAACATGCGCGGCGCGACCCTCGAGGTGCTCGGCGACCTGTTCGGCTCGATCGCGGCAGTGGTCGCCGGGGTCGTGCTGCTCACCACCGGGTTCGCCGCCGCGGACGCCATCGCGTCGCTCGTCATCGCCGCGCTGATCGTGCCGCGCGCGGCGCTGCTGCTGCGCGATGTGGTGCGGGTGCTCACCGAGTCCGCGCCGCGGGAGACCGACGTCACCCTGATCCGCGAGCACCTGCTGGAGACCCCCGAGGTCGTCGCGGTGCACGACGTGCACGTCTGGGCGATCACCTCCGGCGCCCCGGTGTTCAGCGCGCACGTCGAATGCGAGGAGGCGGTGTTCGCCGAAGGCCGGGCCGGGTCGATGCTCGAGCGGCTCGGGGAGTGCCTGAGGGGGCACTTCGACGTCGAGCACTCGACCTTCCAGTTGGAGCCCGCCGGGCACTCCGAGCGCGAGGAGCCGGCTCATCGCTGAGCAGCCGCCGGCGTCGCTGAGCACGGTCGCCGAGAACTACCTCAAGGTCATCTACAGCCACACCGAGTGGCAGCCGGACGCGATGACGTCGTCCCAGCTCGCCGCGCGGCTCGGGCTGGCGCCGTCGTCGGTCACCGAGATGGTGCGCAAGCTCACGGCGCAGAATCTCGTCGAGCACGCGCGGTACGGCACGATCGTGCTCACCGCCACGGGTCGCGCCGAGGCGCTCAGGATGGTGCGCAAGCACCGGCTCATCGAGACCTGGCTGGTGCGCGAGTTCGGGTACGGCTGGGACGAGGTGCACGACGAAGCCGAGGTGCTTGAGCACGCCGTCAGCGACCGGTTGCTCGACGCGATCGACGTGCGACTCGGGCATCCGGCGGCGGATCCGCACGGCGATCCGATCCCGGCCGCCGACGGCTCGGTGCCCGCGCTCGACGGCGTGCTCGCCTCCGCTCTGGCTGCGGGGGAGCGCGGGCGGGTGCTGCGCATCAGCGACCGCGACCCCGACGTGTTGCGGCTGCTCGCGGCCGAGGGCGTCGGGATCGGCTCGGTGGTCGAGGGCGCGCAGCTTCCGGATGCCGTGGCCGGGCACGTCTGGGTGGCGCGAACCGCCTAGCTGGGGTTACATTTTTCGGGCCACCGAAATATTCGGTCGACCGAAAGATCCTGCCTTGCCTGAACCGGCCACGTCGAAGTCGACGCCCACGCCCTCCGCGCGTCCGCACGCGCTCCTGCCGCTGCTCGGGCCCGCGATGGTCGCCGGGGTCGCCTACCTCGACCCGGGCAACGTCGCCAGCAACATGAGCGCGGGGGCCGAGTACGGCTACCTGTTGGTCTGGGTCGTCGTGCTCGGCAACTCGATGGCGTGGCTCATCCAATACCTCTCCGCCAAGCTCGGCATCGCCACCGGTGAGAGCCTGCCCGGGCTGCTCGGGCAGCGCTTCCGCACGAAGGCCGGGCGGTACGCGTACTGGATCCAGGCCGAGCTCGTCGCGATGGCAACCGACGTCGCCGAGGTGCTCGGCGGAGCGATCGCGCTCTCCCTGCTGTTCGACCTGCCGCTGCTCGTCGGCGGCGTCATCACCGGGATCGTCTCGATGCTGCTCCTGCTGCTGCACAGCCGTCGGGGCTCGAAGCCGTTCGAGCGCGTCATCACCGGGCTCGTCGTGATCATCGCCGTCGGGTTCTGCGCCGGCATCCTCTTCGCCCCCGTCGACGGCGGGTCGGTCGTGGAGGGGCTCGTGCCGCGCTTCGAGGACTCCGGCTCGGTGCTGCTCGCGGCCTCCATCCTCGGGGCCACCGTCATGCCGCACGCGATCTACGCCCACTCGGCCCTTACCCGCGATCGGTTCGGCTTCGTGCCCGAGGGTCGCGTGCGGCAGCTGGTGCTGCGCGCGACCCGCATCGACGTCACCGTCGCCCTCGTGATCGCCGGCACGGTCAACGTCGTCATCCTGCTGCTCGCCGCGGCGACCCTGCAGGGAGTGGCGGGCACCGACACCCTCGAGGGCGCGCACGCGGCGATCGGCTCCGCTCTCGGGCCGATCGTCGCCACGATGTTCGCCGTCGGGCTGCTGGCCTCCGGCCTCGCGTCGACCTCCGTCGGCGCCTACGCCGGGGCCGAGATCATGAGCGGGCTGCTGCACGTGCAGATCCCGCTCGTCGTGCGGCGGGTCGTCACGCTCATCCCGGCGCTCGTCATCCTGATCATCGGCGTCGACCCGACCCTCGCGCTCGTGCTGAGTCAGGTGGTGCTGTCGTTCGGCATCCCGTTCGCGCTCGTGCCGCTCGTGCGGCTCACGATGCGGCGCGACCTGCTGGGGGAGTCGGTGAACCGCTGGTGGACGACGGTGCTCGCCGGGATCGCGGCCGTGCTGCTGATCACCCTCAACGTGACGCTGCTGGTGCTGGTGGCGACTGGCGCGTGACCCCGAACCGACTCAGGCCTTCGGCTTGCCGGTCTGACCCTCTTCGAAGATGTCGGGCATCGCCTCGGTGTCGCTGAGCGGGCCGTCGAGTCCGAGCTTGCGGGCCTTGCGCGCCTTCAGCACCGAGCGGATGTAGTGATAGGCCGTCGGCACGATCGCGCAGGCGACGGCGAAGAGCAGGATCAGGTCGATGTACTCGGTGACGAAGTCGGCCAGAACCGGGATGTAGCCGAGCAGGAAGCCGGCGAAGGTCAATCCGCCGCCCCAGATGATGGCGCCGATCGCGTTGTAGAGGGAGTACTTGCGATAGTTCATGTGGCCGACGCCCGCGGCGATGGGGGTGAAGGTGCGCACGACCGGCACGAAGCGCGCGATGATCACCGCGAGCGGGCCGAAGCGGTCGAAGAACTTGTTGGTGCGGATGACGTTCTCCTTCGAGAACAGACCGCTCTCGCGGCGCTCGAAGATTCGCGGACCCGCCTTGTGCCCGATGAGATAACCGACCTCACCGCCGAGGAAGGCGGCGACCGCGATGCTGAGGCAGACCAGCCAGATCGGGATCAGGATGCCCGCCTGCGAGGCCGTCATCGTGCCGGTGAAGGTGAGCAGGCCGGTGATCACCAGCAGCGTGTCGCCGGGGAGGATGAAGCCCACCAGAAGCGCCGTCTCGGCGAACACGATGAGGCAGACCACGAGCAGCGCCCACGGGCCTGCGGCCTGGATGATGGCGGCCGGGTCGAGCCACGGGATGAGTCCGGAGGCAGCGGCGGGAATGCGGTCGAGCATGGGGCTCCAGTCGTCGGTCGCGAACGATCGGCGGATACGTTCCGCTCAGCGTAGCCGTCAGCGCTGGACAATCCCCGGGGGCAACCCCCCGTCTCGCAAGGATTCAGGTAACCTGAAATCTCTCGACGAGGAGACCATGTGACCCACCCGCTCTGGAATCCCGGGCTCGACACTCGCCCGTGGGCGCTCACCCAGCAGCTGCAGCTCGCCGAGTTCGGCCGCCTCCTCGACCGGCTCGCGGCCAACGAGGCGTGGGCGGCGAGACTCCCTGCCGGTCGGACCTACGCCCACCTCGATGACCTCCTCGACGTGCCGTTCACGCTCAAAGAGGATCTGCGCGCCGCCCAGGCCGACATCACGCCCGCCCGCCCGCTCGGCGCCTTCCAGAACGCCCCGACCCGCGACCTCGTGCAGGTGACCTCCTCGTCGGGTACCACCGGAGCGCAGACCTTCTTCGGGCTGACGCGCACCGACTGGGGCCGCTGGAAGGACCGCATCGGCAACGCCTACCGCACCGCCGGGGTCGGTCCCGGGGATGTCGTCGCCCTGACCACCGGCATGGCGATCGTCGCCGGCGGCCTGCCCTACGCCGACGGTATCCGCGAAGCCGGGGGAGTGCTCGCCTGGATCGGCGGGCAGACGACGCCGCGAATGGCGTTCGGGATGCAGCGCCTCGCCGTGAACGTGCTCGTGTCGACGGCATCCTTCGCCACCCACTTCGCCGACCGCACCACCGACGAGCTCGGGGTGCCCGCCCCCTCGCTCAGCGTACGCACCGTCATCGCAGGCGGTGAGCCCGGAGCCGGGGTGCCGCACATCCGGCAGGGGATGCTGGATGCCTGGGGCGCCACGCGGGTGTCGGAGTTCATGGGTCTCGCCGACGTGCTGCCCGCGATGTGGGCGGAGTGCGAGGTCGGTAACGGGATGCACTTCACCGCCGCTCCCGACGTGCTCGTCGAGCTGATCGATCCCGACACCCTCGCGCACGTGCCGTGGGAACCCGGAGCGACGGGCGAGGCGGTCTACACGACGCTGTCGCGCGAAGCCTCCGCCGTCGTGCGGTTCCGCTCGCGCGACCAGCTGCTCGTCACCGGGGTCTCGTGCCCCTGCGGTCGCACGGCGCCGACGATGCGCTGCGTCGGCCGTACCGACGACATGCTCATCTACAAGGCGATGAACGTCTACCCGTCGGCGATCCGCGAGGTCGTGCTCGATGTCGCCTCGCCCGTGCTCTCGGGCACGATGCGCATCCGCAAATCCTCCGCCGCGCAGGTGCGGTTCGACGACGACATCCCGCTCGAGGTCGAGCTGCGCGACGGCGTCACGGCGGCGGAGGCGTCGGCGGTGCTGCGGGAGGCCGCCGAATCCGTGCGAGAGAAGTTGCGCGTGCGCGTCGCCGTGGAGCCCGTCGGGTTCGGAGTCATCCCGGTGTCGGATTACAAGAACGCGCTCGTGTACGTGCCCTGATCTCGGCCTTTTGCCCGAAATGGCCTCATCGTTCGGCGTGAAGGGGCATTTCCGGGCGAATAGCCCCTATCGAAGCCGTCGCAGCAGCACCGCGACGTCTTCGAGGTGGGCCGAGTGGCCGTCAGGCCCCGTCGCGGCACGTTCGCGGTGCTCGGCGAGCACGACCTCCCAGTCGTCGCCGAGGTCGAGCGCGGCGACCTCGGCGTCGGCGTCGAGCAGCAGTTCGTCGAGGTGCGCATGCTCCGACCACGGCGGCGGTGCCGCATGCGACACGATCGCGAGATGGCCGCCCGCGGCGACGTGAGCGGCGACCCGCTTCAGGATGTCGGTGCGCGGCAGCTCTTCGCGGGAGTGGAAGAAGGATGCCGTGACCAGGTCGATCTCGCCGTCCGGTTCCCAGGTGGAGAGGTCGTGGGTCTCGAAGCTCGCCCGGTCGTCGACGCCGGCCTCGACGGCGACCCCGCGCGCGCGGGTGACGGCGGTCGGCGAGATGTCGACGCCGAGCACCGTCCACCCCTGGCGGGCGAGCCAGATCACGTCGGCCCCTTCGCCCGACCCGAGGTCGACGGCGCGTCCGGGGGTGAGAGGGGTGACGACATCCACGAGGGTCGGGTTCGGGTTGCCGGACCAGCGCTGCGGGGCCTCGGCGTAGCGGAACTCCCAGGCCTCGGCGGGGGTGACTGGGGAGGGTTCGGCGTGCTCGTGGCTCATTCTTCGAGGGTAGGGGCGCGCGCTCGGCACCGCCGGGCTCCGGCGCACACCCAGGTGAACGATGTATCGTCAGGTATCGTTCGGCGCTCATCCGGGTGCCCGACCGCGAAGGAGAACCTCATGCGCACGACCTCATCGTCCGGCTTCGACCTCTGGGAGACCGTCGAGAACCTGCGCGACTCCTTCGCCCCGCGGATGCCCGGCCGCATGGCCCGCGGTGACGTGCGCACCGCGATCCTCACCGCGCTCACCGAAGCGCCGATGCACGGCTACCAGATCATCCAGGCCGTCGAGGCGCGCTCCGGCGGCACCTGGAAGCTGAGCCCGGGATCGGTGTACCCGACGCTGCAGCTGCTCGCCGACGAGGGACTCGTCACGGCCGAGCAGGTCGCCGAGCGGAAGGTCTACTCGCTCACCGATGCCGGCCGCGCGGTCGCCGACGAGTCCTCCGCCGCCACCCCGCCGTGGGAGAGCCGCATGGCGCGCGACGTCGAGGGCGTGAAGGCGCTGTCGACCTCCGGCGCGAAGCTTGCGCACACGCTCACCCAGTTCGCGCACGGCGCGACGCCCGAGCAGACCGACCAGGCCGTCGCGGTCATCGACGAGGCGCGGCGCAAGCTGTACGCGATCCTCGCCGAGAGCTGACCGGGATGCCGGCTGCCGCCCCGCCTCGCGCCGGGGCCGCTCGCGCACGCTACCGCCGCATCCTGCGGTTCGCCGCGCGCGCCTTGGCTCAGGCGTGGTGGTTCGAACTCGTCTTGCCGCGCCTCGGCCTGCGACGCTTCGCCGCCCGCGGACGCGTCGCCCGACTGCAGAAGCTGGCCCGCCGCTTCCACGCCCTCGCCCTCGAACTCGGCGGGCTGATGATCAAGGTCGGCCAGTTCATGTCGTCGCGCCTCGACGTGCTGCCGCCCGAGATCACCCGCGAACTCGAGGGGCTTCAGGACGAGGTGCCGGCCGAGCCGTTCGCCGGCATCCGCGCGCTCGCCGAAGCGGAACTCGGGATGCCGCTCGCCCTCGCCTTCGCGACCGTCGAGGAGCAGCCCATCGCCGCCGCCTCGCTCGGTCAGGCGCACCGCGCCCGTCTGTCGCCGCTGCTGGCCGAGGAGTTCGGGTTCACCGATGTCGTGCTCAAGGTGCAGCGTCCCGGCATCGGCGAGATCGTCGACGTCGACCTCGCCGCGCTGCGCAAGATCGCCGGCTGGGTGTCGCGGGTGAAGTTCGTCTCGAAGCGCGCCGACGCCCCGGCCCTCGTCGAGGAGTTCGCGACGACGAGTCTCGAAGAGATCGACTACCTCAACGAAGCCGCGAACGCCGAACGGTTCGCGGCCGACTTCGCCGACGACGACCGGGTCGGCACGCCGACCATCGTCTGGGAACGGTCGAGCCTGCGCGTGCTCACGCTGTCCGACGTCACCGCGATCAAGATCACCGACGCCCCGGCCCTCGTCGCGGCCGGCATCGATCCCGGCGAGGTGTCGGCGGAACTCGCGCGCGTCACGTTCCAGCAGATGTTCGTGAACGGCTTCTTCCACGCCGACCCTCATCCCGGCAACATCTTCGTCACCCCCGGCGTCGACGGCGCCCCCTGGCGACTCACCTTCATCGACTTCGGGATGATGGGCGAGATCTCCGACGACCTCCGCGACGGTCTCGTCACCTTCCTGCTCGCGGTGGTCGCGCGCGACGGGCGCGGACTCGTGAGCGCGATCGAGCGCCTCGGCGTGCTGCTCCCGGGAGCCGATACGACGCAGCTCGAGCAGGCGATGAGCGAACTGTTCGGCCGCTACGGCGGGATGGGCGTCGCCGAGCTGCAGCGCATCGACCCGCGCGAGTTCGAACGGTTCGCCGTGCGTTTCGGCGAGACGATCCGCAGCCTGCCGTTCCAGCTGCCGAAGAGCTTCCTGCTGCTGCTGCGCACCATCTCGCTCATCTCCGGCGTGACGAGCGCCCTCGACCGCGACTTCAACATGTGGGATGCCGTCGACCCGTTCGCGCGCACCCTCACCTCTGGCGCCGGCGCGGGCGCGCTTCGCGGCCTCGGCCGACAGGCGGTCACCCTCGCGTCGACGCTCGCGCGGCTGCCTGGACGACTGGATGCCCTCGCCGATCGCATCGACCGCGGCCAGGTCGCCGTGCGCGCCCCCGATGTCGAGCGCCGCATCCGAGGCGTCGAGAACGCCGTCGGGCGGGTCGCTGCGGCGATCGTCTTCGCGGCGCTGCTGCTCGGCGGGGTGCTGCTACGTGCCGACGACGTGGTGCTGTCGTGGGTGCTGATCGGTGTCTCCGTGGTGCCCGGGCTGATCGCGACTATCCCGCGTCGCAGGTGACTCCTCGCTCGTCAAGTGATGGTGATCGGTCGACGAGACGAGCAGCGTGGTACGACGAAGCGGGCTCAAAGGATGATCGCGGTCACTAGGCGTCAGATCTTCCCACTCAGGCCGAAACGCCATCCAGCTCGCGCACATTGCCGACTCCAGCACTCTGCGCGGGGAGCCTCACGGCGATACTTATCGCTTCACCTTTGCTCATCACATACTCCATGAACATCCCGACTCGGACATCCTGGTGAAGGTCGTCAGGGCCGAAGTGATCGCTATGCCGCGGTGTGCCAACGGGCATGTCTTCGATAGCGGCGAGGAGTATCCGATTGCCCCTGGCTTCGACGAACATGTTGACGCAGCCACCCACTTGCTGAGCGCGGTGCATTACAACCGACATCAGTTCGTGATCGAGTGCGAAGATCACGGGCTTAGTGCCGTCGGCGGCCGTCACTAGCTGATCGCCGCGGCCGTTGAGTGCGATGTCGCGCATGACGCGCCGGGCAAGTTCCCGGCGCCGCTCTTCGTCGGTGATCTTGGCGATCATTGACGCCACCGTCTTTCGTGCTCTTCTACGTTGTCGAGGATGTGGTTGTAGGAGTCTTCGTATGTGCGTGGTACGTCTTCCTCGGAGTGTAGCGACTCCATCTGCGTCGGCTCCCCGATCTTGACCCCAGTTCTAGTGAAGTGGTGAACGTGAACCGTGCCGTGGGAACAGTCGATGCGGACCACTTTGCGCCAGTCACCAGAGTCGAATACCTCATGTGTCATGGCGTAGTAGACGATCTTGTTCCTCACATACGACAGCACTTGCACGATACGAGTCGTCGCCGAGATCGGCATCGGAATCGTGTCAGTGCGGTCGCAGTCCTCCCTCTTTGGCGGAAGCCACTTCAGCTTCTCTGTTTCCTGCGCTGAAACTTTCTTGGCCGCTCGAGCGCTATCGAGGGCTCGCCCGCGCGCATGCTTGTCGGCCATAAGCACCGCAGCCTACCGACTTCGAGGCCTGCCAGCACCGCACGCCCGTTTCGCGCTCCCACGACTGAACGCTCTCACGAACGGCACCGCGAAAGCGGACCGGAAATCACCCTGTGGATAGGTCGTCTCACGCGCCTATCCAGCGACAAGTTCGGCGCCGACGTTGGCGGGTCCGACACGTCCTAGATCCGGCAGGCGCACCGCGGGTACGACAGCTCTGCCGTCTCCGCTGGGTCTAGCCGTAGTATGGGGAAACTGCAAGTTTGCACTTTCCCCATATAGGCGAAGATGAGAACCAAAGAAGCTCTGCAACGGATTCTTGACGGATCGACGGCGCACGATCTCGAGACCGAACGACTCGATTTCAAGAGGGAGTCGCACTCCCGCGATGACACGGCTCGAGACATTGCCGACGCGGCCGTCTGCTTCGCGAATGGCCAGGGTGGGATTGTCGTGCTGGGGGTCGCCGACAAGGTCGCGGGTTCCGATGCTCTGCTAGGGACGGAGATGGAGCCGTCAGCGCTTCGGCAGCGCATCTATGAGCTGACCGAGCCACCTCTTGATGTCGTGGCGCGAGTGCTCCGGTTCGAGGAGGCGCGGCTTCTGGAGATCGTCGTGCAGGAGGGCCTAGACGTTTACCAGGTACGAGGCAAAGTTCCTACCCGTAGGTTCGAGGCCCAGTGCTTGCAGATGACGCCCTCTGACGTCAGCCGGCTGCACGAAGATCGTCGCGGTTCCGACTGGAGTGCGGTCGACAGCGGCCGGCCGAGCACAGATATCGAGCCCGGTGCGGAGCTACTACTGCGTTCCTTGGTTCGGGGCGCGCCAGCTGCACCACGTGATGTGAACCAGATGTCGACCGTCGACCTGCTTCGGTCGATGTCGTTGTGTCTCGATAACGGAAACCTCAACCGTGCTGGGGAGATCATGCTCTGCGCCCCGCGGGGAGGCGAAGAACTCCTCGTGTATCAGTACCGAGAGTCCGCTGGTGGGGAGGTGCGCGCCGGACGTCGCTGGACCACCCCGCTCCTCGTCGCGTTCGTTGAAGCGAGAGCAATGATCGAGGCACGCATCGACTCGACCCCCGTCAACCTCCCCTCGGGTCAGCAGATACAGATCCAGGACTACCCGCAGGCGGCGATCCGTGAAGCCCTCGCCAACGCGCTCATGCACGGTGACCACCGCGAGCGACGACCCGTATACATCGAGCACTCGCCGGAGTTGCTTACTGTTCGATCCCCTGGCCCGCTTGTCGCTGGGATCTCGCCGACAAACATTCTCACTCACCCACCCAAGGCACGATTCCCGGCACTCGCGGAGGCGATGCGGGCCTGCGGGCTCGCAGAAAAATGGGGGCAGGGAGTTGACCGCATGTACCGCGAGATGATTCGGAGCGGGAGAGCGGCGCCGACCGTCGAAGTGGTGGAGGGCCGTGAACCTGAAACGTCGGTCCGTTTCATGGGTGGCCCGCCTAACGCGCGGATCGCCAAGTTCATCGCTACGCTCCCAGAAAGCGAGCAAGAGGATACGGATGCTCTCCTCGTCGTGGCGACTTTAGCGAGTCGGCGCACGATCAACGCCGAACAGCTCTCTTCGGTCGTCCAGCGTGACGCCGAGACAGCGCAGGCCGTGCTCGCCCGGCTCTCGCAAGGCGTCGCTGAACTCGTCGAGCCAACGCCCCGTTCAGTGGGTCGCCGGCATCCTGATTATCGACTTCGCGCTGCCGCCATCGCCGCCCTAGGGCCGGCCCTCTCCTACCAGTCTCGACCAAAAGCTGACAGCGATCGGAAGGTCTACGCGCACGTGCGAGAGTACGGGTCGATCAATAATGCCGCCGTGCAGCGCATGTTCGACGTGGACGTCTACGCCGCACGAGACCTCCTTCGGGATCTCGTCGGACGCGAAGTACTTATGCGAATCTCCGAGCAAGCGCGGGGACCGGGGGTCAAGTACGGAGCCGGTCCGAAATTCCCATCGCGGAAGGGCGAGTCGAGGCCCCTCCCGCCGTCGCCGACTGTGCCACTTATCACGCTCCAGGAGTTGGACTTCGGCCCAATCGAGTAGCCCGACCCAGGGCTGGGCCAGCGCGACGTCCCATCGTTCGTGCGGAAGGTGGGACTCGAACCCCGCCCCACCGGCACGACCGCCACGTCGTTGCGCGCCGCGTCGGAACCGGCGCGGCGGGGACCCCGGTGCGCGGTCTCGCCCACCGTGCGCACGTGCCGCCGCCCCGCAGAGGCGGGTCGACGTCGCGTGCGGAAGGTGGGACTCGAACCCACACGTCTTTCGACACAGGAACCTAAATCCTGCGTGTCTACCATTTCACCACTCCCGCGAGGAGCGGCTTCAGTCTACGAAGCCGCCGCGACAGACTGGGCGAGTGGATCCCCTCGACGCGCTCACCGAGATCGCCTACCTGCTCGAGCGCGAGCGGTCGTCCCGGTACAAGTCGAAGGCGTTCCGCACGGCGGGTGCCGCGATCGCCGATCTCGACCCCGCCATCCTCACCGACTCGGTGCGGCTGAAGGCGGTGCCGGGCATCGGGGATTCCACGTTCAAGGTCATCCAGCAGGCGCTCGCCGGCGACGTGCCCGACTACCTCGCGCGGCTGCGCGCCGACAACGGACCCAAGCCTTCCGAGCTGCGCGCTAAGTTGCGCGGCGACCTGCACTCCCACTCCGAGTGGAGCGATGGGCAGACCCCGATCGACGCGATGGTCGCCGCGGCCCTGCGCCTCGGCCACGAGTACCTCGCGCTCACCGACCACTCGCCGCGGCTCACGATCGCGCGCGGCCTCTCGGTCGAGCGGCTCACCGAGCAGCTTGGGATCGTCGAAGGATTCCGCGACGACCGCTTCACCCTGCTGAAGGGCATCGAGGTCGACATCCATGAAGACGGCTCGCTCGACCAGACCGACGAAATGCTGGGGAAGCTGGATGTCGTCGTCGCGAGCGTGCACAGCAAGTTGAAGTCCGACCCGCGCGAGATGACGAAGCGGATGCTGGGCGCCATCCGCAACCCGCACACCGACGTGCTCGGGCACGTGACCGGGCGGCTGGTCGAAGGATCGCGGGGCAAGCGACCCGGCTCGACGTTCGACGCCGCGGCGGTGTTCGCGGAGTGCGCCGAGCGCCGGGTGGCCGTCGAGATCAACTCGCGCCCCGAGCGGCAGGATCCGCCCGACGAGCTCATCCAACTGGCGCTGGACGCCGGGTGCCTGTTCTCGATCGACTCCGACGCGCACGCACCCGGGCAGCTGTCGCTGCTCGACTACGGTGCGGAGCGGGCCGAGCGGATGGGGGTTCCAGCGGAACGTATCGTCACGACGTGGCCGCTCGCCGACCTGCTGGAGTGGACGGGTCGGTAGCCGCGTCGGCGAGTTCGGCGCCGACGGGACCGAGCAGCATCCGCCACATCCAGGACACCGCCGTCTCGACGGGTGGACGCGGATCCTGTGCGAGCCAGGCTTCGAGCACGCCGAGCACGGAGCCGGTGAGCCCTGCGGCACGAACCTCGGCCGGGATGTCGTCGAGCGGCGGCGCCTCGACCGTGGCTACGGCGGCGGAGGCGATCGCGAGCACGCGTGACCGAAGGCGGGCGACTGCGACGGGGGAGCCGTGGCTGCCGAAGACTCTCGCGTAGACGGCGGCGTTCTCTTCGATGTGCTTGAGGTAGCCGATCAGGATCGGCGGCGGCTCGGGCGTGATCTCGCGGAAGACGGGCAGGTCGGCGCCCGCCACTTCCGCGACCGCATCGATCGCGTCCGCAAGCAATGTGTCTTTGTCGGCGTAGTGCTGGTAGAAGCTGCTGCGGTTCACCCCGGCGCGTTCGGCGATGTCGGCGACCGAGATCTCGTCGAGTCCGCGCTCGCGCGCGAGGTCGAACAGGGCCTGTTGCAGGCTCTGGCGAGTGCGCGCGATGCGGGGGTCCACAGTCCGAGTCTGGCAGCCGTACCCCGGACACGTCGGGTTCCCTCTCCGTTACCTGCGAGTTCTCCGACAATCGTCCGTTTTCCAACAGGTGTCGGATAATCTCGAGCGAGCCCGACGACGTGCGTCCCACATCCTGCACCTCCTGTTCGAAAGGCTCTTCCGTGGCTCGACTGCTCGCTCGGCTCGGCTCCTTCTCCACTCGACGCCCCTGGCTCGTCATCATCGCCTGGGTGGTCGCGCTCGCCGCCGCCGGCGGTGCCTACCTGTTCAGCGGGGGAGCGCTCGCGAGCGGGTTCAGCATCCCGAACACCCCGACCCAGCAGGTCACCGACAAGCTCAGCACCGAGCTCGACGGCGTCGGCGGGGCGGTCGGAACGGTCGTCTTCCAGACCGACGGGGATGCGGCGCTCACCGCCGACCAGCAGGCCGAGATCAGCGAGGTGCTCGCGACGATCGGCGACCTCGACGGCGTCTCGACCGTGGTCGACCCGTTCACGACCCTCGAACAGCAGACCGACACCGAGCAGCAGCTCGCCGACGGCGCCACGCAGCTCGAGCAGGGCCGCGCGCAGCTCGACGCCGGGCAGGCCCAGCTGGATGCCGCGCGCGCCCAGGCCGAAGCGGCCGGCGCCGCCGACGCGCTCGCCGCGCAGTTCGCCGACCAGCAGGCGCAGATCGACGACGGGCGCGCCGAACTCGCGACGCAGCAGGAGCAGCTCGATCTCGCCACCACGCTCTTCGACTACGCGAGCGAGATCCGCACCGTCAGCACCGACGGCGCGACCGCGGTCGCCGCGATCGTCTTCGACGACACCCTCACCGACCTCGCCCCCGAGGTGAAGGAAGCCGTCGCCGCCGAACTCGAAGGCGCCGACATCGACGGCGTCACCGTCGACTACTCCAGTGAGATCGCGAACAACCTGGAAGGCATCCTCGGAATCGGCGAGGTCATCGGCCTGCTCGCCGCCGCCCTCGTGCTCGTCGTGATGCTCGGGGCGCTCATCCCGGCCTCGCTGCCGCTCGTCTCGTCGATCATGGGCGTCGGGGTCGGCGTCGCCGGCTCGCTCGCCTTCTCAGGGGTCGTCGAGATGGCCTCCGTCACCCCGGTGCTCGGCGTCATGCTCGGCCTCGCCGTCGGCATCGACTACACGCTGTTCATCGTCAACCGGCACCGTCGGCAGTTGCGCGACGGCGCCGAGGTGAACGCCTCCATCGCCCTCGCGAACGGCACCGCCGGCAACGCCGTCGTCTTCGCCGGCGCCACCGTCGTCATCGCGCTGCTCGCGCTCAACGTCACCGGCATCCCGTTCCTCGGAGTCATGGGCACCGTCGCCGCCGCGTGCGTGCTGATCGCGGTGCTCGTCGCCGTCACCTTCACCCCCGCGCTCTTGCGCCTCGTCGGGATGCGCGTGCTCAGCAAGCGCGCGCGGGCGAAGATCGGTCACCCCGACCACGTCGCGAAGGCTCCGAAGCCGATGCCGACCTGGCGCGCCATCGTCGCGGTCGTCGCGGCCGTCGGCATCCTGCTGGTCGCCGCGATCCCCGCACTGTCGCTGCGCCTCGGCCTGCCCGACGGGTCGAGCGAACCCGAGGACTCCACGCAGTACCGCGCCTACTCGATCGTCGCCGACGAGTTCGGGGCCGGCACCAACGGCACCCTCGTCGTCGTCGCGGAGCCCGAGACGGCGATCGACGCCGACGATCAGAACGCCGTGCTCGCGCTGCAGGTGCAGATCGAAGACGTGCTCATGGCGCAGGACGACGTCGTCGCGGTGTCGCCGGCCGGGGTCGCCGAGGACGGCGAACTGCTCGCCTTCCGCGTCGTACCGAGCGACGGCCCGTCGAGCGTCTCGACCGAGGAGCTCGTCGGCGCGCTGCGGGCCCTGTCGCCGCTCGAGACCGCCGACTACGGCACGATCGAGCTCGGCGTCGCCGGGGCCGCGAGCGGCAACATCGACATCTCGCAGACGATCGCCGAGGCGCTTCCGCTGTACCTGGCGATCGTGATCGGACTGTCGCTGCTCATCCTGGTGCTCGTGTTCCGGTCGATCCTCGTGCCGCTCATCGCCACCGGCGGATTCCTGCTGTCGCTGTTCGCCGCCCTCGGCGCCGTCACCGCGATCTACCAGTGGGGCTGGCTCGGCGAGGTGTTCGGCGTGCACGACCCGGGGCCGGTGCTGAACTTCGCCCCGATCATCCTCACCGGCGTGCTCTTCGGCCTCGCGATGGACTACCAGCTCTTCATCGGCTCGGGCATGCGCGAAGCATTCGTACACGGGATGCCGGCCCGCACCGCCGTCGTCGCCGGCGTGCAGGGCGCGCGCGCCGTCGTCATCGCCGCCGCGATCATCATGATCTCGGTGTTCGGCGGCTTCGTCTTCAGCCACCTCGCGATGATCCGGCCCCTCGGGTTCGGGATGGCGGTCGGCGTGCTGTTCGACGCCTTCGTGGTGCGACTGCTGCTCATGCCCGCGCTCATGCACCTGCTCGGCCGCGCGGCCTGGTGGCTGCCGAAGTGGCTCGACCGCATCCTGCCCGATGTGGATGTCGAGGGCGCCTCGCTCGAGCGTCCCGCGCTGCCGGCCGGCGTGCACGCGGTGCCCGTGGGGCCGCGTCGCGGGGGGACCTCGGGCTCGCGCACTCCGGTTCGCCGCCCCTAGTCGCACGGGGGCGGAGGCGGCATCCGTCCGCCGAGCCGAAGGAGCGGGGACCCCTACCCCGATC
>NZ_JBIIAW010000069.1:0-16467 GCF_044239695.1 Pseudolysinimonas sp. | reverse complement strand
GGGCGAGCAGGACCGGGAGGTCGGGGTCGCCGGCGAGTTCGGCGGTCGCGATGCCCACCAGGTAGTCGCGGCTCGCCTCGAGATTGCCCAGTTCCGGGGTGCGCGTACGCGTCGCCGAGGAGTCGTGCATTCGATAGCGATAGACGGTTCGGGCGCTGAACAGCACGCGCCGCGTCCGCGACGCCGCGAGCACGACGCGGCAGAAGTCCTCCTGGGTGCGCAGCAGCGGCAGGCCGGGCGCGGCCTGCGCCAGGTCGCGGCTGATCACCTTGTTCCACAGGTAGCCGTCGACATCCCCGCGCAAGAGCATGCGCAGCCATTCCCGTCCGTCGCGCACCCCGGGGTCGACGTCGTCGATGAGCGTCGGCAGCATCCGCCCGTCCTTGACCGCTTCGGCTCGCCCGACCGCGGCGTCGAAGCCTTCGCGATCCGCCTGGTCGGCGAGTTCGAGCACGGCCGCGAGATCGAACTCGTCATCGCAGTCCGCGAACCAGATGTAGCGGCCGCGGGCGGCGCGCACGGCCTGTGCGCGCGCGACCCCCGGGCCTACGGCGTCGGGGTTGCTGAACACCGCCGTCGCGCCCAACCGGCGAGCCAGGTCGCGCAGGATGCGGAGGGTGTCGTCCCGCGACCCGTCGTCGACGACGACGAGTTCGAGGTCGCCCCGCCAGCCTCCGAAGAGATCGTCCGCGAAGCCGTCGGCGAGGTGGTCGCCGCCGTCGCGCACGCAGAGGGCGACCGTCAGCAGGGGTGCGTCCGGGCCCTCCTGCCGCAGGTCGACGATGCGTTCGGCGAGCGGAATGTCGGCGCGGCCGCTCATCGGGCACTCTCCCGCTCGTGCGGCACGACGCGCGCAGGAACCCCGGCGAGGTCGGAGTCCGAGGGGAAGTCGCGCGTGACGACCGCGCCGGGCCAGACATGCACGCGGTCGCCGAGCGTCGCGCCGATCACGAGCGAATTCGGCGCGAGTTGGGCATCGTCGCCGATCACCGGGTAGCGTCCGCGCGCCTCGCCGATCGTGACGCCCTGGTGGATGCGGCAGTTCGCGCCCACCCGCGCGTTCATGTTGACCACGATGGTGCCGGTGTGCGCGATCGACAGGCCCGGCCCGAACGTGTTGCGCGGGATCGAGTAGCCCATCCGCTCGCCCAGCAGCTTGACCCGCAGTCGCAGCGCGACGGCCATGGCGAGACCGACCGGGTCGCGGCGGCAGTTGCTCCAATACTCGGAGCGTCGGAGCAGCCGCTGGAAGTAGACGATGCGCTTCGTCAGCCGGTAGTGCGACCGCCAGCGGGAGAGGCCATGAGCCGCGAGGTCGGCGGCCAGGTAGCGACGCAGTGCGTCGCGGCTGTCGATCATCAGGCCGCGCCGGTCTGCGGGCGCACGTCGCGCGCGGTCAGTCGACCGCGATCCATCGCGTAGACCCGGTCGGACCCCTGCGCCGCCGCGGGACGATGCGTCACGAGCACGGTGATCAACTCGCTCTTCAGGCCCGCGATGGTCGCCGCGATCTGACGTTCGCTCTCCGGGTCGAGCGCGCTCGTCGGCTCGTCCAGCACCAGGAGGTCGGGTCGACGCAGCAGACAGCGGGCGAGTCCGATCCGCTGGCGCTGACCTCCGGAGAGATTCCGGCCCTCCTCGGTCACCTCGGTGTCGAGTCCCTCGCGGAAGATGCGCGGGTCGAGCTCGAGTGCGGCCATCTCGATCGCGGCGCGCACCTCGTCGTCGGTGCCCTCGCGGAAGAACAGGACGTTGTCGCGCACCGTCCCGGGAATCAACCGCACCTCCTGCGGAAGGTAGGCGACGCGCGAGAACCAGTCGTCGCGGCGGTAGTCCGAGGCCGGTACGCCATTGACCAGCAACCGGCCCTCGCCGGGCTCGGCGAGCCGCAGCAGCACTCGCAGCAGCGTCGACTTGCCCCCGCCGGACGGTCCCACGACCGTCACCGACTCCCCCGAGCTCATGGTCACCGTGACGTCGTCGAGGTGACGGCCGACGCCATCGTGGCTGAACCCGACGCGCTCGAACTCGATCTCGGCGATGCGTTCCAGGGGGGTGGAGCCCCACGCCACATCATCCGCCGGGAACGAATCGATCAGCTCACGGGCGGAGGCCCAGTAGGCCGACATCTCCCGCATCTGCTGCGTGTTGTTCTGAATCGCCTGGAGGTAGGAGAGGGCACGCACGAGCAGGAGTGCGATGACCGCGACGGCGGCGACGGCCTCGGGGGCCCAGATCGAGACGCTGCCGATCACGACGAGCGCGATGATGAGCACCGATACGCGGAAGATGATCGGCGCGGACTGCTGGAGGACGCGCGTGCTCGACCACGCTCGCGACACCTCGACGATCTTCTGACCGGCGACCCGCTCGATCGGGACCGCGACGCCGAACACGCGGGCTTCCAGCGCGACCCGCACGTAGACGGAGACGTAGCCCATGAGCGTGAGGGCGCCGGCCACCATGCGGCGGCTGGCCGCCGCGACCGAGCGCGAGAGCGGGATCAGCGCGATTCCCAGGACGCCGCCGAGGAGCACGAGCGCGACGGCGGCGAGCGGAGAGATCAGCACCGCGGCGACCAGCAGCACGGCGAGGTTGCTGAACGCCGCCGCCGTACTCCCCGCCAGCACGAGGCCCTCCGTGCCCTTGAGGATCTGCTGCGAGAAGATCTCCTGCAACTGTCCCGGCGACGTAGTGCCCTGGCCGGTGAGCGAACTCGCGAAGTAGCGGTTCAGCACCAGTTGGCGGGTGCTCACCATCCGTCGGCTCGCCGCCCGCGTAGTCACCACCAGGCCACCGAGCTGGAAGGCGATCGTCAGGACCCCGGCGATGAGGCCGATCACGATCATGCCGCCCAACGAGTCGGGGAGGAACTCGAGCGCGCTCAGGCCCGCACTGCTTCGGCCCGACAGCGCGAGAGTCGCGACCCGCACGATCAACACCAGCAGGGCCGCCTCAGCGATCCCCCCGGCGACGCCGAGAACGAGGATGGCGGCGACGCGGCTGCGCGGCACGCCGCGCAGGAGGGTGAACAGCGACGATCGCCCGGAGGCTGCTGGTGAGCGACTCATGCGTGGACCTCTTCTTCGTCGAACCGGACCCGCGGGCCGAGTGCTCCGCGGGACATCACCCAGGAGCCACCCGCCCCGGGGCGGACGTCGGCAGCCGGCGCGAGGGCGAGCGCCCCCGGTGGGACATCGCGGATCACGAGCGCATGGGCGGCGATCACGGCCCCCTCGCCGATCGACACCCCGCCGATGATCGACACGTTGGGGCCCAGGAAGACGTCGTCGCCGATCACCGGGGACCGGCCCTTGTCGCCCCCGATCACGAGGCCGGGATGCACGCGGCAATTGCGTCCGACGCGGGTCTCGCCGTTGACGACGATCGTTCCGCGGTGCGCGATCGACAGCCCGGGCCCGAACACCCCCAGCGGGATGTCGATCCCCATCCGTTCGGCGTAGCGCTCGTAGCGCCAGCGGGCGACCGCGTACCCGGCGCGGGCGAGGATGCCGTTCGCGCCACGTCTGCTCTCGGCTCGGCGGAGAAGGTAGACGAAGAACGCCAACCGATGCGTGATCCGGTAGCGAGGACGCCAGGCGGCGGGCAGTCCCATCGCCCGCAGGTCGTCGGCGAGGACGTCCCGCCAGCGCGAGCGGCTCACGAGAGCACCCTCTGAGCGACGCCCGGCCGAGTCGACAGTCCCGAGTAGAGCCGGTGCCACCGTGTCGTGACGACGTCGGTCGCCAGCTCCCGCCGGGCGTACGCGAGGGCCTGAAGCCGGAGGAGCCGGAGGCGGTCGGGGTCGGACAGGCTCGCCACGAGGGTCGATCTCAGCGCCTCCGCGTCGGTCGCGACGACCGGCTGCCCGGCGGCGGCGAGCAGCTCTCCGAGTCCGCCGACGTCCGTTCCGACGACGGCGCACCCGGCGGCCATCGCCTCGCAGACCGACATCGGGAACGCCTCGGCCCGCGAGGGCTGAACCAGGAGCGCAGCGTCGGAGAGGAGGGCGAGCGCCTGGACGTGCGGCACCTCGCCCAGGATGCTGACGCCCGGCCGCCTGCTCAGGGCGGCGAGGGAGTTCGCCGCCTCGGGTGTCGCCCCGCCGACGATCACCAGCCTCGCGCGTCGCGCGAGCTCGTCATCCCAGGCGACGGCCAAGAGGTCGATGCCCTTTCGCAACCCGGCTTCGCCGAGAAAGACGACCGTCGGGCGATCCCCGTTGCGGGGGCGGGAACGCTCGGGCGTGGCGACATCGTTCGGGATGCGGGCCCACTGCGACGCGGGGATCCGGAATCGCATCGCGTAGCGGTCCGCGAAGCCGTGCACGACGTGGGCCCGCCCGCAGACCAGGCGCAGTGCCGCGGTCTGCACCGGGCCGGCGTTCATCAGACCACTGCCGTGCAGGGTGACGACGGTTCGGTGCCCGGCGGCACGTGCGACGAACACCGCCGCCCCCTCGCGCAGCAGAGAGCCGCGCTGCGCGAGGTGCACGTGCACGATCCCCCGAGGGTGCGACCGCGCGATCCGCGACAGGGCCACGAGCCAGACGCGCGCCCGCACGACGACGTTCGTGCGGGGGACGTGCGTCGCGACGCTCGTGACGGCGAAGCCCGGCAGCCGTCGCGCGAGGTGCGACCGGATCACCGAGGCGATCCCGCCGTTGCTCTCCGGCGCGTTCCCGACGTGCAGGATCCGCGTGTCCGCCCCGCTCACCGGGTCTCCACGACCCGGCGCGTGGTGACGGCGAGCAGGGTCGCGCGATCGAGGCGTCCATCTCCGCGCTCGGCGAGGCCGAGATCGCTGAGGTGCCCGACGATCTGTTCCTGGTGATCGTCCACGTGCTCGCCGTCGAGCGCCCGGCGCGCGAACATCACGGGCGTCTTGCCGCGGGCGAGCGCGTCGAGGGCCGTCCCGACTCCGCCGTGCGCGATGACGACGTCGGCCCCCTCGAGCAGTCGATGCATCTCGTCGTCGCTGATCGCCTCGACGACCCGGCCCGGCAGGTCGGTGCGCGTCGTGCAGCCGACCTGCCAGGTCACCTCATCACCGTCGCGAAGGGAGGTGAGCACCTCGTCGATGAGGCGATCGAATCGATACGGCCGGATCGTCCCGAGCGTGACCAGGATGCGCAGGGGACGCTCGGTACGGCTCGCCCCGGGGACATCCTCCACGGTGTAGAGACCGAGGAGGGAGGGCACGCGCTGCCAGCCGGGTTGTGCGTAGTCGTGCTGGCTCCAGGTGTCGACGCCCGCGAGTCGGCGCATGATCCGGCCGGTGAGGCTTGGACCGGCGAAGCGGGACACGCTCTCGATGTAGTGGATGCGCAGTCCCAGGCGCCGAGCCACCGGCCAGACCGAGAGCGCGAGCGCGGCCCCCGTCGTCACGATCACCTCGGGACGTCGCGCGGGCACGAGTCGCCACAGCTCCCGCGCGACCGAGAGCACGGCCCGCCAGTCGCGGGAGCGCACATACCCGACGTACATGACCGAGCGGTGCGCGAGCAGAGCACGACTCTGCGGGAGATCGAAGGTGACGACGAGGCTGGCCGCATCCAGCTGGAGCCGATCCATCCACTTGACCGCCTGATTCAGGTGGCCGCCGCTCGAGGCGACGACCAACGCACGGCGGCCCGCCAGAGCCTCCAGCGGGTTCGATTCGAGGGTTCGTTCAGGCGACATGACGCATGACCTTTCGGTTCGCGGGGCGCGGGACGGCCTCCGGTCGGCGTTCGAGAGCAGCGCCGAGGCCGAGGATCGAGAAGAGCAGGCCGAACATCGGAGGCGACGTGAAGACGGCGGCCCCGGTCGATTGGAAGACGGTGAGGATCGTCCACCCCAGCGCGGTGAAGCCGATCATCCGCAGCATGGGCTCCTCGCCGAGGGTCCACTGCCGGGCGCGCAGCACGATCGCGACGAACGCGAGCAGGAACATGAGCGTCCCGAGGTAGCCGGTCTCGCCGATGATCGCCGGCCACGAGGTGTCGGTGAGGAAGAAGCCGCGCAGACCCGGTCCGAGCCCGTAGGAGTTCTCCAGGCCGAGCCGGAAGTACTCGGGGCTGTAGGTCGTGGCGGCCGTGCGGGAGGCGTAGCGTCCGAAGCCCGCCCCCAGCGGCGCATAGTGATTGGCGAGTTCGAAGGCATTGAGGGTGAGCACGGTTCGCGCCTCCCCGCTGTCCACCGTGAGATAGGAGCCGACGACCTGGTCGACCTGAGCCGAGATCTCGTCCCAGGCGATGACGACGAGGATCGGCAGCACGAGGACCGCCGCGACCACTCCGCGCATCCGTCGCGTCAGCGTCGCGAGCGAGAAGAGGGCGGCCAGCAGGCCGAGCAGGTCCTTGCGGCGGAAGGAGAAGAACGTCGCCAGCGTCGTGCCCACGAGGAGCACCGAGGTGAATCGACTGGGGCCGATCACGTGGCGGTACGCGTAGATCGCGACGGCGGCCATCGCCGAGAAGAAGGCGAGGTCGAAGGGATGGATGAACGGCCCTGAGAGCGACGGCAGACCGTAGCGATCGATCGTCTCACCCTGCACGGCGAACACCGACGCCCAGGCTCCCGGGGCGGCGGCGTTGAGCACGGTGGCGACCAGCACGACGACGACGAGACCGCCGCCGAATCGGTAGGCCCGCCGGATGTCGTCGGGAGTCCAGGGGAACTGGGCCACCGCCCAGCCCAGCAGCACCCCCTTGATCGCGAGGAACGCGCCCGACAGCAGGATCGAGGGCGAGAAGAAGGGAGAGAGCAGGCTGCCCGCGACGCCGCAGACCAGGAACAGCAGGAAGAAGATCATTCCCGGGTAGGACGGGCGCACCCGGTGCGGACGGAGTTCGAACACGGCGCGCACGACGACGAGGGCGACCAACCCGTCGTCGGCGTTGGAGAGGGCGGCGAACCCGGAGAGGTGCGCGAGCGTGCGCACGAAGAGGATGACGACGATCGCCACGCCGATCAGCAGTTTCGGCTTGAGCCACAGCGGGATCAGCGCGAGGCCGGCGAGCACCGAGAGGGTCACGGCGTAGAAGACGGTCTCGCTCATGCGCCGACCGCGTTCGGCAGCGGAGCACGACCGCGCCAGAGGGCCTGCGCCCCGGCCCGGGCGTCCGCGATGCGGCGCGGGCGACGGTTCTCGTGAAGCAGGTCGAGGTACTCCTGCGCCATGTCGCGAGGCGTGCGTGCGGCCGAGACCGACGATCGTGGTCGACCGGATGCGGCGCGCACCGCTGCGGCGACGAGATCGGGACGGTCGGCGTCGACGGCGCCCGCGGCCCCGGCCTCGAGCGAGGAGACGACCGGAACCCCCGCCGCGTCGGCCTCGAGGATCACGAGCGGTTGCGCCTCGAACCGGGAGAGCACGCACAGGGCGCCGATGCGCGGGAGGAACTCCTCGGGCGGGACGTACCCCAGCCAGCTGACGCGGTCGGAGATCCCGAGATCATCCGCCAATCGGCGCAGGTCCCCCTCGTCGGGTCCGACCCCCGCGATCGCGAGCGTGAACGGGGCGGTCGAATCGGCGACCGCGTGGAGCAGCCTGTCGAGCCCTTTGTGGTGAGCGTCGAGCCGGCCGATGAATCCGGCGGCGAACTCCGAGGTCGGCGCCGGGAGCGTCGCGAAACGTGCGGGATCGATGGCGTTCGAGATGACCGCGGAGGGGCGAAGGCCCCAGTACCGCGAGATCCGGTCGGCGTGCTGCGGCGTCAAGGCGACGAGGTCCCCGGCGGCGAGACATCCGGCGTACGCGAAACGGGTCAGAAGCGGCGCCCCCGGCCCCACCGGGTTGTGCACCGCCACCGCCCAGCGGCCCGTCCGACGCCGCGCCGCCGCCGCCAGCGCGAAGCCGATCTCGGTGCGGGTCGTCCCCGTGATGAGCAGATCGTGACGACGAGAGCTTCCCGTCTGGTACGCGCGACGCTCGATGCGCACCCGGGGATCGACTTCGTCCGCCAGCTGCCCGAGCTCTTGCAGGACCACCAGGGTCGCCTCGGCACCCTCCTCGAGGAGGGCGTTGGCGAGCAGCACGCGTTGTCGTTCGGCTCCGCCGGCACCGAGCGTGTTGGTCGTGATCGCCACCGCGATCGGCTGGTCAGTCATCGTCGCCCCGCACTGCCGACCAGGTGCCGTCGGCGTATTCCGCCCAGTCGGGGATCACCGATCGCGCCCGGGCCGCATTCGCCGCACGCTGATCGGCCGCGAGCGGTTCGACCGCTGACAACGCCTCCGCGAGGGCGACGTGATCGCCGACCGGCACCCGGTTCACGGGGTACGCCCCGAAGGTCTCGATCGCGCCGTTCATCGCGGTCGTGACCACCGGCAGCCCCGCCGCCGCCGCCTCCATCGTCACGAGCGCGCAGGCGTCCTCGATCGTCGGCAGCACGAAGGCGTCGGCCTGGGCGTACTCGTCGCGGAGTCGACCGTGAGCCGTCGGCGGGACCACCTCGACGTTCTCCGGCAGGCGGGCCAGCAGCTCCCGGTCGAAGACATTGCCGACGAGCCGCAGCTCGATGTCCAGACCGTCGCTCGCGCGCAGCAGGAAGGGGATGCCCTTGCGCAGGCTCAGCTGCCCGACGAACAGCACGCGCGGACGTCGGCCGAGCCGGGCGGCTCCGCCATCGGCGGCGCGCGGCGCGAAGACCCCGAAGTCGGTGCCGTAGGGGCGCACCAGGATCCGGGAGGGATCGACCCCGTGCTCGCGCATCTGCGTGGCGACGAGGAGCGAGGGGACGAGCACCAGGTGGGCGAGTTCGAGTTCGCGCTCGATCCGCCGCACCAGCCACTCGGGGTAGACCTCGGCGGCGGCGCGGCGACCGAAGGCATTGACGAGGTGCTCATTGTGCGCGCGCGGGTGGGCATCCACCGCGTGCATCACGCGCAGCCCGCGACTGCGGGCGAACGGCTCGAGGCTCGCGCCGGGGAATCCGAACACCCCGTGAGCGCTCGCGACGTGCCGGACCGCGCCCCGGGCGAAGGCCAGCTTCCCGAGGTGCATCGGGAGCAGACTCCACCGATGGGGCACCACGTTCTCGGCGAAACGACGGGCTCGCGCGCCCGCACGCATCCGGGACACTTCGCGCGCGCCCCTGACAGTGTTCGCGACCTGCGCGGTCCCGAACACCTCGAGGGCGGGACGGCGCGGCGATCCGGCGAGGGCGACCGCGGCCCGTTCCGGATAGGGGGCGAGCAGGACGAGGCCGGGAGCGGTGCGATCGTCCGGCATCAGTAGGCCCCGTCCCGGCCCAGCACGGCGCGGGCCGTGCGCCAGAGGATGACGAGGTCGCCGACGAGCGACCAGTTCTCGACGTAGTACAGATCGAGCCGCACCGTCTCCTCCCAGGAGAGGTTGGCGCGACCGCTGACCTGCCAGAGGCCGGTGATCCCCGGCTTGACGAGAAAGCGGCGGTAGACGTGGTTCTCGTAGACGGCGACCTCTCGCTCGAGCGGCGGTCGAGGTCCGACGAGCGACATCGTGCCGATCAGCACGTTGAACAGCTGGGGCAGCTCGTCGAGGCTGTACCTCCGCAGGACGCGACCCACCGAGGTCACCCGCGGGTCGTCCCGCATCTTGAACATGACGTCGTTGCTCTCGCGACGGCCGCGCTCCGCGACCTCGGCGAGCCGCGCCTCGGCGTCGACGACCATCGAGCGGAACTTGAGCATCCCGAACGGCTCGCCTCGGCGGCCGATGCGCGGCTGCCGGAACAGCACGGGCCCCGGCGATCCGATCTTGATGGCGACGGCGATCACCGCGAGCAGAGGCGCGAGGAGCACGATGCCCGTCGCTGCGGCCGCAAAGTCGAACGCCCGCTTCGCCGTACTCCGGAACCCTTCGTAGCGCGGGGTCTCGATGTGGACGAGGGGAAGTCCCGCCGCCGGTCGGATGTGGATGCGGGGGCCGCCGATGTCGGTCAGGCTCGGCGCCACCACGAGGTGCTGACGGCCCGGCTCGAGCGACCAGCTGAGTTCCCTGATCCGACGTGGCGGGAGATCGTGGCTGCTGGTCACGATCACCGTGTCGGCGTCGTACCTGGCCAGCAGCGCCGGGATGTCCTCGAGCGAACCGTGCACCGTGACGCCGAACGGCGTGGTGCCGCCGTCCGTGTCCCCCGGGATGCAGGCCGCGACGACGCGGTAGCCGGCGCTCGGCTGCCGCTTCAGGTCGCGGGCGATCTCATCGACCCCGTCTCGGGAGCCGACGAGCACGGCCCGCGACGTGTATTCGCCCGCTTCGCGGCGACGCACGAGCCACTTTCGCCAGGTCCAACGCCCGAAGAGCAGGGAGACGACACCCACGGGGAATGCGACCAGTATGTAACTCCGGGCCAGGTCGAGCCGGAAGATCAGAGCGGCGATCGCGACGAGGCCGAACAGGAGCAGGCTCGCCCGGATGACCCGGCGGTACTCGGTGGGCCCCACGCCGATGACCCTGCTGTCGCGGGTCCCGGTGAGAGTCAGCATCCCCACCCAGAGCAGCACCAGTGCGACGGAGGTCGTGCTGTAGCTCAGCCCGAGATCCCCCAGGACGAAAGCGTCGGTGGCGAAGAATCCGCTCGAGGCGCCGAACCGCGCGAGTTGTGCGCCGATCACCGACCAGACGACGAGCACCAGGTCGGTCATCAGCAGGCGCGTGGCGTAGGCCGCGGCCCAGCTCGTTCCCGGCGCCCGATCGAGTTCGATCAGGTCCACGTCCGAGCGCGTTGGCCCGAGCATCGCGTCCCCCCTGCTGCTTCCTCATCCGCTGTCAGCCCGACGCTAGGGGCCGCGGCAGGGGGGCGATCCGCATTCGGTCGAACGGCGTCACCCCAGGAATGAGCCCCGTTAGGGTGGCTCCTGAGCCAGGCCGTCGCCGGACACGAAAGCGCCGCGCGGGCCGGTGCGCACGGGGGGACGTGCGCGCAATAGGCACCGCGCGGCGGAACTCCACGGTAGACAATCGCCCCGCGGGATGGGCCGCGGGCTCACTCTTCTGTCACTCGTCTGGCGACACGGGTCTGCGGTCGTCAGCCCCGATCGGCGGTCGAGCCGGCCGCGTCGTACCCCCCGCGGAGACCGTTGAACGCGTTCGCGAGCTGAACGCGGTTGCTCACCCCGAACTTCGCGAAGAGTCGCGACACGTAGGTCTTGATCGTGTTGATGCTGACCCCCAGTTCAACCGCGATCTCCTCGTTGCTGCAGCCTCCGGCAATCCGGATCCCGACGTCGCGTTCCCGGGGACTCAGGCGCGCTGCGCCGGGGTGCCCGCGGGCCTCCCTCACCGTCCTTCCGTAGATGGCGGCCAGGATCTCCGTCGCCGGCGCCGACTTGCGCACGAAGGCATCGGCACCGGCGGCTTTCGCGTGCACGGCGAAGCGGTCCGCGTCGAATGTCGTCATCAGGATGATGCGGGCGTCCGGAAGCCGTGCCCGCACCGGCGCGATCGCGGCGACCCCGCTCAGGCGGGGCATCTGGACGTCCATCAGAACGACGTCGGCTCGCACCACCTCGAGAAGGCGAAGCACGGCGGCACCGTCTGAGGCCTCGGCGACGATCTCGAGGCTGTCGTGCCGTAGGAGGGACCGCAGTCCGGTGCGAACAAGAGGGTCGTCGTCGGCGATGATCAGGCGCGTGGTCATCCCGTAACCACGCGCGATGACCACGGCAGCACGGAATCGGCGGCCGGCGCAGCCGCCTGGCTGTGCACCGGGATGCGGGCGCTCAGCACGAACTGCTCGGCATCGATGACGGCCCTCATCCCGCCGCCGGCCTGATCGACCTGCCGCTGCAGCCACCCGAGCCCGTGGCGGCCCCCGCTCAGTTGCGGCGCCTCGACGCCCAATGGGGACCGCACCTCGACCGTCAGGTCTCCGGGAGCTTGGTGGTCGAAACGCACGTGGACATGCCCCGGACCCCCATACTTCGCCGCGTTCGCGATCCCTTCGCGAACGACGGCGGCGGCCAGAGCGGCATCGGACGACGGCACCCGGTCCAGCAGATGACGACCGGACACCAGCACCGGAACGCCAGCGCGGCGGGCATCCACGACGAACGCGTCGAGCGCGAACCCGGGATCTTCTTCGGGCGACCTCCGCTGGTCGATCTCGTCCAGCAGCTGGCGCAATTCTTCGAACGTCCTCTCGACCTCGTCGGCCACCACCTCCCAGAGCTCCGGGCCAGCACCCGGGAGCTCCGACTGCTGGATGCGCGCCCGGAGGCTGAGCAGCGCGAGCCGGTGGCCGACGCCGTCGTGGATCCGCCGGGACAGCCAGTCGGAATCCACCTGCGGTGTGACGCCCTGTGCACCGCGTGGTCGCAGGATGAAGTGGATCCCGACGACGACCATACACACGCCGAGCACTGATGCCGCGAGGGTCGGAACCACCACGACGGCGGCGCCGGTGACGGATCGGGCGGCGAAGCCCATCGCGATGCCGACCCCGATCAGCGGCACGACGAGCCACGGCGGACGCCGCGGGCCGATCCTCAGACCGAGACTGCCGACCAGAACCAGCACCGGGACCGCCCCCGGGGACAATGCGGCGGCCACCGTGCCGAGAAGAACGGAGAGGCGCGGCCGAACCGCGACGAGGAAGGGCAGGGTCGTCGACGCGACGATCGCCACGGGGACGCTCACCCAGGTCCACGCCGACACGCGGAGCTGGGTTTCGACGAGGGCGATCGAGACGGCGATCGAGGGGAGCCCGGCCGCGATGATCGCCGACTGATGGGCGAGCGGCAGCTGCCCTCGGTGTCGCGGAATGAGTTGTCGATGCATGGCCGCCCCGTCCCCGATGTCGACCCGTAACCGAGAACCTGGCGCCGAGTCGACACACCCCCGTGTATTGCTCTTGCACCCATAGTGGGGTGCCACCTTGGGAGGTCGCCCACGTAGCGTCAACTAAAGTTTAAGTCGCCCCCCTGCATTGGGGGTTTTTCTCAGCTATCCGGGGATAGGCACGCGGCGGGTCGGGAAGGCCCTCAGTCCCGCGCTCCGAATGGCCGCCACACGACGACCGACGTCGACTTCTTAGCGCGAGTTCCCGCCCGCAGCGGGACGACGTCGCCCTCTGAACCGGCCGCGAAGACGCGACGGCCCGGGCGGTTCAACAGCTCGTCGGCGAGCGCCCGCTCGAGTTCGCGCACGCGCCCGGTGAGAGCCGCCACCTGGTTCTCCAGTTCCAGGATGCGGCGGATGCCCTCGAGGTTGAGACCTTCCGCCGACAGTCGGGCGATCTCCCGCAACTGCACGACATCCCGCATCGAGTAGCGCCGCGACTGGCCCGCCGTGCGCCGTGGGCTGACCAGCCCGAGCTTGTCGTACTGGCGGAGCGTCTGCGGGTGCATGCCGCTCAGCTCGGCGGCGACGGCGATCGCGAAGATCGGGGTCTCCAGATCGACATCGGCCATCGGGCTCACCTCCCCGCGCGGGCCCGGGCGAGCAATTCGTCCCGCGGGTTCTCGGGCATCGCCTTCGCGAGTTCGGCCACCGCGGCGGCAGCCGGCGCCGACAGGTTGCTCGGCACCGCGACGACGACCTCGGCGAGCAGGTCTCCCGTGCCCTTCGGGGTCGTCACGCCGCGGCCCTTGACCCGCAGCACGCGGCCGGCCGGGGTGCCCGGGGCGACCTTGAGCCGCACGGTGTCGCCCTCGAGGGTCGGCACCTCGATCGTCGCGCCGAGAGCGGCTTCGGCGAAGGTCACCGGCACGTCGACGCGGAGGTTGAGGCCCTCGCGTTCGAACACCGGATGCGGCCGCACCGACACGGTGATGACGAGATCTCCGGCCTCGCCGCCGTCGGGGCTCTGCTGCCCTTTGCCCTTGAGCCGGATCTTCTGCCCATCGGCGACGCCCGCCGGCACCTTCACCTTGACCTCGCGCCCGTCCTGCATCTGCAGACCGACGGTGTCGCCGCGGATCGCGGTGAGGAAGTCGAGGGTGGTGTTCGCGGTGATGTCGCCACCCTTGGTCGGCCCGCCGAAGCCGCCGAACCCGCCCGTCGGGGTGCCGAACCGGCTGCCCCCGCCGAAGAGTCCGCCGAGGATGTCGTCGAAGTCGCTCTGGTTGCGCTGAGCGCCCCGGCCGAAGCCGCGGAAGATGTCGTCGAAGCCCTGGCCACCGGCGGCGCCCCCACCGGGCGCCGTGAAGCGCGCGCCCGAACCCATCGCCCGCATCTGGTCGTACTCGGCGCGCTGGTCCTTATCGGACAGCACCGAGTACGCCTCGCTGATCTCCTTGAACCGCGCCTCGGCCTTGGCGTCGCCCGCGTTGGAGTCGGGGTGATGCTGGCGCGCGAGTTTGCGGTACGTCTTCTTGAGGTCGGCGTCCGACACGTCCTTGCCGACGCCGAGGACGGCGTAGAAGTCCTTGTCGAACCAGTCCTGGCTGGCCATGGGGCTCCGCTTCCGCTTACTCGGGCGACGAGACGGCGACCTTGGCGGCGCGGATGAGGCGCTCACCGAGGAGGTAGCCGGGCTCGATGACATCCGCCACCGTGTCGACGGTGACGTCGGCACTCGGGATGCGCACCAGGGCCTCGTGCAGCTTCGGGTCGAAGCGCTCGCCCTTCTCGCCCACCTTCGTGAGTCCGTACTTGTCGAACGCGGCGCGGATCTTCTGCGCCACGATCGCCAGCGGGCCGCCCTCGACGAGGTCGCCGTGCGCGTCCGCCCGGTCGAGGTCGTCGATCGCCGGAAGGAGCGAGCGGATGACCTCGGCGATCACGATCTCGCGGTTCGCCGCACGGTCGCGCTCCACGCGGGTGCGGAAGTTCTTCAACTCCGCCTCTGCGCGGGCAGCGCGCTCGCGATACTCCGCGACCAGGTCGCGCTCGGCTTCGGCGAGCAGGGCCAGGTCGTCGTCGCTGAACTCGGTGTCGGTGCCCTGGGCGTCGATCAGTTCGACGTCCTCGGCACCGTCCGGCTCCTCCTCGACCGCGGGCTCGTCGGAGTCAGCGGTCTCGGAGTCGGGCGCCTCCGACGAGGCGCCCTTCTCCGCCGTGAACCCCTCGCCGACCGGCTCCGTCACGCGCGCCTCCCCGGTCTCGGGGTCGATCTTGCGCTTGTCGTTGACCTGGGGGGTGTCGTCGTTCGTGTCGTCCGCCATCTACTTCTTCGGCTCCTCGTCGTCGACGATCTCGGCGTCGACGATGTCCTCGTCGCTGCCGGCCGCGGCCGGCTCCTCGGCCGGGGCGTCGGTCTCCGTCGTGGGCGCGGCGTAGATCGCCTCGCCCAGCTTCGTCTGGCTCGCGTTGAGCTTGTCGAAGGCCGTCTTCACGGCGTCGTCGTCCTCACCCTGGAGGGCCGTCTTGAGGGCGTCGACGTCGGCCTGCACCTCGGTCTTGACGTCCTCGGGGAGCTTGTCCTCGTTCTCCTTGATGAGCTTGTCGATCGAGTACACGAGCTGCTCGGCGCTGTTGCGGATCTCGGCCGACTCGCGCCGCGCCTTGTCCTCGGCGGCGTGCTCCTCGGCCTCGCGCACCATGCGCTCGATGTCCTCCTTCGGCAGCGACGAGCCGCCGGTGATGGTCATCGACTGCTCCTTGCCGGTGCCCTTGTCCTTCGCGGACACGTGCACGATGCCGTTGGCGTCGAGGTCGAAGGTGACCTCGATCTGCGGGATGCCGCGCGGGGCCGGCGCGATGCCGGTCAGCTCGAAGGTGCCCAGCGGCTTGTTGTCGCGGGTGAACTCGCGCTCGCCCTGGAAGACCTGGATCGCGACCGACGGCTGGTTGTCGTCGGCGGTCGTGAAGGTCTCGCTGCGCT
The DNA here is from genome assembly GCF_044239695.1 of Pseudolysinimonas sp. Classification (GTDB taxonomy): domain Bacteria; phylum Actinomycetota; class Actinomycetes; order Actinomycetales; family Microbacteriaceae; genus Pseudolysinimonas_A. The sequence goes on along the minus strand of NZ_JBIIAW010000069.1, from coordinate 734 downwards.
TGGTCGGGATGGCGGTGTTGCGCTCGATCAGCTTCGTCATGATGCCGCCCTTGGTCTCGATGCCGAGGCTCAGGGGGGTGACGTCGATGAGCAGCACGTCCTTGCGCTCGCCCTTCAGCACGCCGGCCTGGAGGGCGGCGCCCACGGCGACCACCTCATCCGGGTTGACGCCCTTGTTGGGCTCCTTGCCGCCGGTGAGCTTCTTGACCAGCTCGGTGACGGCCGGCATGCGGGTGGAGCCACCGACGAGCACGACGTGGTCGATGTCGGCGAGCTTGACGCCCGCCTCCTTGATGACGTCCTCGAACGGCTTCTTGGTGCGGTCGAGCAGGTCGGAGGTCATCTGCTCGAACTGCGCGCGCGTGATGGTCTCGTCGAGGTTGGCCGGGCCGTTCTCGGTCAGCGAGAGGTAGGGAAGCTGGATGCTGGCCGTCGTCGAGGAGGAGAGCTCCTTCTTCGCCTGCTCGGCCGCCTCCTTGAGACGCTGGAGGGCGATCTTGTCCTTCGAGACGTCGACGCCGGTGGTCTCCTTGAACTTCTTGATGAGGTGCTCGACGACCCGCTGGTCCCAGTCGTCGCCGCCGAGGCGGTTGTCACCGGCGGTCGCGCGCACCTGGATGGTGGAGAAGTCGTCGTCCTTGCCCACCTCGAGGAGGGAGACGTCGAACGTGCCGCCACCGAGGTCGAAGACGAGGATGAGCTCGTCCTCCTTGCCCTTGTCGAGCCCGTAAGCC
>NZ_JBIIAW010000084.1:0-13610 GCF_044239695.1 Pseudolysinimonas sp. | reverse complement strand
GACGCCGAAGACGCGCCCGATCCCGACCAGCTGAAGAAGTGCGTCGTCGCCTTCCGTCGTGGCGGGGAGAAGACGGTGTGCGTGCAGGCCGCGCTCAACTACTTCAACGCCGACGAGAACGCGCTCACCCGCATGTTCACGCTCGAGTACAACTACTGGTTCGACTACATGCTGGCCGGCCTCGACGCCGCCGACCTGCCGATCCCGCTCGGTGGAACGAGCAACCACTTCCGCACCGACGCGCTCATCGAACTCGGCGGGTGGGACCCCTACAACGTCACCGAGGATGCCGACCTCGGCATCCGCGCGAGTGCGATGGGCTACCGGGTGGGCGTCGTCAACTCGACGACGATGGAGGAGGCGAACACCTCCATCCCGAACTTCATCCGCCAGCGCAGCCGGTGGATCAAGGGCTACATGCAGACGAGCCTCGTGCACGCGCGCCGCCCGGTGACCCTCATCCGGAGGATCGGCCTGCGCCGGTTCGCGAGTTTCACGCTGCTCATCGCGGGCACGCCGATCACCTTCCTCGGGGTGATCCCGCTGTATGTGCTGACGGTCTTCACGATCGTCATCCCGACGGAATGGTTGAGCCCCTTCTTCCCGGTCTGGCTGCTCTGGATCACGCTCGTCAACTTCATCATCGGCAACTCGGCGATGGTCTACCTGTCGATGATGGGTCCGTACAAGCGGGGGACGTTCGACCTCATCCTCTGGTCGCTGCTCAACCCGGTCTACTGGGTGCTGCACTCGGTGGCGTCGTACAAGGCGCTCTGGCAGCTGCTGTTCAAACCGCACTACTGGGAGAAGACCGAGCACGGCCTCACCACCCAGTCGCACGACGGAGCCGCCCAGGTGGGGTCATGAGCGCCGTCGCGGTCGACGATGCGGGTCGCCGGGTCCGCCGCCGTGCGCCGCGGACCCGCCTCGACGCGTTCCCGCGCGACCCGCTGCGCCGCTGGTCGCTGCGCTTCGGGCTCGCCGTGCCGTACCTGTTGCTCGCCTGGACCGGCGCGGCGACGACCGACGGGGCGAACCTCGTCACCCCGAATGGGCAACTCCTCGACCACGTCGCGACGATTCCGTGGGACCGCGCCGACCCGGAGTGGATCGGTCAGATCTTCCCGCCGCTGTCGACGCTGCTCGCGACGCTCCTGCCGGGTGGACGCGCCGGGCTCGCCGTCGCCGGGGCGCTGATCGCCGGGATCTTCCTCCAGAAGATCCTCGAGATCATGGTGCAGCGGGGGTTCTCCCGGAGCACGATCGTGATCCTGACCCTCGCGATCGGGGCGAACCCGCTGTTCGCGTACACGGCGCTGGAGAACTTCGCCGCATTCCTCGGGCTCGCCTTCTTCGGACTCGCCGCCTCCGACGTCGTGCGGTTCGTCTCGTGGCGCAACACCCGGTCGGGCTTCCGCGCCGGGATGCTGCTGATGCTCGCGACACTGTCCGATCTCAGCGGTCTGCTCTACGTGACCACCCTCGCCGTCGCCGCGCCGTTCCTGCGGCTCGCCCGGGTCGAGCAGAAGGGCGCCCGCAGCGCCAACGTGCTGGTCATCATCTATCCGACGATCTCGGCGATCTCGGCGATCCTGTTCATCAACTTCGTCTTCACCGGATCGGTGCTCACCCCGCTCGGTCGCGGCATCCTCGACGGCATGCCCGAACGGCTCGCATCGCTCGGGGCGCTGTTCACGACCCCGGCCGGCTGGCTGCTCGCCGCCCCCGTGCTCAGCGCGTGGATCATGGCGATCCTCGTGCGCCGGCCCCGCGCCATCCTCGTCTCGACGCTCGCCTTCGCCGCCATCCTCGGCGCCGACGTGCTCGGGCTGTTGCCGGCCGGCTCCGCCGGCAACAGCTTCATCCTCATGACCGTGCTCGCGATCGCCCTCATCCCGACGGCGAAGGACCGGCTGACGACGGTCCTCGTCGACATCGTCGCCGTGCTGCAGATCGCGATCGCCTGGGCGACGGCGTTCAGCCGGGAGATCGTCGTCGACTGGATGAGCGCGGTGGTGGGCGCCTTCGGCGGCTGAGCGCACGGTGGGCGCCGGATGGGCGCGGCGCGCGCCGCTATCGTTGAGCGGGTGAGTGCCCAGCAGTCGTCCCATACGACCGGTTTCGACCTGTTCCCCGACCGCTCTGTCGTCGCGATCCGCGTCAACGGCGAGCTCAAGGACAAGGCGACGACGGTCACCGAGACGGATGCCGTGGAGCCCGTCGAGGTCGACTCGCCCGACGGCCTGAACATCCTGCGGCACTCGACCGCCCACGTGCTGGCCCAGGCGGTGCAGAAGGTCGATCCCGACGCGAAGCTCGGGATCGGCCCGCCGATCACCGACGGCTTCTACTACGACTTCGACGTCGCCACCCCCTTCACCCCGGAGGACCTCCCGGCGATCGAGAAGGAGATGGACCGCATCATCCGCTCGGGTCAGCGATTCGTGCGCCGGGTCGTCACCGAGGAGGAGGCGCGCGCCGAACTCGCGGGGGAGCCGTACAAGCTCGAGCTCATAGGGCTCAAGGGCGGCGACGACGACGAGTCGGTGGAGATCGGCGGGGCCGAACTCACGATCTACGACAACGTCGACCGCGAGGGTGTGACCGTCTGGAAGGACCTCTGCCGCGGCCCGCACGTCTCCAACACCGGGGCACTCGGCGCGCACAAGCTGATGCGCATCGCCGCCGCGTACTGGCGCGGCTCGGAGAAGAACCCGCAGCTGCAGCGCATCTACGGCACCGCGTGGCCCGACAAGGGCGCGCTCAAGGCGCACCTGGAACGCCTCGAGGAGGCCGCCAAGCGCGACCACCGCAAGCTCGGCAAGGAGCTCGACCTCTTCTCGTTCCCCGAGGAGATCGGATCCGGTCTCTCGGTCTGGCACCCGCGCGGCGGCGTCATCCGCATGGAGATGGAGCAGCACGCTCGCAAGCGCCACGTCGAGGCCGGGTACACCTACGTCTACACGCCGCACATCACCAAGAAGGACCTGTTCGTCACCTCCAACCACCTGGTGACCTACGCGGACGGGATGTTCCCCCCGATCGTGATGGACGAGGAACGCGACGCCGACGGCACCGTCACCAAACCGGGCGTCGACTACTACCTCAAGCCGATGAACTGCCCGATGCACATCCTCATCTACAAGGAGCGGCAGCGCAGCTACCGGGACCTGCCGATGCGGCTCGCCGAGAACGGCACGGTCTACCGCAACGAGCTCTCCGGTGCCCTGCACGGGCTCACCCGGGTGCGCGGCTTCACCCAGGACGACTCGCACCTCTTCGTCACCCCCGACCAGCTCGAAGCCGAGACTACGAAGGTGCTCGAGTTCGTCATCTCGATGCTGCGCGACTTCGGGCTCGACGACTTCGAACTCGAGCTCTCGATGCGCGACGACGAGAAGACCAAGTGGCTCGGCTCCGACGAGTTCTGGGAGTACTCGACCAACGCGCTGCGGCACGTCGCGCAGGCGAGCGGCCTGAAGTACACCGAGGTGCCCGGTGAGGCCGCGTTCTACGGGCCGAAGATCGACCTCAAGACTAGGGATGCGATCGGCCGGGTCTGGCAGCTCTCCACCGTGCAGGTCGACGTCAACCTGCCCGAGCGCTTCGAGCTCGAGTTCACCGATCGCGACGGACAGAAGAAGCGCCCGATCATGATCCACCGCGCCCTGTTCGGGTCGATCGAGCGGTTCTTCGCGATCCTGCTCGAGCACTACGCGGGAGCGTTCCCGGTGTGGCTGTCGCCCGTGCAGGTCGTCGGCATCCCGGTTGCCGAGGACTACGCCGACTACCTCGGCGAGGTCATCGACCGGTTGAAGGGCGAAGGCGTGCGCGCCGAACTCGACGTGAGCGACGAGCGGATGCAGAAGAAGATCCGCACCCACACGCAAGGCAAGGTGCCGTTCCAGCTGATCGCGGGGGAACAGGACCGCGCGGGCGGCACGGTCAGCTTCCGCTTCCGCGACGGGACGCAGGACAACGGCGTTCCGATCGAGGATGCCGTGGCGCGCATCCACGAGGCGATCGACTCGCACGCGCAGGTCTGACGTGCCGTTCCCTCCCGACTACGACGGCACCGAGTATCCGGCGGCCGAGTCGTCGCTGGGGCTCGCCGGCATCCCGGACGGTTTTCAGCGGCTGTGGACCCCGCACCGGATCGCCTATATCGAGCAGGGCGGCGCCGCCCCGGGCGACGACTGCGTGTTCTGCACGGCGCCGACCATGAGCGACGAGCAGGCGCTCATCGCGTACCGCGGGGAGCTGGCGTACGTCATCCTCAACCTCTTCCCCTACAACTCCGGGCATCTTCTCGTCGTGCCGTATCGCCACATCGCGACCTACGACTCGGCGACGGCCGAGGAGGTCGCCGAGATCGGGGCGCTGACGCAGACGGCCATGCGCGTGCTGGCTGCGACGTCGCGCGCCGACGGCTTCAACATCGGCATGAACCAGGGGGCGATCGCCGGCGCCGGCATCGCCGCGCACCTGCACCAGCACGTCGTGCCGCGCTGGGCGACCGACGCGAACTTCTTCCCGATCATCGCCCAGACGAAGGCGATCCCGCGGTTGCTCGGCGAGGTCCGCGACGAGATCGCCGCCGCCTGGCCTGCTGCATAACGAATCGGTCACAAAGCCGGCTCGCGTCGCGGAACCCGATCGTTTCGAGGCGCGATTGTCGGTGGTCTTCGATGTCGTGAGGGCATGAGCACCCGAGCGATCGACGACACGCGGGCCGACGACCGCGTCGACTTCGCGCTCGCGCGCGCGGAGGTCGCCTCCAGCCAGTTGAACCGCCTGGCAGCAGAGCGGATGTCGGCCGTCGTGTCCGTCATCCGGGAGGCGCGCCGCCATCCCGACACCTATGTGGTCGTGCGTGACGAGGCGACTGCACGCGACATCTCGTTCGCCGTCGAGGCGGCGATCGCCGACCTCGCCGTTCGCCTCTCGCTGAGCGAGTCGACGGTCGGCGCGCTCGTGCGTCGCGGAGAGCTCGTCACCACCCGGGCGCTGCCCGTTTGGAACCTCTTCCGCGAGGGCGAGATCTCGCCGGAGAACGTCGCATGCGTCGCGGATGTACTCGACAGCCTTCCCGAGAACGAGATGTGCGACGCCCGGGTCGCCGATCGCGCGGCGGAGCTCGCCGGTCTCGTGCCCTCACGCTTCCGCGAGCGGATGCGCGCATTCCGCGATCGCGTGCACCCGGAGTCGCAGACCGAGCGGCACGAGCGGGCGCGCGCGGCCCGGCGCACCTGGATCGAGCACGGCGACGACGGCATGGCCTGGCTCGGCATCCATCTCCCCTCGACGGATGCCGAGGCGGCCTGGCAGCGCATCGACGGCATCGCGCGGCAGCTAGCGACCTGCACTGACGAGTCGCGCTCGCTCGACCAGATCCGCGCCGACGCGGTCGCCGACATCCTCACCGGGCGGAATGACCCGGCAACCGAGCCGCGCGTCACGGTCGGCGTGCTCGTTCCGGTGCTGACGCTTCTCGGCGAGGGCGATCAGCCGGCGACGCTGGAGGGCCGCATTCCGATCGATCCCGAGACGGCCCGTCGACTCGCCGTGAAGGCCCCGTCGTTCCACCGCATCCTCACGCATCCCGTGTCGAGCGCCGTGCTCGACGTCGACCGCACCAGCTACCGACCGCCGGCCGACCTCGCCCGGGTACTCGCCCTGCGGGACGTGACCTGCCGGCACCCCGGCTGCGGCCGCCCCGCGAAGCGTTGCGACATCGACCACACGGTTGACTGGGCGAAGGGCGGCACCACGAGCGTGCGCAACCTCGCGCACCTCTCGCGCCGACATCACACTTTGAAGCACCGCACGCGGTGGACGGTCGAGCAGCGACCCGACGGGGTGATCCGCTGGACCAGCCCCACCGGGTTCGTCGCCGACGCCGATCCGCCGCCGTTCTGAACCGCGACATCCGGGTTCAGCCGATCTGGCGCACCTCGAACTGCATCCGCGGGTGCGCGTACGACTCCTGCGACTCCACGAGCTGCAGTTCGCGCTCGCCCGAGTCCAGGGTGTTCTGCAGCAGGTCGAACACGCTCGACGCCGTGCGCGCGAGGGCGACCGCCGCGTCACCGGATGCCACATAGTGCGCGGTGAACAGCGCCGCCGTGACGTCTCCCGAGCCGTTGGCCTTCATCGGCAGCAGCGGGGTCTGCACGATCCACGCGCCGCGGTCGTCGACGACCATCATCTCGATCGTGTCCGGCTCCCGGTCGGGCCGCTCGACGCTCGTGACGAGCACCGTGCGCGGTCCCATCGCGCGGGCGGCTTGGACCGAGGCGAGCGTCGAGTCGATCGAATCCGGCGAGGTGTCGGTGAGAAAGCCGAGCTCGAACTGGTTCGGCGTGATCAGGTCGGCCACCGGCACGACCCGCTCGCGCAGCAGCACGGGGATTTCCGGGGCCACGAAGCATCCCGACTTCGCGTTGCCCATGACCGGGTCGCACGCGTAGATCGCGTTCGGGTTGGCCGCCTTCACCCGCGCGACGGCGTCGACGATGACGTCGCCGATGCCGACTCCGCCCTGGTATCCGGAGAGGACCACGTCGATCTGCGGGAACACCCCGCGGTCCTCGACCCCCTGGATCACCGCCGCGACGTCGTCCGGTGCGATCAGGGGACCGCGCCACGCGCCATAGCCGGTGTGGTTGGAGAAGTTCACCGTGTAGACCGGCAGCACCTCCACGCCGATCCGCTGGAGCGGGAAGACGGCGGCGGAGTTGCCGACGTGACCGTAGGCGACGGCGGACTGGATCGAGAGCACCTTCATCCGCCGATCCTCCCATCCGCCGCCGCGCGTTTCCGGGGGGTCCAAAATCCGGGCTTTGGCCTGACTGCTCGGCGGCCCCGTTCGCGGCCGCGCCGTAGAATCAGCGGTTATGACCACCACGGCGCCCACCCCCACGGAGTCTTCGACGGAACTCGGCACCAACCGCGTCAAGCGCGGCCTCGCCGAGATGCTCAAGGGCGGCGTCATCATGGACGTCGTCACGGCCGACCAGGCGAAGATCGCCGAGGATGCCGGGGCCGTCGCCGTCATGGCGCTCGAGCGGGTCCCGGCCGACATCCGCGCCCAGGGCGGAGTCGCCCGGATGAGCGACCCCGACCTCATCGACGGCATCATCGCCGCCGTCTCGATCCCGGTGATGGCCAAGGCCCGCATCGGTCACTTCGTCGAAGCCCAGGTGCTGCAGCAGCTCGGTGTCGACTACATCGACGAGTCCGAGGTGCTGTCCCCGGCCGACTACGTCAACCACATCGACAAGTGGAACTTCACCGTGCCGTTCGTCTGCGGTGCCACCAACCTCGGCGAGGCCCTGCGCCGCATCACCGAAGGCGCGGCGATGATCCGCTCGAAGGGTGAGGCCGGCACCGGCGACGTCTCCGAGGCGACGAAGCACATCCGCACGATCACCGGCGAGATCAACGCCCTGAAGTCCAAGACGAAGGACGAGCTGTACGTCGCCGCCAAAGAGCTGCAGGCCCCGTACGACCTGGTCGCCGAGGTCGCCGCGACCGGCAAGCTCCCCGTCGTGCTGTTCACCGCCGGCGGCGTTGCGACCCCCGCCGACGCCGCGCTCATGATGCAGCTCGGAGCCGACGGCGTCTTCGTCGGCTCCGGCATCTTCAAAGCCGGCAACCCGGCCGCCCGGGCCGCCGCGATCGTCAAGGCGACGACGTTCTTCGACGACCCGGCCGAGATCGCGGCCGCGTCGCGCGGGCTCGGCGAGGCGATGGTCGGCATCAACGTCGCCGACATCCCCGCGCCGCACCGCCTCGCCGAGCGCGGCTGGTAGGTCCTGCTGAACAGTTCGGGCCCGCGGGTCGGCGTCCTCGCACTCCAGGGTGACTTCCGTGAACACCTGTCGGTGCTGCGCGGTCTGGGGGCGGACGCCGTGCCGGTGCGTCGCGCCGCCGAACTCGACGACGTGGCCGGGCTCGTCATCCCGGGCGGCGAGTCGAGCGTGATGGACAAGCTCTCCCGCCTGTTCGGGGTCGCCGAACCGTTGAAGGCGCGCATCGCCGACGGGATGCCGGTGTACGGCACCTGCGCGGGACTCATCATGCTCGCCGACACCGTGCGCGACGCGATCACCGGCCAGCAGACCCTCGGCGGCCTCGACGTCGTCGTGCGCCGCAACGCCTTCGGCAACCAGAACGACTCCTTCGAGACCGATCTCGACATCCCGGAGCTCGGAGCCCCGCCCGTGCACGCGGTCTTCATCCGGGCTCCCGCGGTCGAGGTCGTCGGGCCGAATGCGCGTGCCCTGGCGACTCTCGACGACGGCCGAGTGGTCGCCGTCGAGCAGGGGCCGCTGCTCGGCACGGCGTTCCACCCTGAGATGACCGACGACCACCGCTTCCACGCCCGATTCCTGGAACGCATCCCCTCCTGACCGGTACGCGGGGGATGATCGGTGCATGAAGATCTACTCCGATTTCGCCGGCCGTCGTACGCGTCAGATCATCGGCGACGTGCTCGCCCTCGCGGCCATCGCGCTGTGGGTGTGGTTCGGCGTCACCGTCTTCACGCTCGTGAACGGGCTCGCCGTCTTCGGAGTCCAGATGGAGGATGCCGGCGTCGGCTTCGAGCAGACGATGGCCGAGGTGGGGGAGAACCTCGGCGGCGTCCCGCTCATCGGCCCCGGCATCCGGGTGCCGTTCGACGGCGCGAGTGCAGCGGGCGGCACGCTCGCCGAGGCCGGGCAGGCGCAGCAGGACGCCGTGCTCCAACTGGCGCTGACCCTCGGGATCGGCACGGCGGTGCTCCCCGTGCTGATGATCCTCATCGTCTGGCTCGTGCCGCGCATCCTCTTCATCCGCCGCGCCGGTCGCGCGAAGGCTGTCGTGCAGGCCGACGCCGGCATGGATCTGCTCGCCCTCCGCGCGCTCACGACGCAGAAGCTGTCGGCGATCACGAGCATCGACGCCGACGCTCTCGGGGCATGGCGGCGCGGTGAGCCAGATGTCGTGCGCCGGCTCGCGCAGCTCGAACTCCGCGCTTCCGGGGTGAGGCTGAAGGAGGGGTAGTCGGGGAGCGGTCAGAGCGTGTCGGTGCGCAGCGTGACCTCGACCGGCGCGGCCGACGCGACGGCGCGGAACTCGGGTGATCGACGGATGCCCCGTTCGAAGTCGGGAACCCGCGTCGGCGTGAAACACCAGGCGTGCCCGCGGCCGAGTGCGCGGCGGGCGGGCGTCCAGCGGTAGGACAGGCACAGGGTCACCTGCACGATGGGCTGGTCGTCGCCTTCGCGGATCAACTGCCGGGTGACGGCCGCCGTGAACCGCGCGGCGTCGGCATCCGGACCCCACTGCCAGAGCAGCCCGTCGCCGTCCTCGAGGATGCGCGTGTGCTGGGCGCGGTGCGACGCGTAGAAGCCGGTCGCGGCGGTCAGGGCGGTGCCGATGCGCAGCGACTCGAGCTGCTCGCCGACCTCGGCGAGGTGACGCCGGAAGGCATTCTCCGCGAACGAGATGCGGAACCAGCGGGCAGGCACCCCGAGAGCCTAGGACGGCGGCTGGTGAGGCGCCAGCTAAGATCGGCGAGGACTTACAGCAACGAAGAAGGAGCACCGTGAGCGGTCATTCCAAGTGGGCCACGACGAAGCACAAGAAGGCGATCATCGATCAGCGCCGTGCCAAGTCGTTCGCGAAGCTCATCAAGAACATCGAGGTTGCCGCCAAGATCGGCGGTGCCGACCTGGCCGGCAACCCGACCCTGTTCGAAGCCGTGCAGAAGGCCAAGAAGACGTCGGTCCCCAACGACAACATCGACCGCGCGATCAAGCGCGGCGCCGGCATCGGCGGCGAGGCGATCAACTACGAGTCGATCATGTACGAGGCCTACGGCCCGAACGGCGTCGCATTCCTCATCGAGTGCCTCACCGACAACAAGAACCGCGCGGCCGCCGAGGTGCGCACGGCGCTCAGCCGCCAGGGCGGCACTCTCGCCGACCCCGGCAGTGTCGCCTACAACTTCAGTCGCAAGGGCGTCATCTCGATCACCAAGACCGACGGCGTCGACGAGGACGCGATCCTCGAGGCGGTGCTCGACGCCGGTGCCGAGGAGGTCAAGGACCAGGGCGGTGGCTTCGAGGTCATCACCGACCCGTCGGACCTCACGCAGGCGCGCTCGGCGCTGCAGGAGGCGGGGATCGAGTACGACTCCGCGGAAGCCGAGTTCGTGCCGAACCTCGCCGTCGAGGTCGACGCCGACACGGCCCGCAAGGTGTTCCGCCTGATCGACGCCCTGGAAGACAGCGACGACGTGCAGAACATCTTCAGCAACTTCGACATCTCCGAGTCGGTGCAGGCCGAACTCGACGCCGACGACTGAACCCCGCCGGTCGGGGAGCCCGCGCAGCGGGCGTGTCGAGACCCCTCGTTCGTACATGTGTTCGATAGCATGGCCGGATGCGGATCCTCGGAGTCGACCCGGGCCTGACCCGATGCGGCGTCGGCGTCGTCGACGTCGGCACCGATCGACGGGCTCGCTTCGTGCACGCCGGAGTCATCCGCACCCCCGCCGACGACCCGTTGGCGGAGCGTCTCCTCGCCGTCTCCCGCGGCATCGCGGATCTGATCCGCGAGTTCTCGCCCGAGGCGGTCGCCGTCGAGCGCGTCTTCGCCCAGCACAACCTCCGCACGGTCATGGGCACGGCCCAGGCGAGCGGCATCGCCCTCGCCCAGGCGGCCGAGCACGGTCTTCCCGTCGGGCTGCACACCCCGAGCGAGGTGAAGGCCGCGATCACCGGCTACGGGTCGGCGGCGAAGCTCCAGGTCGGCACGATGGTGATGCGCATCCTCGCGCTCGACGAGATCCCGAAGCCGGCGGATGCGGCGGATGCCCTCGCCCTGGCGATCTGCCACGGCTGGCGCGGGGGCGGGGCGTCGACCGGCGCCGTCGCTGGCGGTTCCCTCACCCCGGCGCAGCGCGCGTGGCGCGAGGCGGAGAAGTCGACGGGCAAACGTAGGGTGGCGTCGTGATCTCGTCGGTGCGCGGCCCCGTGCTGAGCCTCGGCTCCACGCCCAGCGGCGGGTCCGTCGTCGTGATCGACGTCGGCGGGCTGGGGTACTCGGTGCTGATCACGCCGCAGCACGCACTCGGCCTGCGCGTCGGGCAGGAGGCGCGGGTGCACACGGCGCTCATCGTGCGCGAAGACGACATGAGTCTCTTCGGGTTCGCGACGACCGACGAGCTGGCGATGTTCGACCTCTTGCGAGGCGTGTCGGGCGTCGGGCCGAAGTCGGCCCTCGGCGTGCTTGCGACGTTGACGCCTGACCAGATCGCTTCTGCGGTCGCCACCGAAGACGACACGCCCTTCCGCAAGGTCTCGGGCATCGGCCCGAAGACCGCGAAGCTCATCGTCGTGTCGCTCGCCGGCAAGATCCTCGCCCCGACCGGGCCGGTCGCCGCGCCGAGCAGCGCCGCATCCACGACCGCTCAGAACGTCGTCGCCGCGCTCGTCGGCCTCGGCTGGAACGAGAAGGTCGCCGTGCAGGCCGTCGACGAGGTGGTCGCGGCCGCTGAAGAGGATGGCGCCCTTCCGGTGCCCGCGCTTCTGCGACTCGCCCTCGCGCGGCTGGGACCCCAGCAGGTGCGGCCGTGAGTGACGAGATCGACACGGGCTTGGTCCGGCCCGCCCCCGAGTCGGAGGCCGAGCTCGCGTTCGAGGGAGCGCTGCGCCCCCGGAGTCTCGCCGAGTTCGTCGGACAGGTGAAGGTGCGCGGGCAGCTCCAACTGCTGCTCGACGCGGCCGCGATGCAGAACCGCACGCCCGACCACATCCTGCTCGCCGGTCCGCCGGGACTCGGCAAGACGACCCTCGCGATGATCGTCGCCCACGAGTCGAACCGCCCGCTGCGGATGTCGAGCGGTCCGGCCATCCAGCACGCCGGCGACCTCGCCGCGCTGCTCTCGAGTCTCGTGCCGGGGGAGGTGCTCTTCATCGACGAGATCCACCGGATGGCCCGCTCGGCGGAGGAGATGCTCTACCTCGCCATGGAGGACTTCCGCATCGACATCATGGTCGGCAAGGGCGCCGGGGCGACCAGCATCCCGCTCGATCTCGCGCCGTTCACCCTCGTCGGCGCGACGACGAGGTCGGGTCTGCTGCCCAACCCGTTGCGCGACAGGTTCGGCTTCACCGCCAACCTGGAGTTCTACGACGACGCCGAACTCGACGAGGTGCTCGCGCGTGCGGCGCGGTTGCTCGACCTCGCGATCCCGCCCGACGCGCGGCGCGAGATCGCCGGCCGCAGTCGCGGCACCCCGCGCATCGCGAATCGCCTGCTGCGCCGCGTGCGCGACTTCGCCCTCGTGCGCGGCGGAGGAGCGGGGATGTCGGCGGTCCACGGCGCCCTCGAGCTCTATGACGTCGACCCGATCGGGCTCGACCGCTTGGACCGCGCCGTGCTCGAGACGATCGTGCACCGGTTCGAGGGTGGGCCGGTCGGTCTGAGCACCCTCGCCGTGAGCGTCGGCGAGGAGGCGGACACCATCGAATCGGTCGTCGAGCCGTTCCTCGTGCGAGTCGGGATGCTCAGTCGCACCCCGCGCGGGCGGGTCGCCACTCGGCGCGCGTGGGACCACCTCGGGATCCGGCGGCCCGACAGCGGGGCGCTCTTCGACGATGACATATGATTCATGGGGTTCGCGCTAGCCCCCTCACTCAGGATCGGCGCGCGACCCCTCGAACCTTCGGAAGGCATCCCCGTGTTCTCAGACCCGCTGTCCCTTGCGCTCATCGCCATCGCCGGCGTGCTCATCGTCTTCATGTTCATCAGCTCGCGGCGTCGCCGTCGCGACGCCGAGACCATGCGCGCCAAGATCGTCCCCGGTGCCGAGGTGATGACCAGCCAGGGCATCTACGGCACCCTCCTCTCGGTCGACGAGGAGAAGAACGAGGCGATCATCGAGACGACGCCGGGCACGAAGCTCCGCGTCCACAGCCAGACGATCGCGAAGGTCGTCGACGAGACCCTTCCCGATGAGGCTGTCGAAGAGGCCGAGATCCTCGAGGCGACCGGTGCGATCACCGATCCCGAGATCGACATCACCGACGAGCCCGAGTTCGGCGAGCGCGACGAGAAGCCGAAGCCGGCCCCGCGGTCGCGCAAGAAGCCGACCGAGCCGACCGAGTAGTCGTAACCCTCATCTCCGGCCGACACGGCCGGAGTGGCGCGCCCGAATCGGCGTGCCCTGAATCGTAGAAAGAAGAGGCGCGTGGCCACGAAGTCGTCGAGCCCCGCACGCAAGGCCGCGCGTTCCCTCGCCTGGCTGGGCGCGATCATCGCCGTCATGGCCGGCGTCGTGGGCGGCGGCGTGATCTGGGGCGGGTGGTCGGGCGCTCCGAAGCTCGCGCTCGACCTCTCGGGGGGCACGCAGATCATCCTCGCGCCGCTCGTCGCGGAGGGCGCCGCCGACGTGACCACCGAGCAGCTCGAACAGGCGGTGTCGATCATCCGTCAGCGTGTCGATGCCACCGGTGTCTCCGAAGCCGAGATCTCGACCCTCGGGAACAACATCGTGGTCGCCATCCCGGGCAAACCGGATCAGGCCACGCTCGACCGCATCCAGGCCTCGGCGAAGC
>NZ_JBIIAW010000017.1:0-39561 GCF_044239695.1 Pseudolysinimonas sp. | reverse complement strand
CTGACCGGCGCTCCCTCGGCGACGAGCGTGGACGACGGAACGGATGCCGACGGCGACGGCACCCCGGATCCGACCGAGAGCGCGACGCCCGAGGCGACCGATCCGGCGGCCGTCGACCCCGCCGCGACGCCGAGCGCGACCCCGACCGATGGCAGCGACCTCGCCTGGGTGACGCCGGAACTCCAGGCCGAGTACGACGCCTTCGACTGCGCGAGCCTGGCGACCGAGACGACGAACGTCGCCCCCGCAGACGAGCCGCTCATCACCTGCGAGGCCGACCTCTCGATCAAGTACCTGCTCGGTCCGGTCGAGGTGGACGGCTCCAACATCAGCGATGCCCGTGCCGGGCAGCAGCAGGGTGCGAACGGCGCCCTGACCAACGCCTGGGCGATCTACCCGACCTTCGACGGCGAAGGCACCGAGCAGTTCGCCGCGATCACCACCCGCCTCGTCTCGCTGCCCGCCCCGCGCGACCAGTTCGCGGCGGTGCTCGACGGCAAGGTGCTGATCGCCCCGTCGACGAACGCCGCGATCACCAACGGTCAGCCGGAGATCACCGGGAGCTTCGACCAGGAGACCGCGACGACGATCGCGAACCAGTTGAAGTTCGGGGCGCTGCCCGTGAGCTTCGAGGCGCAGAGCGAGGAGCGCATCTCGGCGACCCTCGGCGAGAGCCAGCTCGCCAGCGGACTCATCGCTGGCGGCATCGGTCTTCTGCTCGTCGTCATCTACTCGTTCTTCCAGTACCGGCTGTTGGCCTCGGTGACGATCGCGTCGCTCGTGGTCGCCGCCGTCATCACCTACCTGACGATCACGATTTTCTCGTGGGGTCGCCTCGACTACCGTCTGTCGCTGGCGGGGGTCGCGGGTCTCATCGTGGCCATCGGCTTCACCGTGGACTCGTTCATCGTCTACTTCGAGCGCATCCGCGACGAGCTCCGCGACGGCCGAGCGCTGACCGGCGCCGTCGAAGCCGGTTGGAAACGCGCCCTGCGCACGATCTACGCGGCGAAGGGCGTGACGCTCCTCTCGGCGATCGTGCTCTACATCGTGGCGGTCGGCAACGTGCGCGGATTCGCCTTCACCCTCGGGATCACCGTCGTGATCGACGTCCTCGTCGTCGTGCTGTTCACGCATCCGATGCTGCAGCTCCTCGCGACCCGACGCTTCTTCCTGTCCGGGCATCCGCTCAGCGGCCTCGACCCGCAGGCGCTCGGGGCGGTCTACCGCGGCCGTGCCGAGTTCCGCCCGTCGGCGGAGGCGCGGAAGGCGGGCGCGAACCGCGAAGCGGAGCGGCGTCAGACGATCGCCGAGCGCAAGGCGGCCGAGCAGGCCGCACTCGGGTCGAAGCCGTCGACCCCGAAGTCGGCCCCTTCGAAATCCACGACCGCTCCGTCCAAGGGGAAGAAGTAATGGCCAGCGGTCTCACGCGCTTCGGCAACGACCTCTACACCGGTGAGCGGTCGGTTCCGTTCATCCGCTTGCGCCGGATCTGGCTGAGCATCGCCGCGGTGCTCATGCTGCTCGCCCTCGCCGTGCCGTTCGTGCGCGGAGCCGGCGACTTCGCCGCCGGGTTCAACTTCGGGATCGAGTTCCGCGGGGGCTCGCAGTTCCAGGTCTCCGATGCGGCGATCCCCGACGGCGAGGACCAGCCCGACTCGACGCTCGCCGAAGAGGCCGTGCGCTCGGTCGTGCCGGACGCCGTCGCCCGCGTCAGCATCGTCGGCGACTCCGGAGTCCGGGTGCAGACCGACCAGCTGACCAACACCGAGACCCAGGAGGTCGCCCTCGCCCTCGAGGAGGCCTACGACTCGAGCGAGGTAACCTCGTCGTTCATCGGGCCGACCTGGGGCGCCGACATCACCCGCCAGGCGCTCATCGGCCTCGCCGTGTTCCTGGTGCTCGCGATGGTCATGATGGCGATCTACTTCCGCACCTGGAAGATGTCGCTCGCCGCCATCCTCTCGCTGCTGCACGACCTCATCATCACGGTCGGCGTCTACGCGCTCTCGGGCTTCGAGATCACCCCGGCCGCGGTCATCGGGTTCCTCACGATCCTCGGCTTCTCGCTGTACGACACGGTCGTCGTGTTCGACAAGATCCGCGAGAACACCTCCGAGATGTCGGATGACTCGACCCGCACGTTCGGGGAGACGGTCAACCTCGCCGTCAACCAGACGCTCGTGCGCTCGATCAACACCGGCGTCGTCGCCGCGCTCCCGGTCGCCGCGATCCTCTTCATCGGATCCTTCGTGCTCGGCGCCGACACGCTCCGTGACATCTCGCTCGCGCTGCTCGTCGGAACGATCATCGGCACGTACTCGACGCCGTTCGTCGCCTCGCCGCTCTACGTCTGGTTCCGTGAGAACGAGCCGATGATCGCGCGTCGTGACAAGCGGGTGCTCGAACTGCGGGCGAGGTCGGCTGCAGACCGCAAGCACGTGCGTGACCCAGCTGGCCAAAGAGGAGGCTAGCGGCGCTGGAGAGTCGCCGGCGACTTCAGTGGCGTTTCGACCCCCCCTGCCGGGCCTTTACGCCGCCTTTGCGTGGCCAAGCCGTGTCGACAGCTTCCGCTTTCCGCTCGCAATCCGACTCGTTGACCTGGGATAGACCGATCCGTCTTCCCAATCCTCCTGTCGCCGAGGTAGCCTCAGCTGAAGCCCGCGCTACAGGGGCGCGGGTGTAGAAGGGATCTGGGATGCTGAGAAAGAAGACAGCCACGGCGGTGGCCCTCGCTGTTGGGATCGTTGCGCTTAGCTCGATTAGCGCGTCGGCGACACCCCATTACGACTACCACTACGACTCGTACGTCCCGACTTGCAATCAGTACTGGGACTGGTGGGGTTGGAACAACTGGGAAAGCGGGAACGGAATAGCAGTCACGAATCGCGAGGTCGGAGGGTGCGCGGCGGCGCTCCAGGTATCGCTCAACCACGGAGCGTACACAACCAAGTACACATCCTCCGTCAGCGTCTCGATGAATGGGGTCAAGGCATCGACCTCACAACACCGCTACGGCGGTACTGGCTCTTCGATTAGCGTCTACTAGGTTCATGAGGCGGAGGGGCCCTATTCTGAGTTCGGAGCCCCTCCGCCTTTGGAGCAGTCCGCTTAACCACGCCATTGCTAGTTGAAGTCAGGATCAAAAGTGCGGCGAACCGTCTCTATCCTCGTCATGCTCGCCGCGGCCGGTCTATTCGCGAGCTGCACCTCGGTTTCGGCCGAAGTGGGACGGCTCTCTTCGGAGCAGATTAAAGAGATTGCCGAGACTGCCGAGGAGAATGGCTGGGTCGAACAGGCCGACGCTTTGCGAGACGGCCAAATCGAATCCGTCGAGTACCTGGCCGCTTACGATCGGTTTGCTGCTTGTTTAGTCGCTCGAGGGTACCCAGCACCGGAAACGTGGACTAGTCCAATCGATGGCTTCGGGCTGATCATCGAGGTGGATGCTGGTGGAAGAAGCGAGGACCAAAAAGGACAGGACGTCCTCGCGTGTCAAGATCGCTATTACGGCATGGTCCAAGGAGTGTACGAATCCACGACGCCCTACGACATGGATGAAGGTATACGTCTTGCGACGCTCGAGTGTCTTCGTGATCGAGGCTACGACGTTTCGGGCGAGGAAGACACACCTGCCGAAATGGCCGGACCCGAGCCGCTCACTCCAGATGGATCGAATTCGGAGCGCTGGTCGGCGACTATCACTTGCCTCCAAGACGCCCAATTCGAGCTGTTCCCCGAAATTCCGACTGCTGTAGTGGCATACCTTTGAACCGTCTGGTCAATCGATCCAATCAACTGCGAGACTCTCGAGTTGTCGCTGCTGCCAACGTGGGGCAGGATGCGCCCCGTAGTCCGCGGCTCCGAACGATTCTGCTCGCTTCTGGTCTTGTGCTCTGGGTGCTTGCGCCGACACTGGCAATTGCGTGGCTGACCCTCGCTCAATCCAGCCAAACGTTCTCGCAAAGGGAATTGGTCCTAGTTCACCCTCGGGGGCCTGACGGCCCGATCGAGACGAGCGCCTCACTGATGTTGGACTGGAGCCCGCCGATTTCAGTGGTGGCGCCAAATTGGACCGGGGTGCTCCAGCGCGTCAACTTCAGCGGGGGGTCAACGATATCGTCAGGCGACTCGGTCGCGCGGGTGTCTGGGGTCGACCGCGTAGCCTTTCATTCTGAGGAGCCCTTCTACCGACCCCTTACGCTTGGCGACACGGGTTCTGACGTTGCGGCTCTAAACTCTTTTCTGCGCAGCCGAGGTTTGAGTGCACCGGACGTCGACCGCTTTACGACCCAGACGAGGACCGCCCTAATCGAGTTTGGAAGGAGCATCGGCGTACCGACGGCGGTCGGCCGCGACTTTGATCCCGGATGGTTGGTCTACCTTCCGAGAGAGGTGGTGATCGTCGATTCATCCGATTTGACGGTTGGCGCACAAGCGCCGTCGCCCGGGACTGAACTCTTTAATGCGCGACCAGTTCTAGAAGCGGCGGTCCTAGTCCAATTTCAGGAGCCGGTCACGGAAGATGAGCAGTCGGCTAGCGAGCCTGTGTCCTCTCTCCCGATTACTGCGGGGCCGGATGAGCAGCTCTTCGTTGGAGATTCCGAGTACCCCTTTTCCGAGGCCATGGACGCTGTCGCGGCAGACGTCCTGGCTGACCTCGGCGAGAGGCTAGATCCCGCCGCGCGGGTCATTACCGTCACTTTGCGATCACCTAGCGATCCGATGTCGTGGCTCCTGCCGAGCGCTTCGCTTGTACAAGACGCCGACGGACTGACATGCGTCGTTGTCGATGTTCGAGGTATCTCGATCCCGGTCGGGGTCGAGATCGTCGCCGAACGAGACGGGATCGTCACTGTACGCGGTGAACTGGACGAAAGCATGAAGGTACTTGTCGCGGCCCCGACCGAGTATCGATCATGTCGGTGACGGTGCGCGGTTTGAGTGTTCGGCTTGGCGGAAAGCAGATTCTTGAGCGTGTGGATGCAACCTTTTCCCCGGGGCTCACCGCGATCAAGGGACCTTCCGGCGCGGGTAAGAGCACGCTCTTGGGTGCCATTGCAGGTCGAGTTCCATTGTCGGCCGGCACGGTTTCTAAATCTGACCCTGGCCCAGTCGGGTGGATATTTCAATCCGCTCCTTCGCTCCTCAACCGCACGACGCTTGACAATGTTGCGCTAGGCCCGATGTCGACAGGAGTCTCTCACCCTCGGGCCAAGCTGATTGCCATGGAGAAGCTCGTGGAGCTACGTATGGAACATTGCGCTGATCAGCCCGTCTATCGTCTATCTGGGGGCGAGCGCCAGCGAGTAGCCATTGCTCGCGAACTGACTCGGGGTTCGGGAACTGTGCTTGCGGATGAGCCGACTGCAGCACTCGATGCGCGCTCGCGCGAACTGATCTGTGAGGCGTTACGTGCTCTAAGCAACACAGGGGCCACAGTCATAATCGCTACACACGACGAGTTTGTCAGCGAGCAATGCGACGTGACGTATGTCCTCGACGACGGCTATTTGGATCTGGCATGACGGGACGCTCGGGCTTTCGTCTGCGTGATCTCGCGATTGAATCTGTGCGAAACGTTCTAGCCGCTCGTGGGCTGTCGGTCGTGACGGCTGCGGTTGCACTTTTCGCTTCCGCAGCGATCGTGGTTGGCACGGCGTTTGAGGTCCATCAGCTTAGCGGCAAATACGACGAATTTGTCGCAGCAGGCGGCAACGTATCGCTCATTACGCCGATCGAAGAGGGATATCTGAGCGCGGCTCGATGCGAGGAACTGAACGTCCTGCCCGGCGTCATTAGCGCCGGCGGCCGGTCGGAGTTCTCCGGCGTTCACCCAGCTCTGGCCCCAGAGGTCACGGCATGGATTGTTCGCGGGACTCCAACTTTCGCGGATGTAATGTGGCCGAACCTTAGCTATGGCGGTACAAGGAGCAGTGTGACTGTAGGCTCGTACTTGGTGGATCGTCTGGGCCTCACAGCTGACTCTTGGCTGCGGCTGGATACGCCCGATGGAACGCGTGACCTCCAAGTGGGGCAGATCCCGCTCGGCGTGCCTCGTGATCCGACATACGACCGTGCGATCTTCGTTCCAGAAGTTGGGCTCGCTGAGGTCGATAGTTGTTTTGTCGAGGCTGAGCCATCCGCCGCGAGCCGAGTTGCGAAGGTCCTCGACGGGTGGTTTGACCAGCGCGTGGGTATCTCGCCATTTACGCACGAAATCGGCCCGACGGACAATGATCTCGTCACGAGGCTCTCGCGCTTCCTTCCGTTCGGCGCGCTGTTTACCGTTCTTGCGATGTTTGTGGTCTGGATTCGGGCGAGGAAAGCAGATTATGCGCTTTACCAACTCTTGGGGATGCAAGCGCGGACACGCCTCTTCTTCGCCTCAGCTGAGTACCTCCTCCTGATCCTTGTCCCGATGTCTATCGGCTCGCTAGTTGCGCTAGTGGCGGCGAGACCTTTGCTGACCGGCGGTCTTGTGCTCTCAAGTGTTTCGCTTGACCTTGCGGTTCTCGCTAGCGGCAGCTTGCTTGCCCCGACGATCGGAGTCTTGGCTCTCGGCCGCTCGGACGTGGTCGGAGAGCTCAAAGGTCGCTAACAAGGGGGCGGTCAGCGGCTCGCGGGCGCCTCTGTGCAGGCTGTGCCATGGTCTCCCTTAACGTCGCTGGAGTCGCTCGCGGGCTTGTGATCTGCGTCGGGGTGCGTAGGCGCGCCTTCGTGATCGGGGGGAATTGAGACTGCTTTGGGCGAATGAGGCGGCGATCGCGAAGTGCGACAAGCGGAGGCTCGACCTCGGTCCAACAGCAGCCTCGACGTCTCGGCCTAGATCGCAGCTCCCGGACTTGTCAGCGCCTCTGTCGCCGCGAAACTAGACTCTCTTCATGACGGAGACTCAGGCGCCGGGGACGGCATCCCTGAGGACCCTGCTGCCGCGCATCTTCTCGCGCGCACAGCCCACCGGGGCCGTCGACCGGCTGCTGAAGACGGTGCGCACGCATCATCCGAAGGCCGACATCGCGCTGATCGAGCGGGCCTACGCGGCGGCCGAGAAGGCGCACTCGGGGCAGAAGCGCAAGAGCGGCGAGCCGTACATCACGCACCCGGTCGCGGTCGCGCAGATCCTCGCCGACCTCGGGATCGGGTCGAAGACCCTCGCCGCGGCCCTGCTGCACGACACGGTCGAAGACACCGACTACACCCTCGACATGGTGCGGGCTGACTTCGGCGACGAGATCGCGATGCTCGTCGACGGCGTCACCAAGCTCGACAAGCTCAAGTACGGCGACAGCGCGCAGGCCGAGACCGTGCGCAAGATGGTCGTCGCGATGTCGAAAGACATCCGCGTTCTCGTCATCAAGCTCGCCGACCGGCTGCACAACGCGCGCACCTGGGGCTTCGTGCCGGAGGAGTCGGCGAAGCGCAAGGCGCAGGAGACGATCGAGATCTACGCGCCGCTCGCGCACCGACTCGGCATCCAGACCATCAAGTGGGAACTGGAAGACCTGTCGTTCGCCGTGCTCCACCCGAAGCTCTACGTCGAGATCGAGAGCCTCGTACGCGACCGCACGCCGCAGCGCGAGGAGTTCGTGCAGCAGGTCATCGACTCGGTCAACGACGACCTCAAGTCGGGAAAGATCAAGGGTCAGGTCGTCGGTCGGCCGAAGCAGTACTACTCGATCTACCAGAAGATGGTGCTGCGCGGTCGCGAGTTCACCGAGATCTACGACCTCGTCGGCATCCGCGTGCTCGTCAACAACATCCGCGACTGCTACGCGGTGCTCGGCGCCATCCACGCCCGGTGGAACCCCATCCCGGGCCGCTTCAAGGACTACATCGCGACGCCGAAGTTCAACCTCTACCAGTCGCTGCACACGACGGTGATCGGGCCGAAGGGACGCCCGATCGAGATCCAGATCCGCACGCACGAGATGCACCAGCGCGCCGAGTTCGGTGTCGCCGCGCACTGGAAGTACAAGGAGCGCATCGCGTCTGGACGCGGTGAGGATGCCGGTCGCACGACCGACACCGAGATGGCCTGGCTCGCGCACATCAGCGACTGGCAGTCGGAGACCGAGGATGCGAGCGAGTTCCTCGACAACCTCCGGTTCGAGATCGGCGCGAAGGAGGTCTACGTCTTCACCCCGCAGGGGAAGGTCATCGGCCTCCCGGCCGGCGCCACCCCGGTCGACTTCGCCTACGCGGTGCACACCGAGGTCGGGCATCGCACGATGGGCTCGAAGGTCAACGGCCGGCTCGTGCCGCTCGAGAGCGAACTCGGAAGCGGCGACGTCGTCGAGGTCTTCACCTCGAAGAACCCCGACGCCGGCCCGAGCCAGGACTGGCTGAACTTCGTCAAGAGCCCGCGCGCCCGCAACAAGATCCGCGGCTGGTTCACGAAGGAGCGCCGCGAAGAGGCGATCGACCAGGGCAAGGACTCGATCGCTCGGGCGATGCGCAAGCAGAACCTGCCGCTGCAGAAGCTGATGAGTTCGGATGTCTTCGCGGAGGTCGCCGCGGCGATGCGGTACGAAGGCGTCGAAGCCCTCTACGCGGCCGTCGGCGAGGGGCACATCTCGACTCAGTCGGTGCTCGAGAAGGTGGTCGCCTCGCTGCAGTCCGAGGCCGAGGTCGACGAGGCCGAGGTCGCCTTCGTTTCCAAGGGCCGGGCCCGCCAACTGCGGCCGAGCGACTCGGGCGTGCTCGTACGCGGGGCTCCCGACATCCTGGTGAAGCTCGCGCGCTGCTGCACGCCGGTGCCGGGCGACCCGATCGTCGGCTTCGTCACGCGGGGGTCGGGCGTCTCGGTGCACCGCGACGACTGCTCCAACGTCGTCGCGCTGCGCGACGACCCCGATCGGATGATCGACGTCGAGTGGGCGCCGACCTCGCTGAGCGTGTTCCTCGTGCAGATCCAGGTCGAGGCTCTCGACCGGGCCGGACTGCTCTCCGACATCACCCGGGTGCTGGCCGAGAACCACGTCAACATCCTCTCGGCCAACGTCTCGACCTCGAGCGATCGCCTCGCGATCAGCCGGTACGTCTTCGAGATGGGCGACACCGTGCACCTGGACCGCCTGCTGAACGCCGTACGGCGCATCGACGCCGTCTACGACGTCTACCGCGTGTCAACCGCCTGAGGACCGCACCGCCCGGCCTCCTGGCCGCTCGAACAGCGCCCGCAGCCGCCGCTCCGCGCGTCTCTTCGCCGGGATGCCGCGTCGGCTCGCGAGCGCCTCGCGGCAGTCGTCGGCGTCGAGCCCCCCGATCTCGGCGAGCCCGGTTGCGGCGGCCGCGTCGAACGGTTCGGTGAATCGGGCGAGGTCGAGGATGGTGCGCAGCGGCGTCGTCACCGAGAAGCCGTCGAGCACGCAGACGTCGTCGCGCTCGTAGACGATCTCGCGGACGGTGATCTGCTCGGCCGGCACCAGGCGGGCTCGCGCATCGGGTGTCACGGCGAACTCGAGGCGGAGCGGCTCGGCGGCGGCGCCCCAGATCCAGGCGGCGGTGCCGAGCTCGGCGATGAGTCGCGGGGAGCGGCCTCCCAGGACCGCGCGTGCCCGATGCGCGGGTGCTTCGATCTCGCCGATCAGACAGAAGGCACCGGCGAGTTCGTAGACCTCGCCGTCGAGCCGCGCGGCTTGGAGCTCGACGGGCGAGAGGTCGGCGTCGCCGAGCACAGGGGAGAGGCGCATGCCGACAGCATCCCGGCCGGCAGGGTCAGCGGAGGGCGGGGGATGCCATCCGGTGGACGGCGAAGGCTGTGGAGAACTCCCGGGTTCTCAGCCGAGCGCGTCGAGCCAGACGCGTCGGGCGGCGAGAGCCTCCTCGGCATCCTTGATCTTGCGCGCGTCGCCGGCGGCCTTCGCGGCCGCGAGTTCCCGTTCGAGCTTCTCGATCGCCCCCGACAGCTGTGCGGCGAGACCCGTGGACCGAGCGACCTTCTCCGGGTCGGTCTTGTTCCAGTGGTCGTCCTCGAGCTTCTTGACGGCGGCTTCGACCTTGCGCATGCGGTCCTCGACGCTGCGGAGCGAGTCGCGGGGGACCTTGCCGATCGCGTCCCACTTGCGCTGGATGCCGAGCAGCGTCTGCTTCGCGGCGTCGCGGTCGGTCGCCGTGAGCAGCTTCTCGGCCTCGACCAGCAGCTCGAGTTTCTGCTCGAGGTTGCCGGCGAACGCCTCGTTCTCCTGCGCGTCGACCTCCGCCTTCGCGGCGTAGAGGGCGTCGCCCGCGGCCTTGAAGCGGGCCCAGAGGGCGTCGTCGACCTTCTTGCCGGCACGCCCCGCGAGCTTCCACTCGTCGAGCAGGCGACGGTAGTCCGGGATGGCGGCGGTGCCCTTGCCGACGAGGGCTTCGGCACGTTCGGCCAGCTCCTGCTTGCGGGTGCGGGCTTCCTTGTGCGTGCTGTCCAGCTCGGCGAAGAACGCCTTGCGGTGGGTCTCGAGCGTGGTGCGGGCGGCACGGAATCGCTTCCAGAGATCGTCGCCGACCGACTTCGGCAGGCGCGGTCCGTCCTTCTGCGCGGTCTGCCAGCGGGTGAAGAGCTCGTCGAGCTTCGCCGAGACCTGCTTCCACTGCGCTTTCGCGGGATCCTGGGCGGCGAGTGCCTCGACCTCGGCGACCAGTGCCTCGCGGTCGGCGATGGCCGCATCCACCGCGGCGCGCGCCTCAGCGGACTGCTTCTCGGTGAGCTCTCCGACGCTGCCGGAGAGCTTGCCGAGACGTTCGGTCAGCGACGCCAGGTCGCCGACGGCGTTCGCGGTCGCGACGGCCTCGCTGAGCGAGGCGATCGTCTTCGCGACGTCGGCCGCCGGGGCCCCGCCGCGCACGCGCTGCTCGACCAGCGACACCTGGCCCTGCAGCTCGACGAACTTGCGCTCGAAGTAGGCGAGCGCCTCCTCCGGCGTCGCATCGGGGTAGGACCCGACGGCGCGTTCGCCGTCGCCGTCCCGGACGTACACCGTGCCGTCGTCGCCGACGCGACCCCACGGTGTCTGTTCGTTCGCCACTGTGCTTCCTCGCAGTATCCCCAGACGCGCTGGGATCCCAGTCGTCCGGGGGCCTCGCCCGGACCCGGAACAGCCTATTGCACGCCCGGGAAGCCTCCGACGGTGAGCGGGCCGGGCGGCGGGGCGTTACTGGATCGTGAAGGAGGTGATGCCGACGGGCGTGAGCGGAGATCCGCTGCCGTCCGAGCCCACCGCGGCCGGGTCGACTCCGCCGGCGACGAGCGCCGCGAGAGTGTCGAGTCCGGACGTCACGCTGCCGACGATCGTGTACCCGCCCGCGGTGTCGGCGCCGAGCTGGGTGTCGGTCAGCACGATGAAGAACTGGTGGCCCTGGCTGTAGCCGTTGTCGCTCTGCCGGGCCATCGCGATCGAGCCGGCGGGGTAGATGTTGTCGGCCGGCGCGTTCTCGACCGGACCGTACGAGAACGCCGGGTCGGATCCGCCGACACCGTCGATCGACCCGCACTGCAGGAACGAGAGGTCGCCCGCGAGCCGGTGGCAGGTCGTGCCGGGGTAGTAGCCGGTCTGGAAGTCCTGCACGAACCCGGCGACGGCCTGGGGGGCGAGGGTGCCGTCGAGCTGGATGCCGACCACGGTGCTGTCGTTGAAGCCGATCTCGCCGGTCCAGACGCGGTCCTCGGAGAGGTCGGGGTCGGGGGCGCCGACGTTCTCGCCGGCGGCGGGAGCCTCGGTCGCGGTGGGCGTCGGCGTGGGGGCGAGCGGTCCCCAGTTGATCGCGGCGAACTGCGCGAACCCGGCGAGACCTGCGACGACGACGACGCTGACGACCGCGATCACGTTGTCGCGCACGCGACGCTTCGTCTGCGTGGCGTTCAGCTGCTGGCGTGCCTCATACCGCTTGAGCCGCGCCGCGGCCTCCCGCTGCTGCTTGTTGACTGATGCCACGCTGTCCTGAGCCTTCCGAGTACTGGCCTTCCGGTGTGCCGCAGAGAACTCTAGCGTGGGCCCCAAGGGTGACAGATGTGCGAACTACGATGACGGGGTGACTCAGCCCGGACTCCGCGCGGGCGCCTCCCCGCTCGCCGTCCGGATGCGCCCCCGCTCACTCGACGAGGTCACCGGGCAGTCGCACCTCCTGAAGCCGGGCTCGCCGCTGGTCAACCTCGCCAACGACACCACGGGGGAGTCGGGGGCCGTGTCGCTGATCCTCTGGGGCCCCCCGGGCACCGGCAAGACGACGCTCGCCCAGGCGATCGCCCACTCGTCGGGCCGGAGGTTCACCGAGCTCTCCGCCGTGAACGCCGGCGTGAAGGACGTGCGCGAGGTGATGGAGAAGGCGCGCTCCGACCGCGACCTCTACGGCGTCTCGACGGTGCTCTTCCTCGACGAGATCCATCGCTTCTCCAAGGCCCAGCAAGACGGTCTGCTCCCGGGCGTCGAGAACGGCTGGGTCATCCTCGTCGCGGCGACGACCGAGAATCCGTCGTTCTCAGTGATCGCGCCTCTGCTGTCGCGGTCGCTCCTGCTCACCCTGCAGCCGCTCGGCGACGACGATCTCGCGCTGCTGGTCGATCGAGCGGTGACCGATCCCCGCGGGCTCGCCGGAACGGTCCGGCTCGAGGATGCCGCCCGCGCCGCGATCGTCCAGCTCGCCTCCGGCGACGCCCGCCGTGCGCTCACGGCACTCGAGGCGGTGGCGACCTCGGCCCTCGCCGATGCCGAGGAGGGAGACATCCCCTCGATCTCGGCCGATCTCGTGTCGGCCACCGTCGACCGCGCGCTGCTGCGCTACGACCGTCAGGGCGACGAGCACTACGACGTGATCTCGGCGTTCATCAAGTCGGTGCGCGGGTCGGACGTCGACGCCTCGCTCCACTACCTGGCCCGGATGATCGAAGCGGGGGAGGACCCGCGCTTCATCGCCCGGCGCGTCATGATCCTCGCCGCGGAGGACATCGGGATGGCGGACCCGCAGGCGCTGCCGATCGCCGTCGCCGCCGCCGAAGGGGTGGCTCTGATCGGGATGCCGGAGGGTCGCATCCTCCTCGCCGAAGCCGTCGTCTACCTGGCGACCGCACCGAAGTCGAACGCCTCGTACAAGGCCCTGGATGCCGCCATCGCCGACGTCCGGGCGGGGCGGATCGGGCGCATCCCGATCCATCTGCGCGACGCGCACTACCCGGGCGCGACGCGGCTGGGCCATGGGAAGGGCTACCAGTACGCCCACGACGCCGAGTTCGGCGTCGCGCCGCAGCAGTACCTGCCCGACGAACTCGTCGGCACGACGTACTACGACCCGACCGGCTTCGGGTATGAGCGGGATGTCACCGCGCGCCTGGAGAAGATCCGCGCGATCCTCAGAGGCGAGTAGCCCTCAGCGCCCGTCGCGCGGCCCGAAGATCGCGATCGCATCGAGATCGCTCGCGGGGCTCCGGACGAAGCTCTCGAGCCACCCCTCCACGCCCGGCAGCGCCGACGCTGCCGCCGTCTCGCGGACGAACTCGTCGACGTCGAACAACGTGCGCCGGAGAGTGACGCCCCCGTCGGAGAGCACCGCCCAGTGCGCGCCCGCGCGACCGTAGGGGAGCCCGACGCTTCCCGGGTTCACGATCAGTCGGCCGTCGACGAGCCGCGTGAAAGGCATATGAGTGTGCCCGAGGACGACGGTCGCGACCTCGGCGGGCACGCCGGCGAGTACCTCCGACCATCGGTCCGCGCGACTGTCGACGAGAACGACCTCCTCGTCGTCACGAGGCGTCGCGTGACAGAACAGGACGGGGCCGAATCCGTCGACCTCGAGCGTGACGGTCTCCGGCATCCGCTCGAGCAGTTGCTGGTGGATCGGAGTGAGCTGCGCGGCGCCCCAGACCGCGACGGGATCGTCGTTCAGACCGACATCGAGCCCCTGAGACATCCTGAGCAGTTCGCGGTCCGCGTTGCCGCGGATGAGCACGACGCGGTCCCCGAGCGACGTCAGCCGATCGAGCACCTCCGTCGGCTGGGGTCCCCAGGTGTGGTCTCCGGTCACCACGATCCGCTCGGCGCCCGAGACCAGCGGTTCCGCCAGCGCGCGATCGAGTGCGCCGAGCATCCCGTGGACGTCGGAGAGGACGGCGACGGTGGAGACCATGTCTGCTAAAGTAGGCGGGTTCGTCTGGATGACGGACACATCCCACTCCCGTTCCACCCTTTCCGGGGCGTTGCGACGTGCGCCTGGTCTTCCGGGGGAGTGCCGATGTACGTCCGTGAGTCGCGACAGCCGCGTCCACGTGTTCGAAGGATTCACATTGGTTACGAAGTCCCAGGACCGCCGCAAGGTGCGTCTCTCCCGTGCGCTCGGCATCCCGCTGACGCCCAAGGCCGCCCGTTACCTCGAGAAGCGTCCCTACGCTCCGGGTGAGCACGGTCGCACCAAGCGCAAGACCGACAGCGACTACGCCGTGCGTCTGCGCGAGAAGCAGCGTCTGCGCGAGCAGTACGGCATCCGCGAGAAGCAGCTGCGCATCGTCTTCAACGAGGCCCGCCGTACCCAGGGCCTGACCGGTGAGAACCTGGTCGAGCTGCTCGAGATGCGTCTCGACGCGCTCGTGCTGCGCGCCGCGTTCGCGCGGACCACGGCGCAGGCCCGCCAGATGGTCGTGCACCGCCACATCCTCGTCGACGGCCAGCTCGTCGACCGCCCGTCGTTCCGGGTCAAGCCGGGTCAGACGATTCACGTCAAGGAGCGCTCGGAGGGCACCGAGCCCTTCCAGGTCGCCGCGGCCGGTGGCCACGTCGACGTGCTGCCGAAGACCCCGGGCTACCTCGAGGTGCAGCTCGACAAGCTCCAGGCCACGCTGCTGCGTCGCCCGAAGCGCGCCGAGGTTCCGGTCACGGCCGAGGTCCAGCTCGTCGTCGAGTACTACGCGGCCCGCTAAGCAACCATCACGACAACGGGGAAGCCACCGGCGTAAGCTGGGGACTTCCCCGTTCGTCGTTTCTGTTGTCGACATCCCCGAAGGAGGATCCTCATGAAGGGTCTGCTGCTTCTCACCGTCGGCGTCGCCGCCGGCTTCGCGATCGCCCACCAGGTCGCCAAGACCCCCGAGGGTCAGAAGTTCTTCGCCGACGTCGACAAGAAGGCCAAGGACTTCGGCGACGCCGTCGTGCAGGGCTACAAGAGCCGCGAGGCCGAGCTCAAGCAGACGGTCGACGGTGTCGTCTCCGACATCGGCGCCCGCGCCCGCTCCGCCGCCAACTAACCCCGCCGACCCCGGTCCGGCGGTCGCCCCGCCGGGCGGTCCGCCGCGCCTCTCGTCTTCACATGCCCGCCCTCCGGGCGGCGATACAGAGCAGGAACCGCCGTGCAGACCGCCGAGATCCAACGCCGCTGGCTCACCTACTTCGGGGAGCGCGGCCACACCGTCGTCCCCTCCGCGTCGCTCGTCAGCGACGACCCGAGCCTGCTGTTCACCGTCGCCGGCATGGTGCCGTTCATCCCGTACCTCACCGGAGTCGTGCCGGCGCCCTACCCGCGGGCGACGAGCGTGCAGAAGTGCATCCGCACGAACGACATCGAGGAGGTCGGCAAGACGCCGCGCCACGGCACGTTCTTCCAGATGAACGGCAACTTCTCGTTCGGCGACTACTTCAAGGAAGGCGCGATCGGCTACGCCTGGGAGCTGCTGACCAGCCCGGAGAGCGCCGGCGGCCTCGGTTTCGACGAGAAGGACCTCTGGGTCACCGTCTACGAGGAGGACGACGAGGCGCGGAAGCTCTGGAAGGGCGTCGCGGGTCTGTCGGACGACCGCATCCAGAACCTCGGCAAGGACTCGAACTACTGGTCGACCGGGCAG
The DNA here is from genome assembly GCF_044239695.1 of Pseudolysinimonas sp. Lineage (GTDB taxonomy): Bacteria > Actinomycetota > Actinomycetes > Actinomycetales > Microbacteriaceae > Pseudolysinimonas_A. Next base: position 23,756 of record NZ_JBIIAW010000017.1, on the reverse strand, counting down.
CCCGGTCCCGCCGGTCCCTGCTCCGAGATCTTCTTCGACCGCGGCCCCGCCTACGGCGTCGACGGCGGTCCGGCGACGGACGACGACCGGTACGTCGAGATCTGGAACCTCGTCTTCATGCAGTACGCCATCCAGAACGTGCGCAGCAAGGTCGACTTCGACATCGTCGGGGAGCTGCCGAAGAAGAACATCGACACCGGCATGGGGATGGAGCGCGTCGCGTTCATCAAACAGGGCGTCGACAACATGTACGAGATCGACCAGGTGCGGCCCGTTCTCGACCGCGCCGTGGAGCTCTCGGGCAAGAAGTACGGCGCCGACCACGGCGACGACGTGCGGTTCCGGGTCATCGCCGATCACGTGCGGTCGTCGCTCATGCTGATGACCGACGGCGTCACGCCGGGCAACGAGGGCCGCGGCTACATCCTGCGTCGCCTGCTGCGTCGCGCCATCCGTTCGATGCGGCTGCTCGGCGTGGATGCGCCGTCGTTCGCGGAGTTGTTCGACGCGTCGCGCCATGCGATGCGCGACGCCTACCCCGAGGTCGAGGAGAACTGGGATCGCACGTCGCGACTCGCCCTCGGCGAGGAGGAGACCTTCCTCGGAACGCTCGCCAGCGGCACGACGATCCTCGACACCGCCGTCGCCGAGACCAAGAAGGCCGGAGCTGTCACGCTGCCCGGCGACACGACCTTCCTGCTGCACGACACCTTCGGGTTCCCGATCGACCTCACGCTCGAGATCGCGGAGGAGGCCGGCCTCACGGTCGACCGCGACGCGTTCGACAAGCTCATGCTCGAGCAGCGCACGCGCGCGAAGACCGACGCCAAGGCGAAGAAGGGCGCGATCGCCGACCTCGCCGTCTACTCCGCCCTGCGCTCGCAGGGCGAGACGGTGTTCACCGGCTACGACACCCTGCAGACCGAAACCCGGGTGCTCGGCATCCTCATCGACGGCCAGCCCGCGCAGAAGGCGACCGTCGGTCAGACCGCCGAGGTCGTGCTCGCCGAATCGTCGCTCTACGCGGAGTCCGGTGGCCAGGCGGCCGACCAGGGGGCGATCGTCGGCGACGGCTTCGACCTCGAGGTGCTCGACGTGCAGCGGCCGGTCAAGGGGCTCATCAGCCACACCGTGAAGGTGCGCGCCGGCGAGGTGGCGGTGGATGCCGTCGCCACGACGATCGTCGACCCGCTCTACCGGCACGCGGCGTCGCAGGCGCACTCCGCGACTCACCTCGTGCACGCCGCGCTGCGCCAGACCCTCGGCAGCGAGGCGCACCAGTCGGGATCCTTCAACAAGGCCGGCTACCTGCGGCTCGACTTCTCGTGGAACCAGGCGCTCTCGCCCGAGACGCGCAGCGAGATCGAGGAGATCTCGAACAACGCGGTGCGCGACAACCTCGAGGTGAGCACCCGCATCCTCTCTCTCGATGAGGCCAAGGCGGCGGGCGCGATGGCGCTGTTCGGCGAGAAGTACGGCGACACCGTGCGGATGGTCGACATCGGCGACGGCGGCTGGTCGCGGGAACTGTGCGCCGGCATCCACGTCAACCGGTCCGCGGAGGTCGGGCTCGTCAACCTCGTCAGCGAGTCCAGCGTCGGTTCGACGAATCGCCGGGTGGAGGCACTCGTCGGACTCGACGCGTTCCGCGACCTCACCGCGGAGCGCGCGATCGTGTCGCAGCTGACCAGCACGCTCAAAACGCCGCGCGAGCAGCTGCCGGAGCGGATCTCCTCGCTCGTCGAGCAGCTGAAGGCGGCGGAGAAGAAGATCGCGGCGTTCGAAGCCTCCAAGCTCTCCGGCCGGGTGCCGGCTCTGGTCGAGAACGCGACGCGCGTCGGCGGCTACCTCGCCGTGATCGAAGACCTCGGCGAACTGGCGTCGGCCGATGAGCTCCGCTCCCTCGCGACGAGCGTTCGTGAGCGGCTCGGCTCCGAGTCGTCTGTCGTCGCTCTCGCGGCTCGCGTCGGCGGGAAGCCGGCGGTCATCGTCGCGACCACCCCTGCAGCTCGGGAAGCCGGCGCGAAGGCCGGGGCTCTCGCCAAGCAGGCGGCGGCGACCCTCGGCGGTGGCGGCGGCGGCAAGGACGACCTCGCGCAGGGCGGCGGCACCGACCTCGGCGCGATCGGCGCGGCCCTCTCGGGCATCTCGGCCGCGCTGCAGGGCTGAGCGTGCGTCCCGGGGTTCGACTCGGCGTCGACGTGGGGAAGGCGCGCGTCGGAATCGCGGTGTGCGACCGCGACGGGCTCCTGGCGACCCCGGTGGCGACTCTCGCCCGCGTGGACGCCGACGAGCGGGCGTTCCGGCTGCTCGTCGAGGAGTACGGCCCGGCCGAGATCGTGGTCGGGCTCCCGCTGTCGCTGAGCGGCGCCGACACCGCCTCGACCACCGACGCGCGGGAGTTCGCCGCGGCCCTCGCGGGCTGGACCCAGGTCCCCGTGCGCCTCGTCGATGAGCGGCTCTCGACGGTGTCCGCCCAGCGCGCTCTGCACGCCGCGGGGCGACGCACCAAGGGTTCGCGTCCCGTGATCGACCAAGTCGCCGCTGTTATCATCCTCCAGAACGCCCTCGACCACGAGCGCTCGGCGGGCCTGCCGCCCGGAGCGCGGGTCGACCCCGACGGAGGTGCCTGACGTGGCGAACGAACCCAGCTGGGACGAGATCTTCCGTCCCGCGGAAGGTGGATCCGCCCGCCCGCAACAGCCCGCCGCGGAGCCGACCGCGTATCCGGGCGTGCGTGCCTCCGACCCGTTCGCCGTCGCGGCCGCCGAGGCGCAGGCCCAGCAGACGGCCCGCACCAACATCCACGACGCCCCGTCCGCGGTGGCGACGGAGACGCTCACCCGACGCCAGCTCCGCGAGCGCGAGGAGCAGCAGTCGGCCCGCGGCGGACGCGGCACCCGCACGCCCTCGGACGAACTGGCGAAACCGAAGAAGAAGCGTCGCGGTCTCATCGCCGTGCTCGTCATCCTCGCGGTCCTGATCGCCGGCGGCGGCGGCGCGGCGGCCTACGCCTGGCTCACCTACGAGGAGCAGGTGCGCGAACTCTTCGGCTGGGAGGTCGCCAACGACTACCCCGGCACCGGCAACGGCCAGGAGATCATCGTCACGGTGGCGAGCGACGACATCGGCGAGGATGTCGCGCGCAAACTGCACGACGAAGGCGTCACGATGTCGTTCGACGCCGTGTACGACTATCTGCTGCTGCCGGAGAACTCCGACATCACCTTCTTCCCCGGGGCGTTCCGCCTGCAGGGCGAGATGAGCGCGGCCTCGGCGGTCGCGGCCATCACCGACCCGGCGAACCAGGTCGTCAACCGCGTGCCGATCATCGAGGGCTCGAGCTACGCCGCCGCGCTCGTGCAGATCGCCGCCGCGACCGAGATCCCGCTCGAGGAACTGCAGGCGGCCGCCGCCGACTACACCTCGTTCGGCATTCCCGCGGAGTCGCCCGGCATCGAAGGCTGGATGTTCCCGGCCACCTACACGTTCGATCCCGGCGTGACGGCGCAGGATGCCATCCAGATGACCGTCGACAAGATGTTCGAGGTGCTCGACGCCAACGGCGTGGCGGTCGAAGACCGCCTGGACATCCTCAAGATGGCGGCGCTCGTGCAGCGCGAATCCGGCCCGAACCCCGACGACCCGCCCAAGATCGCGCGGGTGTTCTACAACCGCCTCGACATCGGGATGAAGCTCGAGTCCGACGCGACGGTCGCCTACGGCACCGGAAACCTCGACACCGTCTGGACGACGGAGGCCGAGCGGCAGAACCCCGACAACCTGTACAGCACCTACTTCCACGAGGGGCTGCCGTACGGGCCGATCGGCCTGCCCGGCGAGGCGGCGATCCAGGCCGCGATCTCGCCCGCGGACGGCCCGTGGCTGTTCTTCGTCCCGATCAACCTCCAGACCGGCGAGACCGTCTTCTCCGAGACCGCGAACCAACACGAGGCCGCTGCACAGCAGTTGTACGCCTGGTGCCGCGCGAGCGACGAGAACGCGTCGTACTGCGAGTGAGCCCCGCAGGGGGCGTCCGACACCTCGCGGTGCTCGGGTCGCCGATCGAGCACTCGCGCTCGCCCGAGCTGCACCGCGCCGCCTACCGCGTGCTCGGGCTGCCCTGGGAGTACGAGCGGGTCGAGACGCCCTCGGGCACGCTTCCCGCGTTCTTCGGGGGACTCGACGAGTCCTGGCGCGGCCTCTCGCTGACGATGCCCCTCAAGCACGAGGTGCTGCCGTTGCTCGCCCACCGGTCCGACCTCGTCGACATCTCGGGTGCCGCGAACACGGTGCTGTTCGACGAGGACGGGCCGCACGGCTTCAACACCGACGTCGCGGGTCTGGTGGGAGCGCTCGGCGACCACGGCGTGACGGATGTCGACACCGTCCACATCATCGGCACCGGCAACACGGCCGGGTCGGCGTTCCTCGCGGCGGCGCGGCTGGGCGCCTCGCGCGTGCTCGTCTCCGGGCGGAGCCTCTCCGGCATCCACGCGCTGGAGGAGCTCGGCGATCGACTCGGGGTCCACACCGAGTGGCGACTCTACGGGTCGCACGTGCCGGTGCGCGCCGATCTGGTCATCAACACACTGCCCGGCGACATCGATCCGGACGACGTCCCGGAGGCCGACCTCGGCGACGTGCTGATGGAGGTGCCGTACGACCCGTGGCCGACGCCGCGGGCCGCCCGGTGGACCGAGCGTGACGGCCTTGTGGTCAGCGGCCTCGAGATGCTCTTGCACCAGGCGATCGAGCAGGTGCGCATCTTCGCCACGGGCGTCGAAGGCGGCGAGCTCGACGACGAGGACGAGGTGGTCGCCGCGATGCGCGAAGCGGTGCGCCTGAACCTGGAAGACTGAGACCATGTTGCGCTGGCTGACCGCGGGGGAGTCTCACGGCCCCGAGCTCGTGGCGATCCTCGAGGGGATGCCCGCGGGCGTGCCGGTCTCGAAGACCGCCATCCAGACCGATCTGCAGCGCCGCAAGCTCGGGTACGGGCGCGGCGCCCGGATGAAGTTCGAGGAGGACGTGCTCGACATCTCGGGCGGCATCCGATTCGGCCTCACGATGGGCTCGCCGATCGCACTGCGGGTCGGCAACACGGAGTGGCCCCGTTGGGTCGACGTGATGAGCGCCGAACCCGTCGACGTCGAGTCGCTGCCGAAGGGCCGCGGTGCCCCGCTCACCCGTCCCCGGCCCGGCCACGCCGACCTCGTCGGGATGCAGAAGTACGACTTCCCCGAGTCGCGCAACGTGCTCGAGCGCGCGAGCGCCCGCGAGACCGCAGCCCGGGTCGCGCTCGGCGCTGTCGCGCGCGCGTTCCTCGGCGAGCTCGGCATCCGCCTCGTCGCCCACACGCTCTCGATCGGCGAGGTGCGCGTGCCCGACGGCGCCGCCCTGCCGACTGCGGACGACGTCGCCGCACTCGACGCCGACCCGCTGCGGTGCTTCGACGCTGCGACCTCGGCGGCGATGGTCGCGCGGGTCGACGCGGCCCACGACTCCGGCGACACCCTCGGCGGCGTCGTCGAGGTGCTCGCCTTCGGCCTGCCGCCGGGACTCGGCTCCTACGTGCACTGGGACCGCCGGCTCGACGCGCAACTCGCGGCGGCGCTCATGAGCATCCAGGCGATCAAGGGCGTCGAAGTCGGCGACGGCTTCACGACGACGACGCGTCCGGGTTCGGCCGCGCACGACGAACTCGTCATCGGCGCCGACGGCATCACCCGGCTGTCGGACCGGGCGGGCGGCGTCGAAGGCGGGATGTCGACGGGCACCGTGCTCCGCGTGCGGGCCGGGATGAAGCCGATCGCGACCGTCCCGCACGCCCTCCGCACCGTCGACGTCTCGACCGGCGTCGCCGCCGAGGCGCACCATCAGCGCTCCGACGTCTGCGCCGTGCCCGCGGCCGGGGTCGTCGCCGAGGCGATGGTCGCTCTCGTGCTCGCGAACGCCGTGCTCGAGAAGTTCGGCGGCGACTCGATCGAGGAGACCCGACGCAACCTGCAGGGCTACCTCGCGGCGATCCCCGAGGCGCTGCGCACGGCGCCCGCGTCCGCCCCCGAGTGAGCGTGATCGTTTTCATCGGGCCGAGCGGGGCCGGCAAGTCCCGTCTGGGCAAGCGAGTCGCACGCATCCTCGGGGTGCCGTTCGCCGACACCGACAAGCTCATCGCCGCCGAGTACGGACCGATCGCCGACATCTTCCGCGAGCACGGCGAGCCCCGGTTCCGGGAGATCGAGCGGACCGTCGTCAGCCGCGGTCTCCAGGGCGAGGGCGTGCTGTCGCTCGGGGGAGGTGCGATCCTCGATCCCGGCACGCAAGCCGATCTCGCCGGGCACCGCGTCGTGTTCCTGACCATCTCGCCCGAGGCTGTCGCACCGCGGATCGCGGGCGACGCCGACCGGCCGCTCGTCGCGAACGGCGTGCAGGACTGGGTCGCGCTCAATGCCCCGCGCTGGGCGATCTACGAACGACTGGCGGATGCGACGTTCGATACGTCGCATCGCCCCAACGACCAACTGGCGGACGAGGTGGCGGCATGGCTGACGACGACGTGACGACGATCCCGGTCGGGGGTACCCCCGGGTACGACGTGCTCGTCGGGCGCGGGCTGCTCTCCCGGATCGCCGACGTGCTCTCGCCGAAGACCGCGAAAGTGCTGATCGTGCACGCTCCGACCCTCGGCGCGCGCGCCGAGGCGCTCCGCGAGCAGCTCTCGGGCCGCTACGAGGTCTACCTCGCCGAGGTGCCGGATGCCGAGAACGCCAAGCGTGTCGAAGTCGCCGCCTTCTGCTGGGGCGTCATGGGCCAGACCGACTTCACCCGCACCGACGCCGTCATCGGGCTCGGCGGGGGAGCGACGACCGACCTCGCGGGCTTCGTCGCCGCGACCTGGCTGCGCGGCGTCGACGTCGTGCAGGTGCCGACGACGGTGCTCGCGATGGTGGATGCCGCGGTCGGCGGCAAGACCGGGATCAACACCGCCGAGGGCAAGAACCTCGTCGGCGCCTTCCACGCTCCGCGCGCCGTGCTGTGCGACCTGGAACTGCTCGACGCGCTGCCGAAGAACGAGATCCTCGCCGGTTTCGCGGAGATCGTGAAGTCGGGTTTCATCGCCGAGCCCGAGATCCTCGACATCATCGAAGCCGACGTGGATGCCGTCACCGATCCGCGCACACCGGCCTTCCGCCGGGTCGTCGAGCTCTCGATCGCGGTGAAGGCGCGGGTCGTCGGCGAGGACTTCACCGAGCAGGGGCTGCGCGAGATCCTCAACTACGGGCACACGCTCGGCCACGCGATCGAGCACGCCGAGCGGTACCAGTGGCGGCACGGCGCGGCCGTCGCGATCGGGATGATGTTCGCGGCCGAGCTGTCGCGGCTCACCCGCAACCTCTCGGACGACGCCGTGGAACGCACCCGCCGCATCCTCACCTCGCTGTCGCTGCCGACGACGTACTCGCTCGGCCGGTGGAAGACGCTGCTCGCGACGATGCAGCGCGACAAGAAGGCCCGGGCCGGGATGCTGCGCTTCATCGTGCTCGACGGCATCGGTCGCCCCACGACACTCGAAGGCCCCGACGAGTCGCTGCTCTTCCTCGCCTACCAGAACGTCGCCGAAGGCTGAGTCAGAGTTCCGATGGCTGAGCAGCCGCCTCCGGCGGCGTGTCGAAGCCCGCACGTCGCGCGGTGCTCAGGCTCAGATTCGGGAGGTCGTCGTAGCGCTGGGCGATGAGGGCCTCCTTCTTGCGCCGAGACCAGCCGTGGATCTGCCGTTCGCGCACCCAAGCATCGTCGACGCGGTCGCACTCCTCTGCGAACACGAGCACGATCGGCAGCCGGTCGGCCGTGTAGCCGGGGACGAGGCCGAGGGAGTGCTGATGGATGCGGTGCTCGAGGTTCCTCGTGCTCCCCGTGTAGTAGCTGCCGTCTGAGCAACGAAGGATGTACGCGTGCGGCATCAGGGCAGTATCGGGCCCAGATCCGTCGAGCGCGTCGGCTCGTCCACAGGGCTTCGACACGCGTCCTTCGGACGCTGCTCAGCCATCGGTTTCCTCGCCCTAGGCTGAACCCATGTCTCGCGTGCTGGTGCTCAACGGACCGAACCTCGGACGGCTCGGCAGCCGCGAACCGGATGTGTACGGCGCCCAGGACCTGTCGGCGCTGCGTGCGCTCCTCGCCGAGCGGGCGGTCGAGGGGACCGAGATCGATCTGCGGCAGACCGACGACGAGGCCGAGCTCATCCATTGGCTCTACGAAGCCGTCGACACGAGCACGCCGGTGATTCTCAATCCCGCGGCGTTCACGCACTACAGTTACGCGCTCTCCGACGCCGCGAAGCTGGTGACCAAGGCAGGCATCCCGCTCATCGAGGTGCACATCTCCAACCCCCACGCCCGCGAGGAGTTCCGGCACACGAGTGTGATCTCGTCGGTCGCGACCGGGACGATCGCCGGATTCGGGTTCGACTCGTACGTGCTTGCGCTCGTCGCGCTCGGGCAGGGCTAAGCTCGTCCCTCGTGGCTACGACCAACGACATCAAGAACGGCAGCGTGCTCGCGATCGACGGGCAGCTGTGGAACGTCATCGAGTTCCAGCACGTGAAGCCCGGCAAGGGCGGGGCCTTCGTGCGCACGAAGGTGAAGAACATCATGTCGGGCAAGGTCGTCGACCGCACCTTCAACGCCGGCACGAAGATCGACTTCGCCACGGTGGACCGCCGGGACTTCCAGTACCTGTACAAGGAGGGCGAGAACTTCGTCTTCATGGACACGAGCGACTACGACCAGATCACCGTTCCCGGACCGATCGTCGGCGACGCCGCCAACTTCATGCTCGAGAACCAGACGGTGACGATCGCCACGAACGAGGGCGAGCCGCTCTACGTCGAGCTGCCGACCTCGGTCGTGCTCGAGGTCACCTACACCGAGCCGGGTCTGCAGGGCGACCGCTCGAGCGCGGGCACGAAGCCGGCAACGCTCGAGACGGGCTACGAGATCCAGGTGCCGCTGTTCCTCGAGCAGGGCACCCGCGTCAAGGTCGACACCCGCGACGGGTCGTACCTCGGCCGCATCAACGACTAGGGCCGTTGACCACCTCGTGAGTTCCCGTACCAAGGCGCGCAAGCGCGCGCTCGACATCCTCTACGGCGCCGACGTGCGCGGCATCGAGATCTCGACGCTGCTCGGCGAAGAGGCGGAACGCGCCGAGACCCGCCCCGAGCGCGGTTCGTCGTGGCCGTACGCCCGGGAGATCGTCGAGGGGGTCGACAAGAACCTCGCCGACCTCGACGAGGAAATCGAGTCGCACTCGCTCGGTTGGAGCCTCGCCCGGATGCCGGCCCTCGATCGGGCGATCGCGCGGCTGGCGGCGTGGGAGATCCTGCACAACGACGAGGTGCCCGACGGGGTCGCGATCGCCGAAGCCGTCGACTTCGCGAAGACCCTCAGCACCGAGGAGTCGTCGGGCTACTTGAACGGCCTGCTCGGCGCGATCGCGCGGGACCGCCTCCCTTCCTGAGCGGCTCTCGTGCGTCACTCCGTGACGCTTGATTGCGTTTCGTGACACGTCGTTTTGTGCGGCGGCGCGGGCTTCCGTAACTTCTGTCGGGTGCCCGCATCCTCCGTCGTCTCCGCCCCCGCCCTGCGGGTGAGTCTGCGCGGCGTCGGCCGCACCTTCCCGGCTCCGGGGGGCGGCGAGAAGCCGGTGCTGCGCGGGATCGACCTCGACATCCGTCCCGGCGAGATCATCGCGCTGCTCGGCCCGTCCGGGTGTGGCAAGTCGACGTTGCTGCGACTGATCGGCGGGCTCGACGCGGCGGATGCCGGCGAGCTCTCCCTCGACGGGACGCCGGTCGCTGATGTCGACCAGCGTTCGGCGATCGCCTTCCAGGAGCCTCGTCTGCTGCCGTGGCGCTCGATCGAGCGCAACGTCGCTCTGGGCCTGCCCCGGGGCACCGCCGCCGACGTGGGGCGTTCCCGAGTCGGCGAACTGCTGCGGCTCGTCCAGCTCGAGCAGGCGGCGACGCTCCGGCCCCGTCAGGTGTCGGGCGGGATGGCGCAGCGCGCCTCGCTCGCCCGGGCTCTCGCCCGCGGTCCCGGCGTGCTGCTGCTCGATGAGCCGTTCGGCGCGCTCGACGCGCTCACCCGCCTCACGATGCAGGACCTCCTGCTCGACATCCACTCGACCGAGCCGGCGACCATCGTGCTCGTCACCCACGACGTCGACGAGGCGCTCACCCTCGCCGACCGCATCGTCCTGCTCGGCGAGGACCCGGCGGCGCCGGGAGCCGGCTCCGGCATCCGATCGATCCTCGAGGTCGGCCAGCCGCGCCCGCGCGACCGGGCGGATGCCGCGCTCGCCCTCCTGCGCGCCGACCTGCTCGAACGCCTCGGCGTCGACAGCCACCACACCCCGAACTACGTCACCGCCGCGCTGCGCAAGCAGCGGCAGCAGGTCGGCGATCGCCCCACGGGCGCCACCGACGAGCCCACGCGGCCCCACGCTTTCTAGATCCGTCCACTTTCCCCAGCAAAGGAATCGCACCATGAAGAAGAGTCCCCTCGTCGCACTCGCGGCGATCGCGACCGCCGCGACGCTCGCCCTCACCGGGTGCGTCGCCGGCGAAGACGCTCCGGCCGAGCCGGCCGGTCCCGCCCTCGGCGAAGGCGGGTGGAGCGCCTCGGAGCTCAACATCGACTTCGCGACCTACAACCCGCTCAGCCTGATCATCAAGGACCAGGGCTGGCTCGAGGAGGCCACCGGCGGCGACGTCACGATCAACTGGATCCAGTCGGCCGGGTCGAACAAGGCGAACGAGTTCCTGCGCGCCGGGTCGCTCGACGTTGGCTCGACGGCGGGATCGGCGGCACTTCTCGCACGATCGAACGGTTCGCCCATCAAGGTCATCGACATCTACAGCCAGCCGAACTGGGCCGCGATCGCGGTTCCCGCCGGATCGGACATCACCGAGGTCGACGACCTCGTCGGCAAGCGCATCGCCGTCACCAAGGGCACCGACCCCTACTTCTTCCTGCTGCAGACGCTGGACGAGGCCGGGATCGGGCTCGACGAGGTCACGATCGAGAACCTGCAGCACGCCGACGGCAAGGCGGCCCTCGAGTCCGGTGCCGTCGACGCCTGGTCGGGCCTGGACCCGCTGCTCTCGACGAGTGTCGAGACCGCCGGGACCGAGATCATCTACGACAACATCGACTTCAACAGCTACGGCTTCCTGAACGCGACCGAGTCGTTCCTGCAGACGTCGCCCGACCTCGCGCAGCTCGTCGTCAACGCCTACGAGGCCGCTCGCGCCTGGGCGATCGAGAACCCGGAGGAGACCGCGGCGATCCTCGCCGAGGTCGCCGCGATCGACCCGGCCATCGCGAGCGCCGTCATCCTCGACCGCACCAACCTCGAGGTGAGCGGCGTCCCCGGCGACGCTCAGGTCGCGGTGCTCGAGATCATCGGGCCGATCTTCGTCGCGAACGGCGACGTGCCGACGCAGGACCAGATCGACGACGCCCTCGCGTCGCTGCTCGAGCCGACCTATGCAGAGGATGCGGACCCTGCCTTCTTCGACTGACGAGTTCCTGACCGGAGCGGCGGTTCCCGACACCGGGTCCGCCGCTCCGGCGCGCCGTGCGGACCGTGCGCCGCGCTGGTGGACGATCGTCGGCGGGGCGCTCATCCCCGTCGCGATCTTCGCCGCCTGGTGGGGCGTCTCGGCGAGCGGTGCCGTTCCCGTCTACCGCCTGCCCTCGCCCGAGATGGTGGGCGCGGCCGCGGTCGACCTCGCGCAGCGCGGGCAGCTCTTCCGCGACGTCGCCATCTCGACCCAGCGGGTGCTCACGGGCTTCGTGATCGGTGCGGGAGTCGGTCTCGTGCTCGGCGCCCTCGTCGGGCTGTCCCGCAACGCCAGCATCCTGTTCTCGCCGATCATCGGCGCGCTGCGCGCCGTGCCGTCCCTGGCCTGGGTGCCGTTGCTGCTGCTCTACCTGGGCATCGGCGAGGTGCCGAAGGTCACCCTGATCGCGATCGGCGCCGCCTTCCCGGTGTTCACGACGATCTCGATCGCCCTGCGCCACGTCGATCCCCAGCTCGTCGAGATGGGGCGGGCGTTCGGGCTCGGGCGTCTGCAACTGCTGGGCACGGTGCAACTGCCGGCCGTCATCCCGGCGCTCGTCAGCGGTCTGCGGCTCGCGCTCGCGCAGTCCTGGCTGTTCCTGGTCGCCGCCGAACTGCTGTCGTCGTCGATGGGTCTCGGATTCCTGCTGCTCGACTCGGGCCAGAACGGACGCGTCGATCGGATCTTCCTCGCGATCATCCTGCTCGCCGTGCTCGGCAAGACCACCGACGCGCTCATCGGAGTGTTCGAACGCTGGCTGAACCGCCGCTGGGGCTGAGCCTGTCACGCGCGCTGTCCTGTAGGATCGGCTCGAAAAGGACCACCTTTAAGTCCGTCCAGAGAGACGGGGAAGGAGGTCAGGATGACTGCACGCCCCGTGCTGCAGCAGGCTGACATCACGCGAGCGCTCACCCGCATCGCGCACGAGATCCTCGAGTCGAACCGCGGTTCCTCCGATCTGGTGTTGCTCGGCATCCCGACGCGTGGCGTGCTGCTCGCCGAACGGATCGCCGACATCCTCGAGCGGCTCGAGCCCGGCACCGGCGTCGTCGGCGCGCTCGACGTCACGATGTACCGCGACGACCTGCGCACCCAGCCGACGCGCAGCCCGCAGCCCACGCGGATCCCCGAAGGCGGCATCGACGGCAAGACCGTCGTGCTCGTCGACGATGTGCTCTACTCGGGCCGCACCATCCGCGCCGCCCTCGACGCGCTGAGCGCGCACGGACGTCCCCGCGCGGTGCGGCTCGCGGTGCTCGTCGACCGCGGCCACCGCGAGCTGCCGATCCGCGCCGACTTCGTGGGCAAGAACCTCCCGACCTCGGTCGCCGAGCGCATCAACGTGCGACTCGTCGAGACCGACGGGGTCGACCTGATCGAGATCGACGACGTGCTGCAGCGGGGCGGGGAGTGATGCGCCACCTGCTGAGCACCCGCGACCTGTCGAGGGATGACGCGATCGGCATCCTCGATGTCGCCGAGGACATGGCCGACGTCGCCCGCCGCGCCGTCCCGAAACTGCCGACCCTCCAGGGTCGCACGGTCGCGAACCTGTTCTTCGAGGACTCCACGCGCACGCGGCTCTCGTTCGAGTCGGCCGCGAAGCGCCTGTCGGCCGACGTCATCACGCTGAGTGCCAAGGGGTCGAGCGTCTCGAAGGGCGAAGGACTCAAGGACACCGCCCAGACCATCGCCGCGATGGGGATCGACGCGGTCGTGGTGCGCCACCCGGCGTCGGGGGCGGCCCGCACCCTCGCCGACGGCAACTGGATCGACGCCGCCGTGATCAACGCCGGCGACGGCACCCACGAGCATCCGACGCAGGGACTGCTCGACGCGTACACGATGCGCAAGGCCCGGCACGGCGACGCGTCGCGCGGCCGGGACCTCGAGGGCCTGAACGTCACGATCGTCGGCGACATCCTGCACTCCCGGGTAGCGCGGTCGAACCTGTGGCTGCTCTCCACCCTCGGTGCCGAGGTCACCCTGGTGGCTCCGGCGACCCTGCTCCCCACGGGCGTCGGCACCTGGCCCGCGACGGTGCGGCACGACCTCGATGAGGCGCTGCGCGAGAAGCCGGATGTCGTGATGATGCTGCGCATCCAGGCGGAGCGGATGAACGCCGCATTCTTCCCCAACGAACGCGAGTACTCCCGCGAGTGGGGCCTCGACGACGCCCGGTTCGCCGCCCTGGGCCCGGATACGATGGTGATGCACCCCGGACCGATGATCCGCGGGCTCGAGATCTCTGCAGCGGCGGCCGACTCGGCCCGATCCCTCGTCCTCGATCAGGTCACCAACGGGGTCTCGATCCGAATGGCGGTTCTGTACCTCGTGTTGACCGGGAGCGCCGCATGAACATCCTGATCAAGTCGGCGACGCTGCCCGACGGCACGCGCGCCGACCTGGCCATCGCCGACGGCGTGTTCGTCGAGTCGGCCGGTTCCGGCGCGACGGTCATCGACGCCGACGGGCTGCAGGCGCTACCGGGCCTCGTCGACCTGCACACCCACCTGCGGGAGCCGGGCTTCGAGCAGAGCGAGACGGTGCTGACCGGATCCCGCGCCGCCGCGGCCGGTGGGTTCACCGCGGTGTTCGCGATGGCCAACACGAGCCCCGTGCAGGACACCGCGGGCGTCGTCGAGCAGGTCTGGTCGCTCGGCGAACAGCACGGCTACGTCACGGTCCGTCCGATCGGCGCCGTGACGATCGGTCTGGCGGGGGAACGTCTCTCCGAGATCGGCGCGATGGCCCGATCGCGCGCCGCCGTGCGCGTCTTCAGCGACGACGGCAAGTGCGTGCACGACGCCCTGCTGATGCGCCGCGCGCTCGAGTACGTCTCGACCTTCGACGGCGTCGTCGCGCAGCACGCGCAGGAGCCGCGGCTGACCGAGGGCGCGCAGATGAACGAGGGGCCGCTCGCCTCCGAACTCGGCCTCGCCGGCTGGCCCGCCGTCGCCGAGGAGTCGATCATTGCGCGCGACGTGCTGCTCGCCGACGCCGTCGGCGCCCGCCTGCACGTCTGCCACGTGTCGACCGCCGGCAGTGTCGAGATCGTGCGCTGGGCGAAGGCCCGCGGCATCCAGGTCACCGCCGAGGTCACGCCGCACCACCTGCTGCTCACCGAGCAGCTCGCGTCCGGCTACGACGCCCGCTTCAAGGTGAACCCGCCGCTGCGCCGCGATGAGGATGTCGCCGCCCTGCGCGCGGCGCTGGCCGATGGCACGATCGACATCGTCGCGACCGACCACGCGCCGCATCCGGTCGAGTCGAAGGAGGCGGCCTGGGCCGAGGCCTCCTTCGGCATGGTCGGTCTCGAGAGCGCCCTGAGCGTCGTGCAGTCCGCGATGGTCGACACCGGCCTGCTCGGCTGGAGCGACGTCGCGCGGGTGCTCTCGTCGGCGCCTGCCGCGATCGGCCGCCTCGCCGGCTACGACACCCCGTTCGCGGTCGGAGCGCCGGCGCATCTCACCCTCGTCGACCCGTCGGCCCGCAGCGTCTTCTCGGTGGATCACCTGCACGGGCGCAGCGTCAACTCGCCGTACCTGGGGCGCGAGCTTCCCGGCCGCGTCGTCACCACGATCCATCGCGGGGTGCCGACCGTTCTCGACGGCGTCCTCCGCGACCCACAGGAGGTCTCCCGTGGATAGGCTCACGCCCACCCTCGTCATCGTCGGCATCCTCGTCGTGGTGTTCACCGGGCTCGCCCTCGGCTGGCGCGCTCGTCGTCGCCGTCAGGCGGGGCTCCCGGCGCTCGCGACTCCGCCGGCCGCCGTGGGCGCACCTCTCGCGGTCGCCGACGGGTTCTACGTCGCGACGACGCGCGCCGAGTCGCCGACCGACCGCATCGCCGTGCGGGGTCTCGCGTTCCGCGCCCGCGCGGGTGTCGCCGTGCACCCGGAGGGCATCGTGCTGAGCATCGCGGGGCAGCCGGATGCCTTCATCGCCGCTTCCTCGATCGACGGGGTGGGGCGGGCCACCTGGACGATCGACCGGGTCGTCGGCAGGGACGGTCTGGTCTTCGTGCGCTGGACCCTCGGCGACGTGCTCGTCGACACCAACCTGCGCGTTCCCGACCCGGATGTCCTCGTCGCGGCGCTCACCACGATCACCCCAGTCTCGAAGGAAGCCGCATGACCGACAGCGCCTATCTCGTCCTCGAGGACGGCACCCGCTACGAGGGCCGTGCCTACGGAGCCCGCGGTCGCACCCTGGGCGAGGCGGTGTTCGCGACGGGGATGACCGGCTACCAGGAGACCCTCACCGATCCCTCCTACGCCGGGCAGATCGTCGTGCAGACGGCGCCGCACATCGGCAACACCGGGATGAACGACGAGGATCAGGAATCCCGCAGGATCTGGGTCGCCGGCTACGTCGTGCGCGACCCCTCCCGGGTCGTCAGCAACTTCCGCAGCCTGCGCTCGCTCGACGACGAACTGACCGACACCGGCATCGTCGGGATCTCCGGCATCGACACCCGGGCGATCACCCGCCGGCTGCGCGACTCGGGCGCGATGAAGGCGGGCGTCTTCTCCGGCCCGGATGCCGACCTCACGGCCGACGAGCAGCTCGCGATCGTGCGCTCGGGGCGCGACATGACCGGACTCAACCTCTCCGCGGAGGTCTCCGTCACCGAACCCGTGGTCACCCCGGCCGTGGGCGACAAGATCGGAAATCTCGCGATCCTCGACCTTGGCATCAAGCAGTCGACGGTCGACAACCTCGCCGCGCGCGGCTTCGAGGTGCACGTGCTGCCGCAGAACGTGACGCTCGAGCAGGTGCTGGCGATCGACCCGGTCGCCGCCTTCTACTCGAACGGACCGGGCGACCCCGAGGCCTCCGACGGACACGTCGCCCTACTGCGCGAGCTGCTCGACCGGCAGCTGCCGTTCTTCGGCATCTGCTTCGGCAACCAGTTGCTCGGTCGCGCCCTCGGCTTCGGCACCTACAAGCTGCCGTTCGGCCACCGCGGGATCAACCAGCCGGTGCTCGACAGGACGACCGGCAAGGTCGAGATCACGGCGCACAACCACGGGTTCGCCGTCGATGCTCCGCTCGACGGTCCCGTCGAGAGCCCGCACGGCTACGGCAAGGTCGAAGTCAGCCACGTCGGGCTGAACGACCAGGTGGTCGAGGGGCTGCGGGCGCTCGACATCCCGGCGTTCTCGGTGCAGTACCACCCCGAGGCCGCGGCCGGTCCGCACGACGCCAACTACCTGTTCGACAGATTCCGCGACATGGTCCTCGAGACCCGGAAAGCGAAGTAATGCCCAAGCGGGAAGACATCCACTCGGTCCTCGTCATCGGATCGGGTCCGATCGTGATCGGCCAGGCGGCCGAGTTCGACTACTCGGGAACGCAGGCCTGCCGCGTGCTGCGCGAGGAGGGCGTGCGCGTCATCCTGGTGAACCCGAACCCGGCGACGATCATGACCGATCCCGACTTCGCGGATGCCACGTACATCGAGCCGATCACCTCCGAGGCGCTCGAGGCGATCATCAAGCACGAGAAGCCGGATGCCATCCTCCCGACCCTCGGCGGGCAGACGGCGCTCAACGCGGCGATCAAGCTCGACGAGGAGGGGATCCTCGCGAAGTACGGCGTCGAGCTGATCGGCGCGAAGGTCGAGGCGATCAAGAAGGGCGAGGACCGTCAGCTCTTCAAGGAACTCGTGCTCGAGTCCGGGGCCGACGTCGCCCGCAGCCACATCGTGCACACGATCGGCGAGGCAGTCGACGCCGCCGACGACCTCGGCTACCCGCTCGTGGTGCGGCCGTCGTTCACGATGGGCGGTCTCGGCTCGGGTTTCGCCTACGACCGCGAGGAGCTGCTGCGCATGGTCGGCGACGGCCTGCACCAGTCGCCGACCACCGAGGTGCTGCTCGAGGAGTCGATCCTCGGCTGGAAGGAGTACGAGCTCGAGTTGATGCGCGACACCTCCGACAACACGGTCGTCGTCTGCTCGATCGAGAACGTCGACCCGGTCGGCGTGCACACCGGGGACTCGATCACGGTCGCCCCGGCGCTCACCCTCACCGACCGCGAGTACCAGAACCTGCGCGACATCGGCATCGACATCATCCGCCGCGTCGGGGTCGACACCGGCGGCTGCAACATCCAGTTCGCGGTGGAGCCGAACACCGGCCGCGTGATCGTCATCGAGATGAACCCGCGGGTCTCGCGGTCGTCGGCGCTCGCATCGAAGGCGACGGGCTTCCCGATCGCGAAGATCGCCGCGAAGCTCGCGATCGGCTACCGGCTCGACGAGATCCCCAACGACATCACGAAGGTCACGCCGGCCTCGTTCGAGCCGACGCTGGACTACATCGTCGTCAAGGTGCCGCGCTTCGCGTTCGAGAAGTTCCCGTCGGCGGATGCCACCCTCACCACGACGATGAAGAGCGTCGGCGAGGCGATGGCGATCGGCCGCAACTACTCGACCGCCCTGCAGAAGGCGCTGCGGAGCCTCGAGAAGCGGGGGAGCAGCTTCCATTGGGGGGCGGAGCCGCGGTCGAAGGCCGAGCTGCTCGAGATCTCACGGGTCCCGACCGACGGCCGCATCGTGACCCTGCAGCAGGCGCTGCGCAAGGGCGCGACGATCGAGGAGGCCTTCGAGGCGACCAAGATCGACCCCTGGTTCCTCGATCAGATCGTGCTCATCAACGAGGTCGCCGACACGCTTGCCGGGTCGCTCAAGCTCGACCGCGCCTTCTTCGTGCTGGCCAAGGACCACGGCTTCTCCGACGTGCAGATCGCCGAGCTGCGCGGTCTGACCGAGCAGGAGGTGCGCAACCTGCGCTGGCAGCTCGGGGTGCGACCGGTGTTCAAGACCGTCGACACCTGCGCCGGCGAGTTTCCCGCCCTCACGCCGTACCACTACTCGTCGTACGACCTCGAGACCGAGGTCGCGCCGTCGCAGGCGCGCAAAGTCGTCATCCTCGGCTCCGGTCCGAACCGCATCGGGCAGGGCGTCGAGTTCGACTACTCGTGCGTGCACGCCTCGTTCGCCCTGCAGGCGTACGGCTTCGAGACGATCATGATCAACTGCAATCCCGAGACGGTGTCGACCGACTACGACACCTCCGATCGGCTCTACTTCGAGCCGCTCACCCTGGAGGACGTGCTCGAGGTCATCCACGCGGAGTCGCAGTCGGGCGAACTCGTCGGCGTCATCGTCCAGCTCGGCGGTCAGACCGCCCTCGGGCTCGCGAAGGGACTCGAAGCCGCCGGGGTGCCGATCCTCGGCACCTCACCCTCGGCGATCGACCTGGCCGAAGAACGCGGGCTGTTCTCCGACATCCTCGATGCCGCCGGTCTGCTCGCCCCGAAGAACGGCATCGCCACCGACGCCCCCTCCGCCGTCGAGGTCGCCGAGGGGATCGGCTACCCGGTCCTCGTGCGGCCGTCGTTCGTGCTCGGCGGGCGCGGGATGGAGATCGTCTACGACACCCCGAGTCTCGAGGACTACTTCGACCGGGTGCGGGAGCAGGCGATCATCGGCCCCGGCTCGCCGCTGCTGGTCGACCGTTTCCTCGACGACGCGCTCGAGATCGACATCGACGCGCTCTACGACGGCACCGAGCTGTACGTCGGCGGCATAATGGAGCACATCGAGGAGGCCGGCGTGCACTCCGGCGACTCGGCCTGCACGCTGCCGCCGGTGACGCTCGGTCGCGACGTGCAGACCCGCGTGGTCGAGGCGACGCGGAAGATCGCCGAAGGCATCGGGGTGCGCGGGCTGCTCAACGTGCAGTTCGCGATCGGTGCCGGAGTGCTCTACGTGCTCGAAGCGAACCCTCGGGCCTCGCGGACGGTGCCGTTCGTGTCGAAGGCGCTCGGCATCCCGCTCGCGAAGGCGGCGTCGCTCGTGATGGTCGGTCGCAGCATCCGTGAACTCGTGGCAGACGGTCTGCTGCCGGCCGCGGACGGGGAGTACGTGCCGCTCGACGCACCCGTCTCGGTCAAGGAGGCGGTGCTGCCGTTCAAGCGCTTCCGCACCCGCGAGGGGCAGATCGTCGACTCGGTGCTCGGGCCGGAGATGCGCTCGACCGGCGAGGTCATGGGCATCGACGCCGACTTCCCGCGCGCGTTCGCCAAGAGCCAGGATGCCGCCTACGGCGGGCTGCCCGACTCCGGGGTCGTGTTCGTCTCGGTCGCCGACCGGGACAAGCGCGCGATCGTGCTGCCGATCCTGCGGCTCACCCAGCTCGGCTTCGAGATCGTCGCGACCTCCGGAACCGCCGAGGTGCTCGCGCGCAACGGCATCCCGGCGACGACGGTGCGCAAGTTCTTCATGGGGCAGGAGACCGACGAGGCCGACCCCTCGATCGTCGAACTCATCAACGCGGGCAAGATCGACGTCGTGATCAACACCCCGTCGGGACGCTCGGCACGGGCGGACGGCTTCGAGATCCGCACGGCGACCGTGGCGGCCGACAAGCCGCTGTTCACCACGATCGCCCAGCTCGGTGCCGCGGTCGCGTCGTTCGAGGTCGCGCACGGCGACATCCGGGTGCGCTCGTTGCAGGACTACGCGCTGGACCGCGCGGCATCGCTGGCCGCAGCCACCGCGGAGGCGGCGGCTCGATGACGTTCGCCGCCCGCTTCCGTGCCGTGCTCTCCCGGGGCCGACTCTGCGTGGGCATCGACCCGCACGACGGGCTGCTCGACATCTGGGGGCTGCCGCGGTCGGCGGCGGGCGTGCGCGAGTTCGGACTGCGAACGGTGGATGCCGTGGCCGGCCGGGCGGGCATCGTCAAGCCGCAGGCGGCGTTCTTCGAGCGGTACGGCTCGGCCGGGTACGCCGCCCTCGAAGACGTGCTGGCCGCGGCGCGGGCAGCGGGCCTGTTCGTGATCGCCGACGTCAAGCGCGGCGACATCGGCACGACGATGGATGCCTACGGCGCCGCCTGGCTCACCCCGGGGTCGCCCCTCGAAGCCGATGCGATGACCGCGGTCGCCTACCAGGGGCTGGGGTCGCTCTCGGGTGCGCTCGCCCTCGCCGAGGAGCACGGCAAGGGCGTGATCGTCGTCACTGCGACCTCCAACCCCGAGTCGATCGCCACGCAGACGGCGGTGCGCCCCGACGGCCGGACCGTCGCCGCCGCTCTCGTCGACGACGTGTGCGCGCTTCCCGGGACGGCGGGCCTCGTGATCGGGGCGACCGTCGAACTCAGCGACTACGGTCTCGCCCCGGACGGCTTCGGTGACGTGCCCATCCTCGCCCCGGGGTTCGGCGCGCAGGGCGCCCGGCTCGGCGACCTCGCCCGGGTCTTCGGTTCCGCGGCGCCCCGGGTGGCCGTGCACGTGTCGCGGGAGATCCTCGGGGCCGGACCCTCGGGCGTGATCCCGGCGATCGAGTCCCTTCAGGGCGAACTGCGGAGTCTGCCGTGAAGCCGCCCGAGGTCGATCGCGTTGCGGGATCCCGCGCCGCCGTCGCCGCCCGGCGGGCTCGCGCCGAGGTGAAGCGGCAGGTCGCGTCCCGCGAACGCACCGCCCTCGACGTCGCCGAGACCGCGTGGTCGGGGGAGCCGACCGCGCCCGAGGCGACGTTGCGCGTGACCGAGCTGCTGAAGAGCGTGCCGAGCCTCGGTCCGACGCGCACCGAGCGGGTGATGGCCGACCTCGGCATCTCGCCCGCCAAGCGCGTCGGCGGACTCGGTGTACGACAGCGCGGCGCACTGCGCGACTATCTTCGGCGACGCGAGGGCATCGCCCCGAAGCAGAGCCGCCTCGTCGTGCTCGCCGGGCCGACGGCGGTCGGCAAGGGCACGGTGTCCCGGCACATCCGCGCGACCTATCCCGACGTGCTGCTGAGCGTGTCGGCGACCACCCGGCCGCCACGTCCGGGCGAGGTCGAGGGCGAGCACTACTACTTCGTGAGCGACTCGGAGTTCGACGCGATGATCGAGCGCGGCGACTTCCTCGAGTACGCGGTCGTGCACAACGCCTACAAGTACGGGACCCCGCGACCGCCGGTCGACCGGGCGCTTGCCGACGGCAAGAGCGTGCTCCTCGAGATCGACATCCAGGGCGCCCGAGCCGTCAAGGCCGCGATGCCGGAGGCCCTGCTGGTCTTCCTGCTGCCGCCGACGATCGAGGAGCTGGTGCGACGACAGCGCGGACGAGGCACCGAAGGGCCGGAGGAGCAGGCCCGCCGGTTGGAGACCGCGAAGGTCGAGATGGCGGCCCAGGACGAGTTCGACGTGAAAGTCGTGAACCACGAAGTCGGCCAAGCGGCCCGCGAGGTCGTAGAATTGTTGGATGTGCCTGCAACCGGGCACGAGAGACTTTAGGGAGACCCCATGGCCGATCGCACCAGCGGCATCATCGACCCGCCCATCGACGAACTGCTCTCGAAGGTGGACTCCAAGTACCAGCTCGTGATCTTCGCCTCCAAGCGCGCACGTCAGATCAACGACTATTACGCCGATCTGCACGAGGGTTCGCTGTTCGACAACGTCGGTCCGCTCGTCGACTCGACGATCGACGACAAGCCGCTCTCGGTCGCGATGCACGAGATCAACGAGGACAAGCTCGTCCTCAAGCCGCTCGTCACCGAGTAACCCTTCTCCCGAACAGTCGCGACAGCGTGAACATCGTCGTCGGCATCACCGGCGGCATCGCGGCCTACAAGGCCGTCGGCGTCGTGCGCGCCCTCGTGCGCGCCGGACATGACGTGCACGTCGTCGCGACGGAGAAAGCGCTGCGTTTCGTCGGCCGCCCGACCCTCGAGGCGATCAGCCGCAACCTCGTGCACAGCGACCTCTACGAGGGCGTGGCCGAGGTGCGGCACGTCGCGATCGGCCAGGCGGCCGACCTGATCGTCGTCGCGCCGGCGACCGCGAACACGATCGCGAAGATCGCCGCGGGTCACGCCGACGACCTCCTCGGCAACACGATCCTCGCGAGCACCGCACCGCTCGTCGTCGCCCCGGCGATGCACACCGAGATGTGGCGCAACCCCGCGACCGTCTCCAACATCGCCACGCTGCGCGCGCGCGGCATCCACGTCGTCGGTCCCGCGTCGGGACAGCTCACCGGCGCCGACAGCGGGCCGGGACGGATGTCGGAGCCCGACGACATCGTCGCCGCCGCGCTGTCGCTCGTCGGCCCGCGGGATCTTGCGGGCCTGCGCGTCCTGGTGACCGCCGGGGGTACCCGCGAACCGCTCGACCCGGTGCGCTTCATCGGCAACCGGTCGTCGGGCCGGCAGGGTGTCGCGATCGCCCGCGCCGCCGCAACCCGGGGTGCCGATGTCGTGCTCGTCGTGGCGAACATCGAGGACGGCGTCCTGGATGCCGACCCCGTCGGGCTCGACGTGCGGCACGTGTCGACGACGGCCGAGCTGCGCGACGCCGCCCTCGCGGAGGCGCAGACGGCGGATGTCGTGGTGATGGCCGCGGCGGTCGCCGACTACCGGCCGGAGACCGTGGCCGAGGGCAAGATCAAGAAGGAGACGCAGGGCGACGTGTTCGACCTGCGCCTCGTGCGGAACCCCGACATCCTGCGCGAACTGACCGCCGCCCGACGGCCCGGCCAGACGATCATCGGGTTCGCCGCGGAGACCGAGCTCGACCCGGTGAAACTGCTCGAGCTCGGCCGGGCGAAGGCGGCGCGCAAGGGCGTCGACCTGCTCGTCCTCAACAGGGTCGGCTGGGCCGAAGGCTTCGGCACCCCGAGCAACGACATCGTCGTGCTGACGGGTGGCGGCGATAGAGTGACCGAGGCCTCGGGCAGCAAGTCCGATGTCGCCGATCGCATCCTCGATCTGATCCCGCCGCCCCGCCCCACACCTTCGGAGTAACCGCTTGAGCCTGCGCCTGTTCACCTCGGAGTCCGTGACCGAGGGGCACCCGGACAAGATCTGCGATCAGGTCAGCGATTCGATTCTCGACGCGATGCTTGCCGCCGATCCGGCCGCCCGGGTCGCGGTCGAGACGCTCGTGACCACGGGCCTCGTGCACGTGGCGGGCGAGGTCACGACCTCGAGCTACGTCGACATCCCGGGTATCGTGCGCAAGACCATCACCGATATCGGCTACACCGGCTCCGACGTCTGGTTCGACGGCCGCTCGTGCGGTGTCGAGATCTCGATCGGCGGCCAGTCGCCCGACATCGCGCAGGG
>NZ_JBIIAW010000162.1:0-4483 GCF_044239695.1 Pseudolysinimonas sp. | reverse complement strand
TCCGACTGACGCGGCTCTCGGACAGTCCGTAGGCGCGGGCCGCTTCAGCCTGCGACAACCCCTGGATAGCGACGGCAGTGACGATCAGACGTTCGCGAGACACCCGCGAGCCTGACGCACCCCGAGTTGCCTATGTCTTGAGACATCCCTTGCCCATGTCCTGAACCACGACACTGTTACCCCGACGCATGTGAAGAAGGGCCGTCCATCGGGCGGCCCTTCTTCATTGCATCCGTCACGATTGTGCAGAGAGCATTTCACGACATTTAGCACAGGCGCTAAAGTAAAACCGGGTCGGGGGATAAAGCCTGAAGACGGGGTACAACGAAATGAAGAAGCAAATCACGCAGCTGGTCGACGACATCGACGGCACGGTTCTCGAGAACGGCGCCGGAAGCACGGTGCGGTTCGCGCTCGAAGGCCGCCAGTACGAGATCGACCTCTCGGACGAGAACGCTCAGAAGCTGCGCAGCGCCCTGGCCCCGTTCATCTCCGCGGGCCGCTCGGCCAGCGGATCGACGCGCTCATCGGGCCCGCGCCGCTCCGGCCGGTCGAACACCGGCGAGCTCGCGGCCATCCGCTCCTGGGCCCAGGGCCACGGCTACACGGTCGGCGACCGCGGTCGCATCTCGGCCGAAGTGCGCGAAGCCTACGAGCGCGCGAACTAGCTGAAATCGGCGTCGGGCGCCGAATTGTACGAGAAGTCGTACTTCGAGCGGCGCCCGCGGTTGAGCACACCGCCGGATTCCTCGAGGTAGCACTGCCCGCACAGTGACTCGTAGGAGACGTCACCCTGCTCGCCGGTCGTCGCGTCGATGGCGACCTGGTCACCGTCGAAGACGAAGACACCGTCGACGGTGCGGGCGTTGAAGATCGCCTTCCGCCCGCACCGGCAGATCGTCTTCAGCTCTTCGAGCGAGTGGGCGATCTCGAGCAGCCGTCGGCTGCCGGGGAACGCGACGGTCTGGAAGTCGGTGCGGATGCCGTAGGCGAGCACGGGAACGTCTTCGTCGATCGCGATGCGCAACAGGTCGTCGATCTGTTGTTCGCTGAGGAACTGCACTTCGTCGAGCAGGAGGCACGCGACATCCTTGCCGCTGTCCCGGATGACCTGCTCGCGACGGGTCATGAACGCGGTGAGCACGTCCTCTTCGGGGGCGATCGTGAAGTCGACGGGGCGATCGACGCCGAGCCGGGACACGATCGCCGCCTCGCCCTTGGAGTCGATCGCGGGCTTGGCGAGCAGCACCTGCTGCCCACGCTCCTCGTAGTTGTAGGCGGCTTGAAGCAGGGCGGTGCTTTTGCCCGAGTTCATCGCGCCGTAGCGGAAATACAGTTTCGCCATGCGCCGCTACTCGAGATATCCGTCTTCCGCGGCGCGGCGGATGAGATCCGCCTTCTTGCTCGCGGGACGGTCGACGCGTGCGTACTTCTCCCGCACGCGGCGCAGATAGGTCTTCGCCGTTTCGTACTGCACGTTCATGCGGGTAGCGACTTCGGTCGTGCTGAAGCCGGTGACGTACAGGCGCAACGCCTCGGCCTCGCCCGGGCTGAGTTTCGGGCGCAGGTGCGCGGACGTGCCCGCGACGGCGGGCCGCCAGACCCGCGCGTCGGGATCGCTCTGGATGCCCATCACCCGGCGCGCGGTCTCCATCACGGCGGCCATGGTGAGCGATTTGGAGAGGAACGCGGCGGCGCCGGCGGCGAGCGCACGCTCGCGCGCCTCGCGGGTGTCGACGCTCGAGAGCACGATGACCTTCGCCCCGGCCGCACGGCAGGTGCGCACGCGCGCCTCGATCGACACCGGCTCCTTGAGCTGGAAGTCGATGAACACCAGATCGGTCGGGAAAGCCGGGCTGTGCACGAGCTGGAGCCAGGTCGGCGCCATGAGAACGACGTCGAAGTCGGACGCGTTGTTGCCGATCCAACTGCTCAGCGAGTCGAGCAGCACCTCGTGGTCGTCGAGGACCGCGAGCCGCACGGGGCCCGGTACCGATCGGCCCTGGGCCGCGGCCCGGTGCTCGATCGTGCTCATGCGATCCACCCTATGTGCGAATCCGCGCAACCGTCTCGCACTCAGAACAGTGTCGGCTGGAGTCCCGCTGCCGCCGACGCCGGCAGCTCGTTCGCGAGCATCCGATCACCCGCGCTGCCGCGCGCACGGGTGCGTCCGATCGCCCGCGGCATCGGCGACCCGGTGGTCGGATCGATGCGCGGCGGGCGTTCCAGCCCGTGCTTGCGCAGGAGCGGCCGTACGCGCCTCGCCAGCCAGCCGCGGTACTCCTTCGGCGGGTAGACCTGACGCATCGGGTAGAGCTGCCCGTATTTCGCCAGCAGATCGGGGTGCTCGCGCGCCAGCCAGGTGAAGAACCACTCGCGCGCACCCGGCTTCAGGTGCAGCGCCGAGTAGGCGACCGAGTCGGCCCCGGTCGCGGCGATCGCCGCGAACAGACCGTCGAGGTGGTCGATCGAGTCGGTCAGGTAGGGCAGCACCGGCATGACGAACACCGAGCACGGGAGGCCGGCATCCCGGATCGCCGTCACCGTCGCGAGCCGCGCCTCCGTGGTCGGTGCGCCGGGCTCGAGTGAGTCGCGGAGGGCGGGGTCGAGCACGTCGATCGTCATCGCGAGTTCGACCGGCACCCGCTCGGCGGCGGCCTGGAGCAGGGGGATGTCGCGCCGAAGCAGCGTGCCCTTGGTGAGGATGCTGAACGGCGTTCCCGAGGCGGCGAGCGCCGCGATGATGCCGGGCATCAGCCGGTAGCGCCCTTCGGCGCGCTGGTAGGGGTCGGTGTTGGTGCCGAGCGCGACGGGGGCGTGCTGCCAGGACGGTCGCGCGAGCTCTTTCGCGAGGATGTCGGCGACGTTCACCTTGACGACGATCTCGGCGTCGAAGTCACGGCCCGCGTCGAGATCGAGGTAGGTGTGCGTCTGCCGGGCGAAACAGAACACGCAGGCATGAGAACATCCGCGGTAGGGATTGATGGTCCAGGCGAACGGCAACGCCGTCGACGACCCCGGCACCTGGTTCAGCGCGGACTTCGCGAGCACCTCGTGGAAGGTGATGCCGGCGAACTCCGGGGTCTGCACGGATCGCACGAGTCCGCGCATGGTGCCGAGCCCCGGCAGCGCCGACGCGCTCTCGGCGCCGATCGCCTGCCCGCTCCACCGCATCCCGTCATTCGAACATATGTTCGAGAGACGCGCAAGGCTCAGGCCCGGATACCGAGCGCCTTCGCGGTGCGGGCGAGCGTCGCCTCGGCCGTCTTCTCGTTCTCGGAGAGCGTTCCGCCGTACGACGGCACCATCTCGACGAGCTTCGGGCGCCAGGCATCCCTCTTCGTGGGGAAGCACTTCGCGAGCACGTCGAGCATGATCGGCACCGCGGTCGACGCGCCCGGTGACGCGCCGAGCAGCCCGGCGATCGTACCGTCGGCGCCCGAGACGACTTCGGTGCCGAACTGGATGACCGCCTTGCCGTCGCCGTCGCGCTTCATGATCTGCACGCGCTGCCCGGCGGTGATCAGGTTCCAGTCCTTCGCCTCGGCGGTCGGAGCGAACTCCCGGAGCGCGCGGAACTTCGAACCGCGGGTCGCCAGCACCTCGCTGACCAGGTACCAGACGAGCGAGAGGTTCTTCAGGCCGGCGCCGATGAACGTGCCGAGGTTGTGCCAGCGCAGGGCCGCGAACAGGTCGAGGTAGGAGCCCGTCTTGAGGTACTTCGTCGAGAAGCCGGCGTACGGCCCGAACAGCAGGCTCGACGAACCGCCGATCACCCGGGTGTCGAGATGGGGCACCGACATCGGCGGGGCGCCGACCGACGCCTTGCCGTAGACCTTCGCCGAGTGGCGGGCGACGACGGCGGGATCGTCGGTGTGCAGGAACTGGCCGCTGATCGGGAAGCCGCCGTAGCCCCGGATCTCCCGGATGCCGGAGCGCTGCAGGAGGTTGAGCGCGTTGCCGCCCGCACCGACGAACACGAAGCGTGCCGTGACGTTGGTGCGGGTCGACCCGACGTCGTGGACGACGCGCAGGTTCCAGAGTCCCGAGTTCTTCGAGCGCTTGAGGCCGGTGACGCGGTGGTTGAGCTTGAGCGTCGCCCCGTTGTCGACGAGCCCGTCGACGAGGGTGTGGGTGAGCGAGCCGAAGTCGACGTCGGTTCCGGCCGCGATGCGGGTCGCCGCGATCGGCTGGTCCTTGCGGCGACCGGGGATGAGCAGCGGAGCCCAGGAGCGGATGACGGCGGCGTCTTCGGAGTACTCGAGACCCGCGAACAGCGGGTGGTCCTTGAGTGCGTCGAAGCGCTTCTTGAGGAAGGCGACGTTGTCGGCACCCCAGACGAAGCTCATGTGCGGCACCGGGTTGATGAACGCCGTGGGTTCGGGCAGGAGGCCGGCACTCACGAGGTACGACCAGAACTGGCGTGAGACCTGGAACTGCTCGTTGACCTTCACGGCATTCGCGATGTCGATCGTGCCGTCGG
>NZ_JBIIAW010000161.1:0-4508 GCF_044239695.1 Pseudolysinimonas sp. | reverse complement strand
GGTGTGCAGGGTCGAGAGCACGAGGTGACCGGTGAGCGCGGCCTCGATCGCGATCTGGGCCGTCTCCTGGTCGCGGATCTCCCCGATCAGCACGACGTCGGGGTCCGACCGCAGGATGCTGCGGAGCGCACTCGCGAAGGTCAGGCCCGCCTTCGGGTTGACCTGCACCTGGTTGATCCCGGCGATGCGGTACTCGACCGGGTCCTCGACGGTGATGACGTTGATCTCGGGCCGCGCGACCTCGTGAAGCGTCGTGTAGAGCGTCGTCGACTTGCCCGAGCCCGTCGGGCCGGTGACGAGGATCATCCCGTACGGCTTCGAGTACGACGCCTTGTAGACGGCGGCGTTGCGGTCGAGCAGCCGCAGCTGCTCCATCCCGAGCCCCGTCATCGAGTTGTCGAGGATACGCATGACGACCTTCTCGCCGAACACCGTCGGAAGGGTCGCGACGCGGAGGTCGATCTGCTTGCCGCCGTGGATGACCGACATGCGGCCGTCCTGTGGGCGGCGGCGCTCGGAGATGTCGATGTCCGACATGATCTTCAGCCGCGAGATGACACCATTCTGGATGTTCTTCGGGGCCTGCTGCATCTCGTGCAGCACGCCGTCGATCCGATAGCGCACGTTCACGGCGCGCTCGGCCGGCTCGATGTGGATGTCGGACGCGTGGTCGGCGATCGCCTGGCTGATGAGCAGGTTCACGAACCGCACGATCGGGGCATCATCCTCGGTCGGTTCGGTGACTGGGACGAGGTCGCGGGTTCCGCCCGTGCCCTCGTTCTCCTTGACGATCGCGGTGGTCAGCTCGCTCAGCTCGCCGTCGGAACGCACGAAACGACCGATCGCGCTCAACAGGTCGGAGCGTTCCGCGACGACCGGACGTACCTGCATGTGCACGGCGGCGCGCACGTCGTCGAGGCCGAGCACGTCGCGCGGGTCTGCCATCGCCAGCAGCAGGCGATCGCCGTCGCGCCCGATCGGGAGCACCTCGTGGCGGCGCAGCAGTTGCGGCGGTACGAGGGCGACGGCCGAGCGCTCCACCGGGTATTCGGTGAGGTCGACGAACGGCAGCCCGAGCTGCGCGGCGCGCGCCGAGGCGACCTGACTCTCGGTCACGATGCCGTCGTCGACGAGTTCGCGCACGTGCGCTTCGTCATCCGAAACGCCCTTCGAGAGCACGTCGAGACTCGTGATCGGCATGAGGCCGCGGATGATGAGGATCTCGGACAGGGAGGTCATGCATCACCCCCTGAGAGGCCACGCGCACACCGTTCCCCCCGAAGCGGTTGCGCTGGGGGGATGCGGATTCGTCCCCCGTGGATTCGAGGCTAGGAGGAGGGGCTCGGCCCCGACAGTCCCGCTTTAGGGGGTCTCGTGGCCGCCCAGGTCGCGACCACGGCGACCGCCGCGAGGAGGGCGGCGGCGACGACGAACGGGCTCGACGCCTGTTCGGCGAACAGCGGGAACGAGCCGAGCAGCGCGACACCGGTGATCACCAGATAGACCGCGGCGGCCGCGGCGAGTGCTCCCACCCACGGCGTACGCGCCCGCGTGGAGAAGCCCACCGTGATCCACACGGCGACCCCCGCGAGGGCGAGCGCGGCCGGCCCCGCGTAGACCGGAGCCGGGGTCTGGACCGGGTCCCGGTCGAGCACGACGGCCAGGATGCCGGCGACCGCGAACGCCGACGCGGCCCAGGTGATCGCGACGAACAGCGCGAGGAGCAGGCTAGGCCGCCGCTGCTCCATCGGATGCCTTCCCGGCTTGCTCGGCGTCGAACGTCTCCCGCTCGGCACGGTTGCGCGCCGTGATGCGGATGCCGCGGCGGGCGATCAAGAGGCCGACCCAGATCGCCACCTCGCGGGCCACGATCGTCGCCGCGATGACGTACGGGCTCAGCGCCGTGTCGACGAACCCGACGCTCGACCCGGCGATGCCGGTGACCAGCAGCAGCATGCCGATCGACCCGAAGTAGGTGATCACGGCGACCAGCAGGCTGCCGAGCACGTGCACCCACCAGGGGGCGCGGTTGATCATCACGACGACGAGCACGAAGCCGATCGTGAAGAACAGCACCGGGATCCAGAAGATCGCGTCGGTGATGAGGTCGCCGAAGCCGAACGCGGAGCCGGTCAGCGCGATGAACCCGGCGCCGACGAGCGCGTAGAGGACCGCGAACACCACGGTTCCGACGAGGGCGAGCAGCGCGCCGACGACGCGGTTGCTGTGCGCCTTCGGCGGGACGGGACTCGCTACGTAGATGACACGCTCCCCTGCGAGCGGCGACGACACCTTCTCATCGGTGAGCGTCGCAGTCGCCGTCGGCGACTCGGTCGTCGGGGCCTCCTCGACGACGATCTCGTCGGCCTCGACCACGATCTCCTCGGGAGCGTCGGGGGACTGCGCGGGTTCGTCCTTCGCCTGGGCCATGCAGCTCAGCCTACCGAGCCGGAGCGTGGCGCAGGGGGACATGCCCCGGATGCTGCCGCGGAGAGGGTCGGCCGCGCCACGCCGTCAGGACGGCGGCCTCAGCCGGCGACCACCGCGATCCCGAGCGCGATCAGCCCGGCGACCGAGACGACGCACGCCCCGGCGAAGAGCACGAGCGTCGTCAGCGCTCCACGCCGGGAGCGCCGGGCGACCGACGGCATCGAGGGCGCCTCGGTGCGCGTAGCCTCGGCGCCCTCGAACGGTGCCGTCTCCGCCGGGACCTCGGGGATCGCGCGCGGCTCGTAGGACGCGACGGCGCCCGGCCCGACCGCGTCGACCGCGCCGCGCCCGAAACCCGGGGCGACGGGAGGCATCGTCATCCCGCGCCGACGTCGTCCGGCCGGGATCGCGCGCCCGGGCGGGGGGACCTGTCCGCGCTCACGGGTCACCGCGACGGTGCCGTCGGGCGCGGACCCGCGGTCGACCACGACCGTGCGGTCGATCCGGTCGACGACGACGGTCTCGGCCTCCGCCTCGCGATCGACGACGATCGTCTCGGCGAACGACTCGGGGTCGATCTCGGGCTCGATCTCGGGCTCGACGACCGCGTCCGCCGCGGCGTCCTCCTCGGGGGTGGTTGCCATGGGAGTGTCTCCGTCAGACCTTCACGGTGTCGGCGGTGTCATCGAGAACGCTGCTCGTGACGCCCCCCGTCGTCACATCGGCGGCCGCGTCTCCCCCGCCCGACACGACATCCAGCACGATGATCGAGATGTTGTCGCGGCCCCCGTTGCGCTTGGCTCGGGCGACGAGCGCCTGCGCCGCCGACTCGGGGCGTCCGTTCATCGTCAGCACGGCGCGGATGCTCTCATCGTCGACCTCCGAGTGCAGACCGTCGGAGCACACCAGCAGCCGCTCGCCGTTCACGACCGGCAGGAGCCAACTGTCGGCCATGCTGTCCGCCGCCCCGATCGCGCGGGTGATGACGTTGCGGTCGGGGAAGGTGTTGAGGTCCTCGCGGCGCAGCTCCCCTCGCTCGATGAGCTCCTGGCCGAGCGAGTGGTCGACGGTGAGCTGCACGAGCTCCGTCCCGACATGCCGATACACCCGGGAGTCGCCGACGTTGAAGACGAGCCAGAAAGGCGCGCCCTCGTGCTGGACGATCGCGATTCCGGAGACGGTGCTGCCCGCGCCCCGGGTTGTGCCCGCGGCGACGCCGGCGACCTTGTCGTCGGCATCGAGTAAGGCATCGCGGACGTCTTCGAGCGCCGCGAACTCCCGACCGAGGAGGCGTTCGCGGAACGCGTCGACGACGGCGGCGCTGGCGCGATCACCGGCCTCGTAGCCGCCCATGCCGTCGGCCACCAGGAAGACCGGCGCCTCGGCGAGGTAGGAGTCCTCGTTGACCTCGCGCTTGAGTCCCGGGTCGGTGACGGCCGCGACCGCGAGCCGGATGCCGCCCCCCACTGCGACCGTCACCGGGACGCGTCGTCCTCGCCGAAGGCGAGTCGCATCCCGACCTTGCCGAGCACGAACCGGTCGACGACCGGCGCCGAGGCCCCCGGGTCGAGCAGGTTCTCGGTGCCGTCGGCCTCGATCACGATCACCCCGTTGGTGGCGTCGAGGTCGGTGACGGTCCACACGCCCTCGATGAGGTCGAGTCGCGCGTGGACCTTGGAGAGGGTTCGCGTCGGATCGGGGACGGCGATCTCCTGGGCCCCCGCGTCGCCACCGTTCGGTCGACGTCCGAGCACGACCCGGGTGCCGGAGAGCCGGAACACGGGGCCGCCGTCGACGAGAAGCCTCCACGGCACGACAGGGCGGCGGTCGACGACGACGGTGCGATCGAGATCATCGGACCCGTCGCCGACAGCATCGGCGACGGGCGACGCGGGTGCGGGTACCGGCGGCGCGGTGACGAGAGGCGCGAAGAACTGGGCCGGCGGCTCGGCGGGGGCGACCGGTGGCGTGACGGCGCGCGGCGGGGTGAGACCCGGCGGAGGCGTGATGATGCCGGGCGGCGGGACGATCTGTCCCGGCGGAGGGGGAAGGGTCGGCGGGGCCGACGCGGCGGGCGG
>NZ_JBIIAW010000009.1:0-50400 GCF_044239695.1 Pseudolysinimonas sp. | reverse complement strand
TGCTCGACGCGGGCGAACCGCTCATGCGGCGAGCCGCCGCCGCGCTCGCCGCGGAACTCCGCGACCTCGCCCCGCGGCGCGCCCTCGCGCTCATCGGGTCGGGTGACAACGGCGGCGACGCGCTCTTCGCGCTCGCCGAACTCGCCGACGCCGGCATGCGCGTCGACCTCGTCGCGACGGGCTCGCGGTTCCACGCCGTCGCCGCGGCGACGGCTCTCGCCGCCGGAGCGACCTGGGCGGATGCGGCCGACGTGGCCTCCCTCGCCACCGACGCCGACGTCGTGCTCGACGGCATCCTCGGCACCGGGACCGGGGCCTCCCCCGCTCTCCGCGGCACCGCCCGCGACGCCGTCGCGGCCATCCTGCCGACCCTCGCCGGCCCGGGGCGTCCGCGGGTCGTCGCCGTCGACATCCCGAGCGGCATCTCCCCCGACGACGGCTCGGTGCCGGACGCGACCGTGCTGCCGGCCGACCTCTCCGTCACTTTCGGGGCGATCAAGGCCGGGCTGCTGCGCGACCCCGGGGCGCGCTACGCCGGGCGGGTGGTGCTCGTCGATCTGGGGCTCGGCCCCTTCCTGGGCGAGCCCGTCATCTCGGCGTGAGCCGGAAGACGCGGAGCGTTCGGCCCGCCGTCACCTCGTACTTGCGGTAGCCGGGCCAGTTGCGCTCGAGCTTCGGCCAGGTCGCCTCGCGCTCGACGTCGTCGAGCAGGGTCGCCCGCACGTCGACGCGCCGACCGTGCCGGGAGACCGCGACGTCGGGATGCGCGAGCAGGTTCGCCGTCCACGCCGGGTGGGCGTCCCGCGCGAAGTTGCTGCCGGTGACGAGCATCTCGGCGCCGTCCGGGCAGTACATCAGCACGATGTCGCGTTCGAGTCCCGACTTCGCCCCGATCGTGTGCAGCACGAGAGTCGGCACCCCGAGGCCGCTGAGCTGCACCCGTCCCCCGGTGAGGCGCTTCATGCCGCGTTCGAGCGGCGGCATGATCGTCGGCCCGACCCGGCGGAACAGGAGGGTGCGCGAGAACCAGGCGACCGGCGGGCGAAGGGGACGGGGAAGGGCCATAGCGACATCCTCCCGGGAATTCTGCGCCCCGCACACGCCTTGCATCTGATGTGAAGCGCATCGGGTTCCTCTCGTTCGGCCACTGGGCCCCCGGGCACGGCTCACTCGTGCCGACGGCGGCTGACGCGCTCCAGCAGACCCTCGACCTGGCGATCGCGGCGGAGGAGGTGGGTGCCGACGGCGCCTTCGTGCGCGTGCACCACTTCGCCCGGCAGCTCGCGTCGCCGTTCCCGCTGCTCGCCGCGATCGGTGCCCGCACCTCGACGATCGAGATCGGCACCGCCGTCATCGATATGCGCTACGAGAACCCGCTGTACATGGCCGAGGATGCCGCCGCCGCCGATCTGCTGAGCGGAGGCCGGTTGCAGCTCGGACTCAGCCGCGGCTCACCCGAGACCGCCCTGAACGGCTCGCAGTCGTTCGGCTACGTCCCCGACGAGGGTGAGACGGATGCCGACCTCGCCCGCCGCCACACCGAGGTGTTCCGCGCGGCGATCGCCGGAGCCGGGGTCGCGATGTCGAACCCGCAGATGACCGGCATGGAGCGACCGCTCGCGATCGAGCCGCGCTCCCCCGGCCTACCGGAGCGCATCTGGTGGGGTGCCGGCACGCGGGCCACCGCGGTCTGGGCGGCCGAGCAGGGCATGAACCTGATGTCGTCGACGCTGCTCACCGAGGAGACCGGTGCCTCGCTCGCCGATCTCCAGGCCGAGCAGATCCAGCTCTTCCGGGATGCCTGGGCGACGGCCGGACACGGCTTCGCGCCGCGCGTCTCGATCAGCCGCAGCATCCTGCCGATCATCGACGACGAGACCGAGCACTACTTCGGACTCCGCGCGCAGCGCGACGGCGAGGACCAGGTCGGGCACCTCGACGGCGGGCTCGCCCGCTTCGGCCGCTCGTACATCGGCGCGCCCGACAAGATCGCCGAGGAGCTCGCCGCGGATGCGGCCGTGCAAGCGGCGGACACGATCCTCGTGACGGTGCCCAACCAGCTAGGCGTCGCGTTCAACGCGCGCATCCTCGAGTCGATCGTGCGCGACATCAAGCCCGCGCTCGGCGACTGAGCCGTCTGCGTCACGCAAGCAGCCCGGCGGCGCGCGCCGGCTCGGCGTAGGCCGCCGCGAGGCTCGCCACGGTGTCGTGCGCGTTGAGCCCGCTCGGGTTCGGCACGACCCACAACCGGGCGCCCTCGAGCCCGCCGGGCTGCTCCCCCTGGGCGGCTTTCGGCCGGTCGAAGCCCTGACGGTACGCCGTGACTCCGACGATCGCGACCACCGGTGGACGCCACTGCCGCACCGTCTCCGCCAGCCGCACGGCCCCCGCGCGCAACTCGTCGCGGGAGAGTTCGTCGGCCCGGGCGGTCGCGCGGTTCACGAAGTTGGTGATGCCGATGCCGCGCGCGAGGAACTCGGCGCGGTCGGCATCCGTCATGCCCGTCGCGAAGTCGGGCAGCCGGTCGATGATCCCGGCGGCGAGGAGCGCCGGGTAGAACCGGTTGCCGGGATAGGCGAAATGGGTCTGCGTCGCGGCGGTCCAGAGTCCGGGGTTGATCCCGACGAAGAGCAGCCGCATCCCGTCGCCGACCAGATCGGGCACCGCGGCGTCGCGGAACGACTCGAGTTCGGCGCGAGTGAAACCCATGAGCCTCAGCGCAGCGGCGCGAGCGCGTCCCAGATCGCGTCGGCGACCTGCTCGCGCGAGGCATCCCCGGCGATCTCGACGAGCCGGCCGAGCGGCACGTCGCTCGCGAAGGCCTGAAGGTAGAGCGCGCGGGCCTTTTCCAGCGCGGCGGCCTGGTCGAACGGTCCGGTGTTGAACTCGCCGCGGGCCGCGAGCCGGGCGACGCACGCCTCGACGGAGGTGTCGACGAAGATCGTCGCGTCGGGCTCCATCGCGCGGGAGTTGAGGGTGCGCACCCACTCGAACGGCAGGCCCTGGGAGGTCTGGTAGGCGAGCGACGACGCGACATACCGGTCGCTGACGACCCAGGTGCCGGCCTCGAGCAACGCGCGGATCTCGACGGTGTGCTCGATGCGGTCCGCGGCGAACGTCAGCGCGACGGTCTCGGGCTCGAGGTGCGTCACGCCGTCCGTGAACGCGCGCGCGATCTTGCCGAGCACGCCGTCGGTCGGCTCCTTCGTGAGCTCGACCGGGATTCCGCGCTCGAGCAGTCGTGCGGCGAGGAGGGCGCCCTGCGTCGTGGTGCCGGCGCCGTCGAGGCCTTCGAGCACGATGAATCTGCCCGGTGTCGATTCACCGAGTCTGCTCACGTCCTCGATGCTACCGGCGGCAGAATCGGGACATGTCCGATCTGCCTGCGCCGATGCTCGCGAAGTCCGTCGAGAAGGTGCCCGAGGGCGACCTGCTCTACGAACCGAAGTGGGACGGCTTCCGCGGCCTCGTGTCGGTGACGACGGAGGGCGTGGAGATCGGCAGCCGAGGCGACAAGCCGCTCACCCGGTACTTTCCCGAACTCGTCGACGCCTTCTCCCGTCTGCTCCCGCCGTGCGTGCTCGACGGCGAGATCGTCGTCACCCTCGAGACCGACGGCGTGAGGCGCCTGCAGTGGGATGCCCTCACCCAGCGCATCCACCCCGCCGCCTCCCGGGTCGAGAAGCTCTCGGTCGAGACTCCGGCATCCTTCGTCGCGTTCGACGTGCTCGCGATCGGCGACCGCGACCCCTCGGAGCTCCCGCTCTCGCAGCGCCGCACGGAACTCGAGAAGCTCTTCGCCGGCGTCTCCGCTCCCCTGCACCTGACCCGCACGACCCGCGACGTCCACCTGGCGCGCCGCTGGCTCGACGAGTTCGAGGGAGCGGGCCTGGATGGCGTGGTCGC
This sequence comes from Pseudolysinimonas sp., assembly GCF_044239695.1. Taxonomy (GTDB): domain Bacteria; phylum Actinomycetota; class Actinomycetes; order Actinomycetales; family Microbacteriaceae; genus Pseudolysinimonas_A. The sequence continues at coordinate 46,494 of NZ_JBIIAW010000009.1, read as the reverse complement.
CAAGCCGCTCGGCGACCCGTACCAGCCGGGCAAGCGCGCGATGTTCAAGATCAAGCACAAGCGCACGGCGGATGTCGTCCTCCTCGGGTACCGCATCCACAGATCCGGCGCCGGGGTCGGGTCGCTGCTCGTCGGGCTTCACCATGACGGACACCTCCGCGCCGTCGGCGGGGTGTCGGCGTTCAGCAACGCCCGACGGCTCGAGCTCATCGACGAACTCGCTCCGCTCGTCGTCACGGGCGAGGACGGGGCCGCCGTCACCGGCGAGAAGGAGCGCAGCCGGTTCGCGTCGGCGAACAAGGACACCTCGTTCGTGCAGCTGCGGCCCGAACGCGTGCTCGAGGTGCGCTACGACCAGATGGAGGCCGGGCGCTTCCGGCACACCGTGCAGTTCGAGCGCTGGCGACCGGATCGCGACCCCGAGTCGTGCACCTACGACCAGCTCGAGGTGCCAAGGGTCTACGACCTCGACGACGTGCTGCAGTAGGTCTCGACACGCGGGCTGCGCCCCCTCCTCGATCACCGACTCAGAGCGGGTTGCCGTCGGCGTCCCAGTTCTCGGAGTTCTTCTTGCTCGGCTGCACGCGCGGCGGCTCGCCCGGCATCTTCGGGAAGTCGGGCGGGAACGGCATCTCGCCGAGACCGGCCTCGAGGTCGCGTCGCCACCACGCGAGGAGGGTGTCGATGCGTCCGGGCGCGGCGGCGAAGGTCGCCCAGGGATCACCCGTCGTGCGCAGCCGATCCGGCACGGTCAGCACCGTGAACGTCCGCGGGTCGACCGACGGCAGCTCCTCCCAGGTGATCGGCGTCGACACCGGGGCATGCGGGAGCGCGCGGGGGCTGTAGGCGGCTGCGATCGTGCGGTCGCGGTTGGCCTGGTTGAAGTCGACGAAGATCTTCTCGCCGCGCTCCTCCTTCCACCAGGACGTCGTGACCTTCTCGGGCATCCGGCGCTCGAGTTCGCGCGCGGCGGCGATGACGGCATGCCGCACGTCGAGGAACTCCCACTCCGGCACGATCGGGGAGTAGAGGTGGATGCCGCGGTTGCCCGAGGTCTTGATCCAGCCCTCGAGCCCGGCGTCGCGCAGGACGTTCCGCATCTCGAGCGCGGCGGGGACGGCATCCCGGAAGTCGGTGCCGGGCTGCGGGTCGAGGTCGATGCGCAACTGGTCGGGGTTGTCGGTGTTCGCGGTGCGGGACGGCCACGGGTGGAAGACGATCGTGTTCATCTGCACGGCCCAGACGACGCCGGCCGGTTCGTCGAGCACGACGAGCGGATGCGAGCGCGCGCTCGGGAAGACGACGGGCACCGAGCGCAGCCACTCGGGCGCACCCTTCGGCGGGTTCTTGGAGAAGAAGCTCTCACCGTCGACGCCCGCCGAGTAGCGCTCGAGGGCGACCGGGCGGTCGCCGTTGGCGGTGAGAAAGGCCTCGGCCACCGCGACGTGATAGTTCGCGAGGTCGAGTTTGGTGATGCCGACTTCAGGCCAGAGCACGCGGCTCGGGCTGGAGATCCGCACCTCGCGCTCGCCGACCTCGAGGATCGTCGCTTCGGCTGCCATTCCCCCATCCTGGGCGCCCGCGCATCGGAGTGGTATTCAGTGTTGCTCAGTACTGGTACTCAGTGTTACTTTATACCGGTACTCAGCATCACTCACTACCGAAAGGGGACTCGTGCCCAAGCAGATCACCGAGATGCTCAAGGGAACTCTCGAAGGCATGATCCTCGCGATCCTCGCCGGCCGCGCCGCCTACGGGTATGAGATCACCGCGTGGCTGCGGGACCGCGGATTCACCGACATCGCCGAGGGCACGGTCTACGCGCTCCTCGTGCGGATCGAACAGCGCGGGCTCGTCGACGTCGAGAAAGTGCCCTCCGAGAAGGGCCCCCCGCGCAAGGTCTACTCGCTCAACACCGAAGGTCGCCGGGCTCTCGACGAGTTCTGGGCGACCTGGGGCTTCCTCGCGGAACGCCTCGAAGAACTCCGTCACGAAGGGAACTGAAGACATATGGCCAAGAACATCCTCGAACTGATCATCGGATCGTTCGACGACAAGAAGCAATGGCGGGCGTACAAGGCACGCGTCAAGGCGCTCCCCGAGGAGTACCGCACCGCGGTCGACGCGATCGAGCGGTACCTCATGCACTCGGGCGACACCCCCGCCGAGTGGAGCCGCGCCGCGACGATGTTCGACGACCTGGCCGACCTGTTCGAGCGCGCCGCCGCCGACGGCACCCCGATCCGCGACATCGTCGGTGACGACCCGCTCGAGTTCGTCGAGGCGTTCGTCAGCACGTACTCCGACGGCGGCTGGATCGCCAAGGAACGCGAGCGCCTGCGCTCCTCGATCGCCCGCGCGTCCGGCGAGGAGCCCGCGTCGTGACCGCCGCCATCGAGGTCGTGGGCCTGACCAAGGCCTACGGCAAGCTCGAGGTGCTGAAGGGCGTCGACTTCCAGGTCGCCCCGGGCAGCATCTTCGCCCTGCTCGGGTCCAACGGCGCCGGCAAGACGACGGTGATCCGGATCCTCGCGACCCTGCTGCGCAGCGACGCGGGGACGGCGCGGATCGCCGGCCTCGACGTGCGGACGCAGGGGCAGGATGTCCGCGCCGCGATCAGCCTCACGGGGCAGTTCGCCGCGGTCGACGAAGTGCTGAGCGGGCGCGAGAACCTCATCCTGATCGCCCGCCTCCGTCATCTGAACGACACCGGCCGCATCGCCGACGACCTGCTCGCCCGCTTCTCGCTGACCGAGGCCGGCGGCCGGAAGGTCGCGACCTACTCGGGCGGCATGCGTCGACGGCTCGACATCGCGATGAGCCTGATCGGGAACCCCCCGGTGATCTTCCTCGACGAGCCCACGACCGGGCTCGACCCGGAGGCCCGCCTCGAGGTCTGGACCGCGGTCAAGGAACTCGCCGCCGGGGGAACCACCGTCCTGCTGACGACGCAGTACCTGGAGGAGGCCGAGCAGCTGGCCGACCGGATCGCGATCCTGCACGAGGGCCGGATCCTCGTGGACGGCACCCTGGCGGAGCTGAAGAGACTGCTGCCGCCGACCGAGAAGCAGTACATCGAGAAGCAGCCGAGCCTCGAGGACGTGTTCTTCGCGGTGACCGGACGAAAGGACACCGCGGCATGAGCACCCACGTCCTCCGCGACACCGCGACCCTCACCGGGCGTTCGCTGACGCACATCCTGCGCAGCCCCGACACGATCATCACGACCGCGGTCACCCCGATCGCACTGCTCCTGCTCTTCGTGTTCGTCTTCGGCGGCGCGATCGACATCGGCCAGGGCACCGGCGAGGGCTCCTACGTGAGCTATCTGCTGCCCGGCATCCTGCTCATCACGATCGCGTCGGGCATCGCGTACACCGCCTACCGCCTGTTCCTCGACCTGCAGGGCGGCATCTTCGAGCGCTTCCAGGCGATGCCGATCGCCCGAACGGCGACGCTCTGGGCGCATGTGCTCACCTCGGTCGTGGCGAACCTGGTGTCCGTCGCCATCGTCATCGGAGTGGCGCTGCTGCTCGGGTTCCGGTCGGGCGCCGGAGTGCTCGCCTGGCTCGCGGTCGCCGGCATCGTGACGCTGTTCACGCTCGCGCTGACCTGGCTCGCCGTGATCGCCGGGCTCTCGGCGAAGTCGGTCGAAGGGGCGAGCGCGTTCTCCTACCCGCTGATCTTCCTGCCGTTCCTCAGCTCGGCGTTCGTGCCGACGGAGTCGATGCCGGGCCCGGTGCGCTGGTTCGCCGAGAACCAGCCGGTGACGTCGATCGTCGACACCATCCGGGCGCTGCTCGCGCAGCAGCCGGTCGGCGGCGAGATCTGGATCGCGCTCGCCTGGTGCGTCGGCATCCTGCTGGTCGCGGTCGTCGCCGCGGCCCTGGTCTACCGTCGCAGGATCCGATAGCTCGGGCTACTCGAGCAGCTTGCCGGCGACCGAGAGCTCGTCGGCGGCGATCAGGGAGGCGATCTCGTCCGGAACGGGCGGGATCGCCTCCCTCGTCACGGTGTCGTCGATCGACCAGATGAGGTTGACCTGCAGCTCGGGGTCGAGGTCGGGGTAGTCGCTGCGGTTGTGCGCGCCCCGGGTCTCGCGACGCTCGAGGGCCGAACGCAGGGTCGCGCGGGCCGCCAGTGCCGACGCCGTGAGGTCGAAGGCGTGCGCGAGGTCGTGGAACCCGGCGACGTCCGGGTGCACGCCGATGTCGGCCATGCGCGCCTCGATCTCGTCGAGCTGCCGCAGCCCCTCCAGCAGACCCTCCTCGGAACGCACCACTCCGGCGTGCTCGGTCATCGTGTCGCGGATGGCGCGCTGGAGCGCCCGCACGTTCTCGGGCCCGTCGGCGGCGAGCAGCCCGTCGACCTCCGCCCGGGCCTCCGCGATCGCCGCCGCGGAGCGACGCTGCACAGTCAGACCCGCCGAGTACTCCGCGGCCGCCTGCCCGACGATCCGCCCGTAGACGAGCAACTCGATGAGCGAGTTGCCGCCGAGGCGGTTGGCGCCGTGCAATCCGCTCGCGGCCTCGCCGATGGCATAGAGGCCCTCGACGTCGGTGCGGTGGTCCTCGGGACGCACGCAGACCCCGCCCATCGAGTAGTGCGCGGTCGGCGCGATCTCGATCGGGTCGACGGTGATGTCGAGCATCTGCAGTTCGAGCATCGTCTGGTAGACCCGCGGCAGTCGCTGCATGATCGTCTCGCGCGGCAGGTGGGAGACATCCAGCCAGACGCCGCCGTTCGCGGTGCCGCGCCCCTCCTTGATCTCGGTGTAGGCCGCCAGCGCGACGCGGTCGCGCGTCGAGAGCTCCCTCCGCTCGGGGTCGTACTTCTCCATGAACCTCTCGCCGAAGGCGTTGCGCAGGATGCCGCCCTCGCCGCGCGCCGCCTCGGAGATGAGGGTGCCGGCGGCGTTCTGCGGCTCGAGGATGCCCGACGGGTGGAACTGCACGAGTTCGGCGTCCCGCAGTCGCGCGCCGGCGAGCACGGCGAGCCGGAACGCGTCGCCGGTGTTCTCGTCCCGCCGGGACGACGTGCGGCGCCAGATGCGGTTGTGTCCGCCGGCGGCGAGGATGACGGCATCCGCGTGCACGAGGTAGCGCGTGCCGTCCTCGAGATCGAAGCCGTAGGCACCGAAGATCGCGCCGTCGTCGACCAGCAGTCGGGTGACGTAGAGGGAGTCCAGGATGCGGATGCCGAGCTGGGCCGCGCGGTTCACGAGGGTGCGCTGGATCTCGAGCCCGGTGTAGTCACCCGCGAACGCCGTGCGCCGGTAGGTGTGCGCGCCGAAGAAGCGCTGCGAGATGCGCCCGTCGGCTTCGCGCGCGAACGGCATCCCGTAGCGCTCGAGGTCTTCGATCCCCCGCCGAGCCCCCTCGGTCACCACCTGCACGGTGTGCGGGTCCGAGAGGAAGTACCCCTCCTTGATCGTGTCCGCGGCGTGCTGCTGCCAGCTGTCCTCGGGGTCCATCGTCGACAGCGCCGCGTTGATGCCGCCGGCGGCCAGGGAGGTGTGGGCGTCGTTCTTCGAGCGCTTGCCGAGCACGATCACGTCGACGCCGGCCTCGGCCAGCTCGATCGCGGCCCGCAGGCCCGACCCTCCCGCGCCGATCACGAGCACGGAGGTGGCGAGGCGCTTCTCGGAGACGGTCATGCGACCACGCTACGGAGACCGGTTCCATTACTCCAATGCATCTATTCTCTCGCTGCCATGCGCTTAGGCTATGCGGATGAACCTCGAGCAACTGCGCGGCTTCGTCGAGATCACCCGCGTCGGGCGCTTCACTCTCGCCGCCGACCGCCTGCATCTCGCACAGCCGTCGCTGAGCCGACAGATCGCCGCGCTCGAACAGGATCTCGGCGCCGACCTCTTCACCCGTGGCCCGGGCGGCGCGACGCTGACCGCCGCCGGAGAGTGCCTGCTCCCCTGGGCCCGCCGGATGCTCAGCGACGCGGCCTCGGCGCGCCGCGAACTCGACGAACTCGCCGGGGTCGAACGGGGCCGGGTACGGCTCGGGGCGACACCCACCCTGTGCATCAGCCTCGTCGCCGAGACCCTCAGCGACTTCCACACCCGGCATCCCGCGATCGAGATCGGTCTCGTCGAACAGGGGTCGCGCCGCCTGCTCGACGATCTCGCCGCGGGCGAACTCGACATCGCCCTCGTGACCGCCTCCCGCCCCCCGGACGACGGCCGGTTCGTGCTCGAACCGCTCCTCACCGAGGAACTCGTGGTCATCGCCTCCGCCCGGTCCGCGCTGCTGAGTGACGAGCGGGCGATCGGATTGGCCGAGGTCGCCGAGCTGCCGCAGATCGTCTTCAGCTCGACCTACGACCTGCGCGCCGCGACCGACGCCGCCTTCGACGCGGCGGGCCTCGTGCCACGGGTCGTCGTCGAAGGCGCGGAGATGGATGCCGTGCTGCGCTTCGTCGAGCGCGGGCTCGGCGTGGCGATCGTGCCCGCGATCGTGCTGCTCGACCGACCCGGCCTCCGCGCCGTGCGACTTCAGACCCCGGCGCTCACCCGCACGATCAGCATCGCCCGCCGGACCGGCGTGACGCCGACAGCCGCCGGCGCGGCGATGCGACGGGCGATCATCACCACCGCGACCACGCTCGCCGCGCGCGCGGAGGCGACGATGCGGCTGGCGACCGGCTGAGCCCCGCACGCGGTTCGGATGACCTCCCCAGGCTGCGCGGGAAGAATGGGGACATGTCATTGGCGATCGAGGACTACGCGCTCATCGGCGACTGCCACTCGGCCGCTCTCGTCGGCTCGGACGGCAGCATCGACTGGCTCTGCCTGCCGCGCTTCGACTCGGCTTCCACCTTCGCCGCGCTGCTCGGCGACGAGGAACACGGACACTGGCGCCTCGCCCCCGTCGGCGCGGGGCGCTGCACCGACCGCCGCTACGACGGCGACACCTTCACGCTCGTGACCCGGTGGGTCACCGACGACGGCGAGATCGACGTCGTCGACCTGATGCCGATGGGCGGGCGGCGCGCCGACGTCATCCGCCGGGTCCGCGGCGTGCGAGGCACGGTGCGCGTCGAGCAGGTGCTGCGCATCCGGTTCGACTACGCCGACGCGATCCCCTGGATCCGGCAGTCGGTCGAGGAGGGCGGAGATGGCGAGCGGGAGCACGCGCTGATCGCCGTCGCCGGACCCGATTCGGTCGTCGTCCGCGGGCCGCGGCTGATCGCCGACGACTACGCCCACCGGGCCGAGTTCGACGTCGCCGAGGGCGAGACGGTCGACATCGTGATGACCTGGTATCCGTCGCACCGCACTCCCCCGCCGATGCCCGACGTCGACGAGCGCCTCGACGCGACGGCGACCTGGTGGTCGGACTGGACGAGCCGGCTCGACGACGACGGTCCCTACGCCGCCGCCGTGCGGCGATCGCTGCTCGTGCTGCGCGCCCTCACCCACGAGGACACGGCGGGGATCGTCGCCGCGGCGACCACGAGCCTGCCCGAGCAGTTCGGCGGCGGCCGCAACTGGGACTACCGCTACGTCTGGCTGCGGGATGCCGCACTCACCCTCCAGGCGCTCATGCTGCACGGCTTCGGAACCGAGGCCGAGGAGTGGCGGGGCTGGCTGCTGCGTGCGATCGCCGGAGACCCGGCCGATCTCCAGATCATGTACGGGCTGGCCGGCGAGCGACGACTCCCCGAATGGGAGGTCGCGTCGCTCCCCGGCTATCAGGGTGCTGCCCCCGTGCGCGTCGGCAACGGGGCGTATACGCAGTTCCAGGGGGATGTCTTCGGCGAGGTCATGCTCGCCCTTCAGCAGGCGCGGCGCATCGGCGTCGCCGAGAACGAGGTGTCGTGGCCGCTGCAACTCGCGCTGCTGAACAACCTCGAGTCGAACCTCGAGCGCGACGACCACGGGCTGTGGGAGATCCGCGGCGTGCCGCGGCGTTTCACCCAGTCCCGCGCGATGATCTGGGCGGCCTTCGACTGCGGCATCCGGGCGGTGCGCGAGCACGGGCTCCCCGGACCGGTCGAGCGCTGGGTGGAGCTGCGCGACGCCTTGCGGGTCGAGATCGAGTCCCAGGGGTTCGATGAGGCGCGGGGCACGTACGTGCAGTACTACGGCGGCACCGAGGTCGACGCCTCGCTGCTGACGCTCGCCCAGATCGGTTACTGCGCCCCCGACGACCCGCGGATGCTCGGCACCGTCGCCGCGCTCGAGACGGATCTGCTGCACGACGGACTCCTGCTGCGCTATCGAACGACCTCCGGGGTCGACGGGCTCGAGGGCGACGAGCATCCGTTCCTGGCCTGCTCCTTCTGGCTGGTGCAGCAGTACGCGATGTCGGGACGGCTCGCGGATGCCGAGGCTCTGATGGATCGCCTCGTCGGCTTCGCCAACGACGTCGGCCTGCTCTCCGAGGAGTACGACACCCGCGCCGAGCGGCATGCCGGCAACACCCCGCAGGCGTTCTCCCACCTCACCCTCGTGCGGGCGGCCGACGCGATCGCGCGCGCCCGGGAATAGTCCTCCCCCTGGCGCGTTACAGTTCCATGCAAACGCATATAACTGCCACGCACAGACAACCCAGGAGTGGACCATGCAATTCGGAGTGTTCTCGGTCGGCGACATCACGCGCGACCCGATCACGGGTGAGACGCCCAGCGAGGCGGAGCGCATCCAGGCGACCGTCGCGATCGCGAAGAAGACCGAGGAGGTCGGCCTCGACGTCTTCGCGACGGGCGAGCACCACAACCCGCCGTTCTACTCCTCCTCCCCCACGACGCTGCTCGCGCACATCGCGGCGCTGACCGAGCGGCTCGTGCTGACGACCTCGACGACGCTCATCACGACCAACGACCCGGTGCGTCTCGCCGAGGACTACGCGATGCTCCAGCACCTGTCGGGCGGTCGCATGGACCTCATGCTCGGCCGGGGCAACACCGCGCCGGTGTACCCGTGGTTCGGCCAGGACATCCGGCAGAGCCTGCCGATGGCGCTGGAGAACTACAACCTCCTGCACCGCCTGTGGCGCGAGGACGTCGTCGACTGGGAGGGCCGGTTCCGCACGCCCCTGCAGGGCTTCACCTCGACGCCGCGTCCGCTCGACGACGTGCCGCCGTTCGTCTGGCACGGCTCGATCCGCACGCCCGAGATCGCCGAGCAGGCCGCCTACTACGGTGACGGGTTCTTCGCGAACCACATCTTCTGGCCGAAGGAGCACTACGCCCGGCTGATCGACTTCTATCGTCAGCGCTACGAGTTCTACGGTCACGGCACCGCCAAGCAGGCGATCGTGGGCCTCGGCGGTCAGGCCTTCATCGCCAAGAAGTCGCAAGATGCCTGGAACGCGTTCCGGCCGTACTTCAACGAGGCGCCGGTGTACGGCAACGGTCCGCGCATGGAGGACTTCGCCGCGCAGACCCCGCTCTCCGTGGGGTCGCCGCAGGAGGTCATCGACAAGACCCTGACCTTCCGTGAGACCTTCGGCGACTACCAGCGCCAGCTGTTCCTCGTCGACCACGCGGGGCTCCCGCTGCCGATGGTTCTGGAGCAGCTCGAGCTGCTCGGCGGCGAGGTCGTGCCGGTGCTCCGCACGGAGCTGGGCGCTCTGCGCGACCCCGAGGTGCCCGACGCCCCGACGCACGCGAGCCTGGTCACCGCCAAGTACGGCGACGCGACCCCGCGCCAGCCTCGGCCGAACGCCAACCGCGGCGACAACGTCACCGGCGGCTCTCCCTACCAGGACACCGAGTCCGGCGGCGCGGAGGTCGCGGCCTGATGGCCGGCCGGGCCCGGCTCGCGAACGACGCGTGGGAGTCGCTGCTCACCGTGCACGCGACCTTCATGAAGTCGTTCGCGGCCGAGCCGATCTGGGGCGACGTGTCGCTGAAGGAGTACGACGTGCTCTACGCCCTCACGAAGTCCCACGATCCGGTGCGGCTCACCGACCTCCACAAGCGGGTGCTGCTGAGCCAGCCCGCCCTCTCGCGGATGGTCGACCGGCTCGTCGAGCGCGGGCTGGTCGAGCGCTGCGAGGACGCCGGCGACCGCCGCGTCGTGCGGTTGAAACTGACGGATGCCGGCCGCGCCTGCCAGCGAGAGGTCGGCCGGGCGCACGCCCGCGACGTAACCGCGGCGATGACCGCGCGGGTGAGCGACGCGGATCTGGAAGAACTGAGAAGGATCACCCAGGCTCTCCTGGGTTCGAAGGAGCAGGCATCATGAGCACCACCCTCGTCGTCGTCAGCGCCGGCACGGGCGACCCGTCGTCGACCCGACTGCTCGCCGACCGCACCGCCCAGCGCGTCGCGGCTCTCGCGTCCGAGCAGGGCGCATCGGTCGACATCCGCGTCGTCGACCTGCGCGAGATCGCCGCCGAGGTGACGACCGCGCTCGTGTCGCAGCACGTCGGCCCCGGTCTGCGCGCCGCGATGGATGCCGTCGCCGCCGCCGACGGCATCGTCGCGAGCACCCCGGTGTACGCGGCGGGCCCGAGCGGACTGTTCACGTCGTTCTTCCAGATCCTCGACACCGACTCCCTGATCGGCACGCCCGTCGTGCTCGCGGCGACCGCCGGCACCGCCCGGCACGCACTCGTCGCCGACGACCAGATGCGCGGGATGTTCGGCTACCTCCGCGCGATGACGGCACCGACGGCGCTGTTCGCGGCGCCCGAGGACTGGGCCGACAAGGCGCTCGGCGCACGCATCGACCGGGCGGCGCTCGAACTCGTCACCCTGATGAACGCGGGGGTGGCCGCGACGATCCGCTCGGGCAATGCGTCGAAGTACCAGACGCAGTTCGGCTCGACGAACGATCCCGGTATCGACTTCGACAGCGACCTGATGCGCCTCGCCGCCGGCGGCGGTCCGCGGAAGGGCCCTCGGCCGGTCTGACCCGTGTGACAGCATGGCGGCATGACCGACCGCCTCATGCTGCTCGACACGGCCGGGATCTACTTCCGGGCCTTCTACGGGGTGCCCGACACGGTGACCGCTCCCGACGGCACCGTCGTCAACGCCGTGCGCGGCACGCTCGACATCGTCGCGCGGCTGGTGTCGCAGTTCGAGCCGACCCACCTCGTCGCGTGCTGGGACGACGACTGGCGCCCGCAGTGGCGGGTCGATCTCATCCCCACCTACAAGACCCACCGGGTCGCCGCCGAAGTGGAGGTCGGGCCCGACGTCGAGGTCGTGCCCGACCCGCTGAGCGTTCAGGTGCCGCTCATCGCCGAAGCCCTCGGGCTGCTCGGCATCCCGATCGTCGGGGCCGCCGAGCATGAGGCCGACGACGTGATCGGCACGCTCGCCTCGACCGCGTCGATGCCGGTCGACGTCGTGACGGGCGACCGCGACCTCTTCCAGCTCGTCGACGACGCCCGGCACGTGCGGGTGATCTACACCGGCCGCGGGATGTCGAATCTCGAGATCCTGGACGGCGCGGCGATCGAGGCGAAGTACGCGATCACCCCCGCGCAGTACGCGGCCTTCGCGGCGATGCGCGGCGACCCCTCGGACGGACTCCCCGGCGTCGCGGGCGTCGGCGAGAAGACGGCGGCCGGGCTGCTGCGCGAGTTCGGCGACCTCGACGGGATCATCGCCGCCGCGGCCGAGCCCGCCACCGCCCTGTCGCCGAGCGTGCGCGCGAAGCTGCTCGCGGCATCCGACTACCTCGCGGTCGCCCCGGCCGTCGTCAACGTCGTGCGCGACCTCGCACTGCCCGAGGTCGACGCGACGATCCGGCCGCCCACCGGCGAGCAGGTCGATGTCGCGCGGGCGTTCGCCGAACTCTGGGGCCTCGACTCGGCGATGACGAGGATCCTGTCGGCGCTTCCGCGCGGATGATCAGAGCGTGGTGCCGCCCAGCACATCGACGGTCTCGAGAGCGATCTGCAGCTCCTCGTTCGTCGGAACGACCAGGACCGCGACGCGGGAGCCGTTCGGCGAGACGACCCGCGCCTCGCCGGACGACGCGGCGTTGAGCGCCGGGTCGACCGCGATGCCGAGGAAGCCGAGCCGATCCACCGAGCGCTCCCGCACGCGGGCGCTGTTCTCGCCCACCCCCGCCGTGAAGACGAGGGCGTCGATCCCGCCGAGCTCGGCCGCATAGGCGCCGATGTAGCGCTGCACCCGGCGCACGTACACCTCGAAGGCGAGCGCCGCGCCGGTGTCCCCGCCGTCGGCCGCCGCGATCAGGTCGCGCATGTCGCTGTGGCCGCCGAGACCCTTCAGGCCGCTCGACCGGTTGAGGAGATCATCCAGCTGCGCGGTGTCGAACCCACCGACGCGTTGGAGGTGCAGCAGCACGGCGGGATCGAGGTCGCCCGAGCGCGTGCCCATCACGAGACCTTCGAGCGGCGTCATGCCCATCGAGGTGTCGACGCTGCGCCCGCCGTCGACCGCCGCCGCCGACGCGCCGTTGCCCAAGTGCAGCACCACGAGTCGCAGGTCGCCGAGCAGGCGACCGAGCACCTCGGCCGCGCGCTGAGTGACGTAGCGGTACGACGTGCCGTGGAAACCGTAGCGCCGCACGCCGTGCTCGGCCGCCACCGCGGCGTCGATCGCGTAGGTGTAGGCCTCGGGCGCCAGGGTCGCATGGAAGGCCGTGTCGAAGACGGCGACGTGCGGCACGAACGGCAGCGCCGCCCGGGCGGCCCGGATGCCCTGCAGCCCCGGCGGGTTGTGCAGGGGGGCGAGCACGGCGAGGCGTTCGATCTCGGCTTCGACGGCGTCGTCGATGACCGTCGCCTCGACGAACACCGAACCGCCGTGCACGATCCGGTGGCCGACGGCGTCGATGCTCTCCGCATCCAGCGCGTCCAGCACCTCCACGAGGGCCGCCGCATGGTCGGGCACCGGCGAACCGGGCACGCCGATCCGCTCCACGGCCCCGGACAGTACCGAGGCCTCGGCTTCGACATCCAGCACCTCGTACTTGAGCGACGACGACCCGGCGTTGACGACGAGCACCCGGGTCATGAGGCGTCCTGCGCCTGGATCGCGGTGATCGCGATCGTGTTGACGATGTCGCGCACGAGCGCCCCGCGGGACAGGTCGTTGATCGGCTTCGCGAGACCCTGCAGCACGGGCCCGATCGCGACGGCGCCGGCCGACCGCTGCACGGCCTTGTAGGTGTTGTTCCCGGTGTTGAGGTCGGGGAAGACGAACACCGTCGCCCGCCCCGCGACGTCGGAGCCCGGCATCTTCGACTCCCCCACCGTCGGGTCGGCGGCGGCGTCGTACTGGATGGGACCTGCGACCGGGAGCTCGGGGGCGCGTTCCCTGACCAGGGCCGTCGCCGCCCGCACCCGGTCGACTTCGGCGCCCGACCCGGACTCGCCCGTCGAGTAGCTGAGCATCGCGACCCGCGGTTCGATGCCGAAGCGGCGCGCCGTCGCGGCGGAGGAGATCGCGATGTCGGCGAGCTGCTCGACCGTCGGCTCCGGGATGACGGCGCAGTCGCCGTAGACGAGCACGCGGTCGGCGAGAGCCATCAGGAAGACGCTCGACACCACCGAGACGCCGGGAGACGTCTTCACGATCTCGAACCCCGGACGGATCGTGTGGGCGGTCGTGTGCCGGGCGCCCGACACCATCCCGTCGGCGAGTCCGAGGTGCACCATGAGCGTGCCGAAGTACGACACGTCGGTGACGGTGTCGGCGGCGGCCTGCCGCGAGATGCCCTTGTGCTTGCGGGCTTCGGCGTAGACGTCGGTGAAGCGCACGTGGAGTTCGGGATCGGTCGTCGCGATCACCGCGGCCGCCGCGAGGTCGACGCCGAGCTGGGCGGCCCGCGCCCGCACGGTCGCCTCGTCACCGAGGATCGTGAGGTCGGCGATCCCGCGTTGCAGCACGATGCCGGCGGCCTGGAGGATGCGGTCGTCGTCGCCCTCGGGCAGCACGATGTGCTTGCGTTCCACCCGGGCGCGTTCGACGAGCAGGTGCTCGAAACGCAGCGGGGTCATCACCGAGAGACTGGGCAGGCTCAGCCGCCGCACCAGCTCGGCGCCGTCGACGTGCTGCTCGAAGAGCGCGAGGGCGGCGGCGTACTTCTGCGGACTGTCGGCGGCGAGCCGGCTGCGGGCGTGGGTGATGCGCACCGCCGTGTCGAAGGTGCCGAGGGCGTTCGACGCGACCGGCAGCGCGGCGCCGAGCGAGTCGATCAGCCGCTGCACCGCCGGAGCCAAGGGGAAGCCGCCGTTGAGGACGATCCCGCTGAGCGTCGGAAAGGTCGGCGACAGGTGCGCCATGACCGCGGCGAGAACGATCTCGGACCGGTCGCCGGGCACGACGACGACCGCGTCCTCGGTCAGCCGCGGCAGCACGTTGTCGAGCGACATCGCCGCAACGACGGTGTCGCGCACGGGTCGGTCGAGTCCCGCCTCGTCGCCCGTGATGAGGGTCGCTTCCGCGGCAGTCAGCACATGGCGCAGCAACGGAGCGGTGAGTTCGGCATCCTCGGGGATCGCCCACGCCGGGATCTGCGGGTGGTCGGCGCCGAGCGCCGCGACGATCGCCTCGAGGGCGGCGGGATCCGCGCGGCTGACGATCGTCGCCAGGTGCACCGCGTGCTCGACGTGCAGTTCGTCGATCGACACCCGGGCGAATCCGGCCAGCGCGCTCGGCGAGCGGGACTGCTCGTCCTCCCCGCGCCCGGCGAGCACGAGCAGCACCGGCGCGGCGAGATTCGCGGCGATCCGCGCATTCGTGCCCAACTCCGTCGGGGAGCCGACGTCGGTGTAGTCCGACCCGAGGACCACGACGGCGTCGCAGGCATCCTCCATCGTGGCGAAGCGGTCGACGATCCCCGCGAGCGCCGCCTCCGGGTTCTCGTGCAACTCGTCGTAGGTCGTGCCGACGCACTGCTCGTAGGCGAGTTCGGCGCTCGCGTGCTCGAGCAGCATTTCGAGCACGTAGTCGCGATCCGGGCCCGGCCGCGAGATCGGCCGGAACACCCCGACCCTGGCCACCGAACCCTTGAGGGTCTCCAGCAGTCCGACGGCGATGGTCGACTTGCCCGTGCCGCCCTCGGCGGAGGTCACATAGATGCGGGTTGCCACGGCTCCACGCTACGGGAGGGCGAACAGCGTGGCACCCGCCGTCGTAGGCCTCACCAGGTCGAGTCGCCGCGCATGACGGCATCCGACCCGCCGTCGATGAAGACCACCTGACCGCACAGGTGCGCGTTCTCCTCGCTCGTCAGCCAGGCGAGCAGGTATCCGACGTCCCGGGGCTCGAATATCCCGTTGAGCGGCATCGGCACCATCTGCAGCAACGCCGCACGGGCCTCCTCGCTGGCGGTGAGGCCCGCCGTCATCGGGGTCTCCACGACGCCCGGGGCGACGGCGTTGAGCGGGATGCCGGCGCCCGCCCAGTCCGGGGTCGCCGCGTTCCGGCGCACCCAGCGCGCGAGCGCACGCTTCGTCGTGCCGTAGATCAGGTTCGCGGCGTCGCCGCCCGCGGCTTCGAGCTCGGCGCCGCGCGCAAGCGCCGCGGTCTCGTCACCGGCGAGGAGGGCTTCGAGGAGCGCGTCGTCCGGCGGGAAGAGCGAAGCCATCGACGCGGTCGTGACCGCTCGGGGCGCCGAGGATCCGGACAGCAGCGGGCGCAGGCCGGTGAGGGTCGCGACGGTGCCGAAGTAGTTGATGGCGACGGTGAGCGCGATCGGCTTGGCGAGGCCGGCGTTCGCGATGATGGCGTCGATCCGACCGCCCGAGAGTTCGGTGACCTCCGCGACGAGCCGGCTGCGTCCGTCGGCGGTCGCGAGGTCGACGGTGACGTCGGCGTCGTGGAGGTCCACGCCGATGACGCGGTGGCCGCGCTCGGTGAGGAGCGCGGAGGTGGCCTGGCCGATGCCGCTCGCGGCGCCGGTGACGACATACGTACGAGTCATGGGGCCAGCCTCACCCCTCCCCGGCTTCATCGCGAGGGCCGAAGGTCCCTCCGCTCAGGCGGGCGCATCCTCATCGGCCGCGGCGAGCTGCCCGCAGGCGCCGTCGATCTCCTTGCCGCGGGTGTCGCGGATCGTCGTCGGCACACCCATCGCCTCGAGCCGCCGCACGAACTCCCGCTGCACCTCGGGTTCGCTCGCCGTCCAGATCGACCCCGGCGTCGGGTTGAGCGGGATCGGGTTGACGTGCACCCAGCCGCGGCCGCGGGCGTTGAGCTTCTCACCGAGCAGGTCGGCACGCCAGCCGTGGTCGTTCATGTCCTTGATGAGCGCGTACTCGATCGACACCCGGCGCTTGGTCGCGTCGAAGTAGGCGCGCGCCGCATCCAGCACCTCGTCGACCTTCCAGCGCGAGTTGACCGGGATGAGTTCGTCGCGCAGTTCGTCGTCGGGCGCGTGCAGCGAGAGCGCGAAGGTCACCGGGATGCCTTCGGCCGCCAGCTTCCCGATCGCCGGGGCGAGTCCGACCGTCGAGACGGTGATGCCGCGGGCACTCATCCCGAGGCCGTCCGGTGCCGGAGCGACCATCGTGCGCACGGCCTGCATCACGCGGGCATAGTTGGCCAGCGGCTCCCCCATGCCCATGAACACGATGTTGCTGACGCGCTCCTGCGAATGGTCGGTCTTCTTCTTGCCGCCGAGCTGGCCGTCGGCGATCACCCGGTTGGCGCGCACGATCTGATCGACGATCTCGGCCGTCGACAGGTTGCGGGTCAAGCCCGCCTGCCCGGTGGCGCAGAACGGGCAGTTCATGCCGCAGCCCGCCTGCGACGAGATGCACAGCGTGATGCGTCCCGGGTAGCGCATCAGCACCGATTCCACGAGTGCCCCGTCGTGCAGCTTCCAGAGGAACTTGATCGTGTCGCCCTTGTCGGTCTCCAGCCGGCGCAGTTCAGTGAGGAGGGGCGGCAGCAGCCCGGCGACGAGCTCCGCGCGGTTCGCGGCCGGGAGATCGGTCATCTCCGCGGGGTCGGAGGTCGAGTGGGTGAAGTAGTGCGTCGCGATCTGCTTGGCGCGGAACGCCGGCATCCCGAGTTCCACGAGCCGTGCGGCACGCTGCTCCGGGGTGAAGTCGGCGAGATGCTCGGGCGGCTTGCCGCGCTTCGGGCTCGCGAACTGCAGCAGCGGGCGGCCGTCGGTATCGAGCTTCTGCGTCCAGCCCTCGGCGGCGGGGCGCACCTGGCGCGGCGTCGTGGAGCGGATGCCGTCGCGCGCGGCCGTCGGATCGGTGCGCGGCGGAGTCATGCTCCCAGGGTACGTGGCCCCAGGGTGCGGGGCTCCCCGTTGTGGGGCTGACCGCGGTCCCGAGGGCCGCCTTAGGGTCGCAGTATGACCGGGGTCGACACGGGCGCCGGGACGGCGGTCCGCGGACGCGGCATCGTCGTGCGGCGCCTCGTGAACGCCCTGCTCGGGCTCACGCTCGGGATCGATGCGCTCTTCCTGCTCGGGCTCTGCTCCCCTGCGGCGAACTCGCCACTGGTCGGGATCGTGCTCTCGCTCGGCACGCAGTGGGTTCCGGTGACGGTCTTCTGGATCGTGGTCGCAGCCACCTCGTTCCGCCAACTCCCCGTGATCCTCGCCGCGGCCGGCGTGACCTTCTCGGCCATCGGCGACACCTACTATGCGCTCGCGATGGACGCGGACGGCTACCTCGCCTTCCCCTCGCCCGCGGATGTCGGCTATCTGCTGTTCTATCCCTTGATGGTCGCGGCGCTCGTCCTCCTCGCGCGGCGGCGCCTTCACGGCTCCGGCGGTCTGGTGCTCCTGGACACGGCGATCGCGACGGTCGGCGCGTCGGCCGTGCTGGCGCTCATCCTCGACCCCGCGCTCGTCGCCGCGATGTCGGGCGAAGACGAGCTCGCCAGCGCCATCGCCCTCGGCTACCCGGTCTTCGATCTGCTGATGCTCGCGGTGATCGCCGGGGTCGCGGCGGTGCCCACGGTCAGCATCGGTCGTCGCTGGTGGGCACTGGTGACCGGCCTCGGCATCTTCGCCGCCGCCGACGTCGTCTTCGCGGTGCTCGAGCGCGGAGGCGCCTACGGCGCGGGCACGCCGCTCGACGCGACCTGGGCCGTCGGCCTGGCCTTCATCACCTGGTGGGTCGCCGCGACGCCGCTCGGCACCGAGCCGCCGCGGATGCGTCACCGCCGCGTCGTCGTCCCGCTCCCCACGCTCGCGGTGGTCACCGGGGTGGTCGTGCTGATCATCGGAACGCAGGTACGACTCTCGGTGCTCGCGGTCGTGCTCGCCGCCGCGACGGTCGCGCTCGCGGCGGTGCCGACGATCTTCCGCCAGGCGATGCTCTCCCGCGTACTCGCCGTGCAGGACGAGGCGCTCCAGCGCATCACGGAGCTCGACCGGGCGAAGACCGACATGCTCGTCACGATGAATCACGGGTTCCGCACGCCGCTGACCTCGATCACCGGTCACGTCGAGCTGCTGCTCGACGACGAGACGCTGTCGCCGGCTGCCGCCGGAGCGCTGCGCACCATCGAGCGGAACGCCGCCCGCCTCCAACAGCTGATCGACGAGACGCTGACCGCCTCGCGGCTGGAGACCGGCCGGGAGCCGTTCGAGCAGACCGAGATCGGAGTCGCGGAGCTGGTGGGTCGAGCCATCGCGCGCGTCGAGCCTCTCGCCGACGCGCGCGGGGTCGTGCTCGAAGTCGTCCCGGGATCCCCCGACCTCGTGGTCGCGGCCGATTCCGAGCACCTCGAACGTGCTGTCGTGAACCTTCTCGACAACGCGATCAAGTTCACGGCGGCCGGCGGCCACGTCCGAGTCGACGTCGACGGCCCGACCCGCGGCGGCGAGGTGGAGATCCGGATCGCCGACGACGGCATGGGGATTCCCGCGGCCGATATCCCCCACCTGTTCACGCGGTTCTTCCGCGCCTCCAACGTGCAGAACGCCGCGATTCCCGGAGTCGGGCTGGGGCTCTCGATCACCCGGCAGATCGTGCGCGCGCACGGCGGCACCGTCGCGGTCGAGTCGGTCCTCGACCGGGGCACGACCGTTCGGGTGCGGCTGCGACTGTCGCGTCCGACCCGCACGGCGCGCAGAGCCCCGCACGCATCTACTGCTCGGTGAGGGCGCCGAGCACTTCGAGGGCGTCGTCCCGACGGTCGGCCGGCACGAGCAGGTGGTCGTGGTGGAACCCGGCGAGCACGTTGCAGCTGATGCCGGCATCCGCCAACGCGGTCGACACCGCGGCGGTCAGCCCGACGGCTGCGAGGTCGGAGTGCACGGTGAGGGTGATCCAGGCGGCGACGAAGTCGTACGCCAGGCCCGCGGCGTCGGCGTCTTCGCGGCGGAGCACGAGGGTCGTCCCCTCGTCTTCGCGGATGACGGCCTGAACGTCGAGATCCCGGCCATCCGACACCACCACGACGAATTCGCCGTCCCGCGGTTCCGGGCGCAGCGAGTGGATCAGCTCCTCGAGATCCGTCACGCCGCTCATCGTTTCGACTCTACGGGGTCGGGGTGTCCGGGTCAGCCGAGGACGTCGCCGTCGAGGTAACTCCAGCGCGCTCCGTCGCGGACGAACCGGCTCCGCTCGTGCAGCAGTCCGGCGCCCTCGGGCCCCCGGAAGGAGGCGCGGAACTCGACGACACCCTCGGCGTCCGAAGGTCCGCCCGCGACGGTGTCGACGATCTGCAGCCGCCGCCAGGTGACGTCGGCATCGAGGTCGAGGTGGGCGGGACGGGTCGACGGATGCCAGGTCGCGAGAAGGTACGGCGCGAGCCCGCGAGCGAAGGCCGCGAACCGCGACCGCATGAGATCTTCCGCCGATGCTGCCGGCGCTCCGTCGTGAAGCGGCCGGCAGCATTCGGCGTACGCGGCGCCCGAGCCGCACGGGCAGGGCGGGTCAGTCGTCATCCACCGCGTCGTCGTCGGACTGGGGTGCCCGCGCGGTCGGGATGTCGGGCCGCTCGCCGATCGCCGTGCCCGGGGTGCGCCCGGTGCCGGGGGCGAGCTTCTCCCGTTCGGCGACGAGCCACCCCGGGCGCTCCTCGAGCAGCGCCCGGATCTCGGCCGTCGTCATCGAATCGCTGACGCCGTTGCGGGCGAGCGCCGAGTTCGAGACCCCGAGACGACGGGAGACCTCGTTGCGGGGATGCGGTCCTTCGCGGCGCAGGGTGACCAGCCACTCCGGCGGCTCGGTCTGCAGAGCCTGCACGGCATCCCGCGAGATCTGCTCGGCACGGAACGACTCGGGCGTCGCCGGCAGGAACACCCCGAGCTTCTCGGCCGCGGTCTTCGGACTCAGCAGCTGCGGCTTCGGCGGCTTCGGCTGCTGGCGGGTGTCTTCGCGCGGCTCATCGGTGGTCATGCCTTCGAGCGTACGGGGCGTCGCGCGCCGACGACTCACGCATCGGGCGCGCGTAGCCTGGGGCCATGCCCGATCCGCTGCTCGTCGCGTTCGTCCCCGGCGTGACCCCGGGCAAGTGGGAACGCGTCTGGCGCGAGCGGCGCGTCGGCCGACTCGATATGACCCCGCTCCCGCAGGAGGCCGCGCTCGCGGCACTGCGCGACGGTCGCGTGCACATGGCGCTCGCCCGTGACACGGCGGCCGACGACGACCTCCACGCGATCCAGCTCTACCGCGAGAGCCCCGTCGTCGTCGCGCCGAAGGGCTCGCTCGTCGCCGCCCTCGACGCCGTCGACCTCGCCGATCTCGCCGACGAGAACGTGCTGACCGTCGACCTCCTGTCGGGGTCGGGTGAGGATGCCGTGGAGCTCGTCGCGGCGAACGTCGGCGTCGCGGTCATGCCGCAGTCGGTCGCCCGGGTGCTGTCGCGCAAGGATGTCGTCGCCCGACCGTTGCGCGACGCTCCCGACACCGGGATCTCGCTGGTCTGGCCGATCGAGAAGCCGCATCCGCTCTGCAATGTGTTCGTCGGGATCGTCCGCGGGCGCACGGCGAACAGCTCGCGCTGATCCCGCCGGCGGATTCCCCGCGCTACCGTGAGCCCATGAAGAGTCGCGTCGGGCGCACCGTCCTCACCATCGTCGGCACCGTCGCCGTGCTCATCGGGCTCGTGTGGGTGGGTCAGGGCGCGAACCTGATTCCCGGGAGCTTCATGACGGGTGACCGCAACTGGTTGGCGATCGGGCTGTTCGTCGCGGCCGCCGGGGTGTTCGCGATCGTGTTCGGGGTGCGGCGGCCGAAGAGCGACGGCTGACGTCAGCCCGCCGGCTGCGCGTGGACCGCCGATGAGAGGTTCACGCCGTTCAGCTCGAGGTAGAGCTGCTGCTCGGTGACGGTCAGCGTCATCGCGTTGCGTCGCTCGAGCGCGTCGACCGCGGCGTCGACGAAGCCGGGGTCGAAGCTGTGCAGCACGATCTCATCGGCCCGGTGGATCTTGGCACCCGCCCACGGCGCGGCCACCTTGGCCGGATCGCGGTGGGTGTAGACGACCGTCCGCTCCGCCGCTTTGCTGCCCGTGTGGAGGCGGGCGGCATCCGGAGCGCCGACCTCGATCCAGGTCAGCAGCTTGCCGGTCAGATCGCGCACGAGCACCGCCGGCTCGTCGGTCGCGGAGATGCCCTCGCTGAAGACGATCCCCTCCTGGTATTCGAGGCAGTAGGCGAGCAGACGTGTGACGAGGTAGGCCTCCGTCTCGGACGGATGGCGGGCCGCCCGCACCGTGAACTGCTCGTAGACGCCGCGATCCATGTCGGCCAGCTGGACCTCGAAGGAGTGCATCGTCGCGCCGGCTGCCATCCGACCAGCCTAGGCAGTCGTGGGAGCGACGCAGCTCCCACTAGCCGGTGATCGCGGGGATGATCGCGCCCGAGAAGACCTGCCAGGCGAGGGCGGTCTTGGCGACCAGGCTCAGGGTGATGTACGTGCGCTCTCCGTGCAGGTAGCTCTTCCACCTCCCGACCTGCTTGTACTGCAGCCACTGGTTGATGGCGAAGGTGTTGAAGAACAGGAAGAGCGAGATGACGATGCCGACGACGAAGGCCGGGGCGGCGACGTCACTCGCGCTGCCGGGGCGCAGGAAGTAGATCAGAACCAGGATCCACGGCACGATCCCCACCATCGAACCGAAGATGAACGGAAGCAGCTTTCCCGAGCCGGGCTGCTCGTACTTCTCTTGGAGCGCGCCGAACAGGATCATGGCCGCGTTGACGGCGAAGACGGCGAACAGCGCACCGATGTCGGTCACGCCGTTGATGGCCAGGATCAACCAGATCATGATCGAGGAGCTCAGCGAGTACTCGGCCCAGCGGAAGTAGTTGCGGTTCTGGAGCAGGCCGCTGCGGTACCGACCGAAGAACCAGGGGCTCGAGATGAGGAAGTGGAAGAACGCGCTCAGCGCGAGGAACACCACGACGCCGATGCCGATGTTCACCTCGAAGAGGGTCACCCGCTCCGGCGGCAGCGGCACCCCGGGAGGTCCGGCGAGGTAGTCGGCCGTCACCGCGAAGAGCACCTGAGTGCTCAGCATCGCCAGGATGATGGCGAAGCCGATCGCCTGCACGAGGTGCAGGCTGCCCGCGACGATGTTGTAGATCCGCAGCCGAGCGATCTGCTGATCCGGGGTGTACGCCTTCTTGGCCATGACTGCACTCCTTTGTGAGGTCGCCTGACGGTAGCACTCGGAACGGCTGCTCACACGCTCTGCACACTTTGGGCGCGGAGCCGGAAGCTACGAAAGCCCCGGCCTCCGCAAATCCGCTTAGTTCCGGGGCTTTCTCTGGTCGGGCTGACAGTGTCGTGGTTCAGGACATGGGCAAGGGATGTCTCAAGACATAGGCAACTGCGGGTGCGTCAGGCTCGCGGGTGTCTCGCGAACGTCTGATCGTCACTGCCGTCGCTATCCAGGGGTTGTCGCAGGCTGAAGCGGCCCGCGCCTACGGACTGTCCGAGAGCCGCGTCAGTCGGATCATGACGAGATGGCGGCGGGAGGGTGAAGCCGGCCTCGAGCCGCGCTCCCGACGCCCGAAAACGACCCCGACCGCGATCCCCGCAGCGCGACGGTCGAGCTGATCGTGAACCTACGGGCGAACCTGCAACATCGAGGGCTCGATCACGGGCCAGCGACGATCGTCTGGCACCTGCAGCACCATCACGACATCACCGTGTCACGCTCCACCGTTGCTCGCACGCTCACCCGAGCCGGGCTGGTGACCGCGGAGCCGAAGAAGCGACCCAAGTCCTCCTACGTCCGGTTCGAGGCGGCCATGCCGAACGAGTGCTGGCAATCCGACTTCACCCACTGGGCCCTCGCCGGCGGCGCCGGGGTCGAGATCCTCACTTTCCTCGACGACTGCACCCGACTCGCGATCTCGGTCACCGCGCACCCCCGAGTCACGACTCCGATCATCGTCGACGCCTTCCGCTCCGCGATCGCCACCCACGGGACACCGGCCTCCACCCTCACCGACAACGGCATGGTCTTCACCGTCCGCCACGCCGGCTGGGGACGCCAAGGCGGCCGCAACGCGTTCGAAGTCGAACTGCAGCGCCTCGGCATCCAACAGAAGAACGGCTCCCCCGGGCACCCCCAGACCCAAGGGAAAGTCGAACGGTTCCAGCAGACGATGAAGAAGTGGCTGCGCGCCCAACCAGCCCCAGACACCCTGACCGAGCTACAAGATCGGCTCGACGCCTTCGTCACCCACTACAACCAGCAACGCCCACACCGATCCCCGCCGCACCACACCACCCCGGCGACTCGCTACAGCACCTTGCCGAAAGCACACCCCGACCCCGACCGGGACACCCACTCCCACGATCGCATCCGACGCGACCGCGTCGACAAGAACGGCACCATCACCCTCCGAGTCGCCAGCCGCCTGCGACACATCCCCCTCGGCCGAGCACACGCCCGAACCCGCATCCTCGCCCTCGTCCACGACCTCGACGTCACCGTCATCAACGCCGCCACCGGCGAGCTCCTCCGCGAACTCACCATCGACCCCGAACGCGACTACCAACCCCTCAGAAACGCAAAGGACCGAACCTGAAATCAGGTTCGGTCCTTGCAGATGTCCTGAGACATCACATGGTCGGGCTGACAGGATTTGAACCTGCGACCCCCTGACCCCCAGTCAGGTGCGCTACCAAGCTGCGCCACAGCCCGTGGCTCGCACCGTGTCCCCGCGGGGAGTCCGGCACAGCCTCCTACTGTAGCCGACCATCCACAGGTGATTCGCCGCCCCGGGGGCGATGTCGGTGGTTGCTCCTTATCTGTCGCCATGACCACCTTCCGCCCCGAACCCGACCCGGGTGACGCGGCGGCGCGCGTCGAGGCGGAGGCTGCGGTCATCGAGGCGATCGTGCAGACAGATCGTCTGATCTCCACTCTCACGGCCGCCAAGTTGCGCCTCATCGAGTTCGCCCGGCAGACCCAGGTCGGCACGCTGTCGCACGCCCTGGCCGAACGCGAGTTCCGCGCCGAGATCGCGACCGCCCTGCGCATCTCCGAACGGGCCGCCGACATCCTCATCGACGAGGCCGGCGTGCTCGTGCAGTACCTCCCGGCGACCCACGCGGCCCTCGCCGACGGGCGCATCACGCCGCGGCAGGCGCGGGTGATCGTCGACGAGCTGGCCCGGGTCGATGAGGCGGAGCGGGGTGACCTCGAACGTCGCGCCCTCGAGGCAGCCGACCAGTCGTCCACCGCCTTCGCCCGCACCCTCCGCCGCATGCGCGAGACCCGGGATGCCGGCCGCGCCATCGAGCGCCACCAGAAGGCCCGCGCCGACCGCCACGTGTCGTGCGAGCCCGGAGCCGACGGCATGGCCTGGATCACCGCCTGCCTTCCCGCCGTCGACGCGCTCGCGATCGACAGCCGCCTCGACGACCTCGCGCGCGGACTCGCCTCCCGCCACGGCGACGATCGCACCGTCGCACAACTGCGAGCGGATGCCTTCGGCGACGTGCTCCTCGACCGCGACGGCCGCGCGTTCCGGCGGTTCGGCGACGCGCGACCCACTGTCGTCGTCACGGTGCCGATCAGCGTGCTGACCGGAGCCTCCGAGACCGGGGCGGAACTCACCGGCTACGGCCCGATCGACGCGCAGACCGCCCGCGACCTCGCCGCCGAGGCGCCGACCCTCCGCCGCATGTTCACCGACCCCCGCGACGACACGATGCTCGCGCTCGGCCGCACGAAGTACCGGGTGAGCGACGAGCTGCGACTGTTTCTGACCGTGCGCGACGAGCGCTGCCGGTTCCCGCACTGCGGGCGCCGAGCGGCCGCCGCCGACATCGACCACACGCGGGCCTGGGAGCACGGCGGCGCGACGGATCCCGGCAACCTCGCCCACCTCTGCCGCGGCCACCACCGCCTCAAGCATGGGTCGCGCTGGCGGATCGAGGCCACCCACCCCGACGGCACCCTCGACTGGGTCTCCCCCACCGGCCGACGGCATCGCACCCGGCCCGCCCGGGCGGTAGGCGCCAGCGAGATCCGAAACGACAGCGACATCCGAAGCGACAGCGACCCGCCGTAGCCTTCACGGTTGCGGCGCCACCGACTTCCACGCCGCCCAACTGTTCGGCAGATGACCGGCGGCGAGCACGAGAGCCGCGACCCCGACCGGGATCGACGCGAGCCAGCCCCCCGCACTGAGGAACGCGAGCACCGGGAACACCGCCATCGGGATCGGCAGCGCCCCGAGGGGGCGATGTCCGAGCGGGCAATGTCCGAGCGGGCGGAACAGGGATGCCGTCCGCCGCTCCGTCAGATAGCGCGCCCACAACGCCAGGTAGGCCGCAATGGCGAGCCCGAGGGGCACGAGCCACCAGCTCCACCCACCCGGCCCGCCGACGAGGAACGGGAGGACGAGGCATCCGGCCTGCCCGGCACGTTCCAGGATCGTCGCGAGCAGTCCGGCATCCGTCGGGCGCACGGCGTCCCGCGGCGGGAACGCGAGCAGGAGCAGATTGGGCAGCAGCACGAGCACCGAGACCACGGCGCCGGCGATCGAGAACGTCATGTCACCGATTGTGGCGCGCGTCGCACAGGCCGCCGTGCGGGCAGAATCGAGAAGCCGCGGTCGGAGGGTCCCGGTACCGTGGGCGCATGCCGACGAACGCCACCTCCGCCGACAGCCCGTCCGCCGACAACGCATCCGACGGCACCGCGCACCCCGCCGACGGACACGACCTGATCCGCGTGATCGGGGCGCGGGAGAACAACCTCAAGAACATCAGCGTCGAGATCCCGAAGCGCCGGCTGACGGTCTTCACCGGCGTCTCCGGCTCGGGCAAGTCGAGTCTCGTCTTCGGCACCATCGCCGCCGAATCCCAGCGGCTCATCAACGAGACCTACCCGGCCTTCGTGCAGGGGTTCATGCCGAGCCCCGGGCGACCGGATGTCGACGTGCTCGACGGCCTCACGACCGCGATCATCGTCGACCAGGAACGGATGGGCGCCAACGTGCGCTCGACCGTCGGCACGGCGACCGACGCCAACGCGATGCTCCGCATCCTGTTCAGCCGCATGGGCGAACCGCACATCGGATCCCCGCAGGCGTTCTCGTTCAACATCGCGAGCGTCACCGGCACCGGGTCGGCGAAAGTCGAGACGGATGCCGGGGCGACCATCGAACGCGCGTTCACCATCACCGGCGGCATGTGCCCGCGGTGCGAGGGCATGGGCAGCGTGAGCGACATCGACCTCAGCCAACTGTTCGACGAGACGAAGTCGCTCAAGGACGGCGCCCTCACGATCCCCGGCTACAACGTCGACGGCTGGGGCGTGCGCCTCTTCACCGAGTCCGGTCTCGTGCCGGCCGACATCCCGATCAAGGACTTCACCGCCGAGCAGCGCCACGACTTCCTCTACAAGGAGGCCACGAAGGTCAAGGTCGCCGGCATCAACATGACCTATCTCGGGCTGGTGCCGAACGTGCAGAAGTCGTTCCTGTCCAAGGACGTCGAGGCGATGCAGCCGCACATCCGCGCGTTCGTCGAACGCGCCGTCACGTTCACCGCCTGCCCCGAGTGCGAGGGCACCCGGCTGAGCGCCGCCGCCCGGTCGTCGAAGATCGCCGGCATCTCGATCGCCGACGCCTGCCGCATGCAGATCAGCGACCTCGCGGAGTGGGTCCGCGGCCTCGAAGCCACCCACATCGGTCCCCTCCTCGAGAACCTCCAGCAGACCCTCGACTCGTTCGTCGAGATCGGGCTCGGCTACCTCAGCCTCGACCGCCCGTCGGGCACCCTCTCCGGCGGCGAAGCCCAGCGCACCAAGATGATCCGCCACCTCGGCTCGAGCCTCACCGACGTCACCTACGTCTTCGACGAGCCCACCGTGGGGTTGCACCCGCACGACATCCAGCGCATGAACGAACTCCTCGTGCGGCTGCGCGACAAAGGCAACACCGTGCTCGTGGTCGAGCACAAGCCCGAGACGATCGCGATCGCCGACCACGTCGTCGACCTCGGCCCGCGGGCCGGCTCGAAGGGCGGTGAGATCCAGTTCGAAGGCACCGTCGACGCGTTGCGCGCGAGCGACACCCTCACCGGCCGGCACCTCGACGACCGCGCGCGGCTGAAGGACGCCGTGCGCCCCGCCACGGGCGTCATCGAGATCCGCCACGCCACCCGCAACAACCTGCAGGATGTCTCCGTCGACATCCCGCTCGGAATCCTCACGGTCGTCACCGGCGTCGCCGGATCGGGCAAGAGCTCCCTCATCCACGGATCGATCCCCGCCGGTGCGGACGTCGTGTCGGTCGACCAGGCGCCGATCAAGGGATCCCGCCGCAGCAACCCCGCCACCTACACCGGGATGCTCGACTCCATCCGCACCGCCTTCGCGAAGGCCAACGGCGTGAAGCCGGCGCTGTTCAGCGCGAACTCGGCGGGCGCCTGCCCGAACTGCAACGGCAACGGCGTCATCTTCAGCGACTTCGGCTCGATGGGCACGGCCTCGACCACCTGCGAGGTCTGCGAGGGCAAGCGGTTCCTGGCGTCGGTGCTCGACTACAAGCTCGGCGGCAAGGACATCAGCGAGGTGCTCGGCATGCCCGTCGACGACGCCGTCGCGTACTTCGCCGACGGTGCGTCGAAGGTGCCGGCCGCCCACGCGATCCTCGTACGGATGGCCGACGTCGGCCTCGGCTACCTCACCCTCGGTCAACCGCTCACCACCCTCTCCGGCGGCGAACGGCAGCGGCTGAAGCTCGCCATCCACATGGCCGACAAGGGCGGCGTGTACGTGCTCGACGAGCCGACCACCGGTCTGCATCTCGCCGACGTGCAACAGCTGCTCGGCCTGCTCGACCGCCTCGTCGACTCCGGCAAGTCGGTCATCGTCATCGAGCACCATCAAGCCGTGATGGCGCACGCCGACTGGATCGTCGACATCGGCCCGGGTGCGGGACACGACGGAGGGAAGGTCGTCTTCGAAGGCACCCCCGCCGACCTCGTCGCCGCGAAGACGACGCTCACCGGGCAGCACCTCGCGGCCTACGTGGGCGGCTAGGGTTCGTTCCGCCCCGCGGGACCGTCGTCCGACACCCCGCGGTAGATCTCGAGCACCGTCGGCGCACCCACCGGCGCCGGGATGACCTCGATCGCATCGCCGGATCGCAGCTTCCCCGGTGTCACGACACGGAAGTAGGTTCCCAGTCGTCGCGCGTCCGAGAATCGCCGCACCCAGCCGGAGGACTCCTCCCCCATCCAGCGGGCGAAAGTCATGCACGGGGTACGTGGCACCGTCGCCTCGAGCACCACGTTCCCGATCCGCCACCGTTCGCCCACTCGCACGGCGTTGACGTCGATCCCCTCGACGCGGAGGTTCTCCCCGAAGAGCCCCGGCGGGATGTCACGCCCGAGCTGCCCCGCCCACCACGCGGCGTCCTCGGCGGCGTAGACGTAGACCGCCTTGTCGTCGCCCCCGTGGTGCTTGCGATCGGCCTGCACGTCGGCGTAGAGACCGAGCTTCCCGACCTTGACCGGGCCGTCGACGGGCTGCTTGTCGATCGCCGTCGTGCCCACGGTTCCGGCGTCGTCGTGCAGCCGCGACACGACGCAGACGGCGAGAAGGCGACCCATGGCTCCACCCTAAGCTTCTGCTCATGCATCGTACGACGCCCCCGTTCCGCGCCGACCAGGTCGGGAGCTTCCTGCGGACCCCCGCGATCAAGGATGCCCGTGCCCAGCACGACGCCGGCACCCTCGACGCCGCCGGACTGCGCGCCGTCGAAGACGCCGAGATCATCGACCTGATCGGTGAGCAGGAGGCGGCCGGGCTGCAGCTGGTCACCGACGGCGAGTTCCGCCGGTCGTGGTGGCACTTCGACTTCATCGGCCTCCTCGACGGGGTGGAGATCGCCGAGATCGACCACGGCATCCAGTTCCAGGGGGTGCAGACCAAGCCGCGCAGACCCATCGTCACCGGCCCGATCGGGTTCCCGGCCGACCACCCGTTCCTCGACCATTTCCGGTTCGTCGCGGCGAACACGACCGTGACTCCGAAGATGACGATCCCGTCGCCGACCGTGCTGCACTGGCGCGCCGAATCGGCCGGCATCGACCCGAACTTCTACGGCGACCGCGACGCCATCCTCGACGACCTCGCCGCCGCCTACCGCGCCGCCGTGCAGGCCTTCTACGACGCCGGATGCCGCTACCTGCAGTTCGACGACACGACGTGGGCGTACCTCTGCTCCCCGGCCGAGATCGAGAAGGCCGCCGCCCGGGGCGTCGACGTCGCGGACATCGGCGAGAAGTACGTGAAGCTGATCAACGACTCGCTCCGCGACAAGCCGGCCGACATGATCATCACCACCCATGTCTGCCGCGGCAACTTCAAGTCGACCTGGATCTCGTCCGGCGGCTATGAACCCGTCGCCGAGCATCTGCTCGCCGGCTGCGACTTCGACGGCTACTTCCTCGAATACGACACCGAGCGTGCCGGCGGGTTCGAACCCCTCCGCTTTCTGCCGAAGGGCGACAAGATCGTCGTGCTCGGGCTCATCACCTCGAAGAACGGCGACCTCGAGGACCCCGACGACGTGCGGAAGCGCATCGCTGAAGCCTCCGAGTTCGTCCGGCTCGAGCAGCTCGCGCTGAGCCCGCAGTGCGGGTTCGCCTCGACCGAGGAGGGCAACGTCCTCACCGAGGCGCAGCAGTGGGCGAAGATGCGCGAGATCGTCGACCTCGCGTCCGATATCTGGGCATAGCTCGTACGGTCCGTGGCCGACCACCCTCCGATTCACCGAGATGCTGGCAAGGAAGGTGGTCGCCCCGTGCTGATGGACACGGGCGATCGCCGAGTCAACCGCGACAGCCCAGTCGAACTCGCCGCCCGCATCCGCGAGCGACGGCACCCGCTCTAACACTCACGCCCGCCTTTGCGCTCCGGTCGAAGTGGGACGGTGTTCCATTTCACGAACCACTCCGGAACGTCCGCCACGGCGCGCCCTCAGGGATGCGCCACGCCGTCGCCTTTGGCACCGCGTGCCGCTCGCCCGGAGGCCCCCTCGCCTTCACCGCAGGGAAGAACGGCCCGATCACCGCCGCCACCTCACCTCTCCCGCAGGCGGCGCGTCAAGCCTGGTTGTCGACGGCGACACGCCGAGGGGTTGTGCGCGCGGTGCGAGGAGGACTTCCAGGCCGTCCGCGCGACTCCCTACACCGCGGGGAAGATGTACCGGTTCTGGATGTCGAGCAGCGAGGTGCCGCCCGCCTCGGGGAAAGCGCTGATCAGGGCCTTCTTGAGCTGGTCGCCGTCCGTGGCGCTTGCGAGCGCCGGGGTGGCCACGTCTAGATAGGCGAGGACGAAGTCGTAGAGCTCGCTGCCGCCCGGCGCTCCGTGCCCCGGAAGGACGGTGCCGAAGCCCTGAGCCTTCAGGTACTGAACCTGGCTGCGCCACGAGTCGAGATGGTGCTCGGCGATGTAGAGGTGCAGGTTGTTGTAGACCAGATCCTGGGCGAAAACGATCCCTTCGTCGGGCAGGGAGATGACGAGGATGGTGCCAGCCTCGGTGTCCGAGATGGAGGTGAAGACGAACCGCACGCCGTCAATGACCTCCTCTCCCGGCTCGACGGTGATCGAGGGTGCCGCGAGAGTCTCGGGGACGGCGTCTCCCAGTGCCGCCTGCGCGCCAGCCAGGGCCCCGGGGCCTATTGCGTCGATCGACGCGCGGGTCTCTGCAAGCGCGTACGCGGGCGCCGAGAAGGATGCCGTCCCGAAGAAGTGATCGGGGTGATCGTGCGAAATGTAGACGCGCGTGACCGGCTTGCCGAGACTGCGGGCGAACTCCGCTGCCTCATCGGCGAAGGCTCGTCCGTACTGCGTATCCAGCACGAGCGTCTGCGTCGCGAGCGCCACGATGTGGGTGTTGGCTTCGAGACCGGCCTCGGGCGAGGTGTAGGTGTGGATGGTGACCTGGTCGCGGTGAGTACTGACGATTGTGCCGAGCATGACTTCCTCTTCCGATAGTTTGATTTTCGGACTCACAATCTAGCATGGTGAGTACGGAAACCAAACGCATGGAATATCATGGGTCGATGAAAGCCGCAGGATCGCAGCCGCGCGAGTGTTCGATCGCGTCCGCACTCGACGTGGTCGGCGAACGGTGGAGTCTTCTCGTGCTTCGGGAGATCCACTTCGGAGTCCATCGCTTCGACGAGATCCAACGCAACACGGGAGCCCCTCGCGACATCCTCAGCAGGCGGCTCACGACCCTGGTCGCGAAGGGGGTTCTCGAGAAGCGTCAGTACTCGGATCGACCACCGAGATTCGAATACCACTCGACCCCCGCAGGAACGGAACTGCGCCCCGTGCTGGCCCTTCTCGACGCCTGGGGGACGCGCTGGCTGCCAGACATGCCACACAGCCCGGAGCCGTCCGCACTCGCGGCCGAAGCCGACCGCGCACTCCCCGAAAGCGGGGTCACCAGGGCCGCGAGGTAGTCGATCCCGTTTCGGTCACAACGGACGCCGGGGTCAATCCCGTCGCGTGATGTCGCGGAACACGGTGACCGGCTCGTCGCTCACGAACGTACGTGCGGTCACCGTGTGGTCCGCCCCTCTCCACCTGGGCCGTCCGTACACCTGGGCCGTCCGTACACCTGGGACGTCCGGGGCTCGCAGGGCTAGGCCGGCTCGTCGTCGGCACCGCGGTGCGGGCGCGGGAACGTCTCGCGGAAGTGGTCGCTCGTGAGGATGTCGCCCACCCCGATGAGCAGCAGGCTGAACACGATCTGCTCGATGGTCATCCACAACGGGTAGAGCCCCGGCCACGCCGCGACGACGAGCGTCACGATCGGGAAGATGCGGCTGAACAACCGCAGCCGGGCATACGCCCAGTACCAGCCGAGCCATGCGCGCCACGCGAAGTAGAGCAGGGCCACGGTGATCGCGAGCACGGCGATCGTGCGAAACCAGACGGCCGGCGCCTCGGGATGCCCGGTCGCGGCGAACACGACGGCGACGACGAGCGCGATCACGCCGATGAGGGCTTCCGCCGCGAGGATCCAGAAGATGCCGGCGAAACCGCGACGGGTCCGATCGCGCGACGCGTCGTCGCGGCGCATCCGCAACCCCGCGAGCCGACGTCCTCCCCCGATCCGGTCGAGGCGGAGGAACAGCGGTTCGACGGGCTGCAGCAGCCGCGTCGCCGCGGTCACGAGAGCATCCATCAGGCGGCCGAGAGAAAACGGTGCACATGCAGACGATACGGCAGCCGAACCACGCCCGACGCATCGGCAACGCGGTCTCCCAGAACAGCGACCTCCTCGAGCATCCGCAGCCGGTCGTTCTCCGACGCCGTCATCACGAAGCCGTGGGTCGCGGCGAGATCGACCAGGGTGGCGACGTCGAGGGTCGACACCCAGTCGAACTCCGCCGAATCGTCGAGCACGAGCGGGTCGTGCACGAAAGGACCGCCGGCGGCGAACATCTGCTCATCGGCGCTCTGATGACCCAGGATGTCGGCCAGCTCGTCGACCCAGGGCACCCGGGCATCCCGGATGTTCCAGAACAGGCCGAGCACCCCTCCCGGGCGCAGCACCCGGGCGACTTCGACGCTCCCGCGGGACGGGTCGACCCAATGCCAGGACTGTCCGAACGTCACCGCGTCGAACGAGGCGTCGGGCAACGGAAGATGCTCGGCGGAGCCGGATACGGTGAGAACCCCCGAGTGTTTGCTGGCGAGGACGGCGAGCATCCCGGGGTCGGGGTCGACCGCCGTCACCTCCCGACCCGACGCAAGCACGGCGTCGGTGAGCTTCCCCGTGCCGGTGCCGACATCGGCCACCTGACGCGCCGCCTCGGGCAGCAGCCACTCCACAGCCTCGACCGGATAGCCCGGCCGCACGCGCTCGTACAGGTCGGCGATGCTCCCGAAGTTGCGGGAGCGCTCGGCAGTCCAGGCGTTCATGCCTCCAGCATCCGCCCCCAACCTCGGAGGTCGCAGGGTATGCCGGGCGTCAGCGCTTGCGCTTCTCCCGCACCCGCATGTTGACCACGACCGGGGTGCCCGCGAATCCGTAGACCTCGCGCAGCCGCCGCTGGATGAAGCGTCGGTAGCCCGGGTCGAGGAAGCCGGTCGTGAACAGCACGAACGTCGGCGGTCGGGTCGCGGCCTGCGTGCCGAAGAGGATGCGCGGCTGCTTCCCCCCGCGCACCGGGTGCGGGTGCTCGGCGGTGATCTCGGCGAGGAGCGCGTTGAACTTGCCGGTCGGGATCCGGGTGTCCCACGACTCGAGCGCCGTCTCGAGGGCGGGCACCAGCTTCTCGAGGTGGCGCCCGGTGCGGGCGGAGATGTTGACGCGCGGCGCCCAGGCGACGTGCGCGAGGTCCTGCTCGATCTCGCGCTCCAGGTAGCGGCGTCGCTCGTCGTCGAGGAGGTCCCACTTGTTGAACGCGAGCACGAGCGCGCGCCCCGACTCCAGCACGAGGTCGACGATCCGGAGGTCCTGGGTCGAGATCTCCTCCGTGATGTCGAACACGACGACGGCGACCTCCGCCTTCTCGAGCGCCGTCGCGGTGCGCAGCGACGCGTAGAAGTCGGCACCGTGCTGCAGGTGCACGCGCTTGCGGATGCCGGCGGTGTCGACGAAGGTCCAGATCCGCCCCGCGAGCTCGATGTTCTCGTCCACCGGGTCGCGGGTCGTCCCCGCCGTCGGGTCGACGACGACGCGCTCCTCGCCGGCGGCCTTGTTGAGCAGCGAGCTCTTGCCGACGTTCGGGCGACCGAGGATCGCGACGCGCCGCGGCCCGCCGATCTCCTGCTTCGCGACGGCCGAGACCTGCGGCAGCAGCTTCATGACCTCGTCGAGCACATCGGCGACGCCGCGGCCGTGGATCGCGGAGACCGGCCACGGCTCCCCGAGACCAAGGCTCCAGAGTTCCGCGGCCTGGGTGTCGCGCACGGCGTCGTCGGACTTGTTGGCGACGAGGATCACCGGGCGCTTCGAGGCCCGCAGCATGCGCACGACGTGCTCGTCGGTCGCGGTCGCCCCGACGTTGATGTCGACGACGAACAGCACGGCGTCGGCGAGGTCGACGGCGACCTCCGCCTGCGCGGCGACCGAGGCGTTGATGCCCTTGGCGTCGGGCTCCCACCCGCCGGTGTCGACGAGGGTGAACCGTCGCCCGAGCCACTCGGCCTTGTACGAGACGCGGTCGCGGGTCACGCCCGGCTTGTCTTCGACGACCGCTTCGCGGCGACCGAGGATGCGGTTGACGAGCGCCGACTTGCCGACGTTCGGCCGGCCCACGATCGCGAGCACCGGCAGCGCGGGCAGATAGGTGATGCCGTCCGGTCCGGCCTCGGCGATCTCGAGGATGTCGAGATCCTCGTCGTCGAGTTCGTAGTCGGCGAGCCCGGCCCGAAGCGAGGCGGCGCGCTGCTCGGCGAGGTCGTCGTCGAGGGCGTCGAGACGCTCGGAGAGCGCCGGGTCGAGTTCGGCGTCGAAGTCGTCGTCGTCGGCGTGGCCGTCGGTGTTGGGGGTCGGGTCGGTCATCGTGGTGCCTCCACCAGGTCGAGCACGGCGTTCACCGTCTGCTCGAAGTCCAGGTCGGTCGAGTCGAGGGTGGTCACTCCGGGTGCGGCGGTCAGGAAGTCGACGACGGCCGCATCCTTCTGGTCGCGTTCCCGCAGGTGCGCGGCGCTGGCCGCGTTCTCGGGGGTGAGTTCGCGCGAGCGGCGCGCGATCCGAACGTCTTCGTCGGCGGTGAGCAGGATGCGCACCGCGGCGTCGGGGGCGACGACCGTGGTGATGTCGCGGCCTTCGACGACGATGCCCGTCTCGCGGGTCGCGGCGATCATCGCGCGGAACATCTCGGTGAGACGCGTGCGCACCTCGGGGATGCGCGCGACATCGCTGACGACCGCCGTCACCCGCGGCTCGCGGATGGCCGCCGTGACGTCGGTGTCGCCGACCGACACGACCGTGCCGCCCGGGGTGGGGATCGTGCGATAGGCGAGATCGTCGACGAGCGCGATCACCGCGTCGGTGTCGGTGACATCGGTGCCGCGCTCGAGGGCGAGCCAGGTGAGGGCCCGGTACGCCGCCCCGGTGTCGAGGAAGTCGAACCCGAGCCGGGATGCCGCGGCCCGGCTGACGCTCGACTTGCCGCTGCCGGCGGGGCCGTCGACGGCGACGACGAGCGGGGTGGTGGCGGTCACGAGGTTCCTCCGGAGAGCTGCCAGCCGCGCGCCAGGAGCGCGTCGCCGAGGGTGGACGCGACCTCGGGCAGGACCGCGATCTCGGCGAAACCGATCGGCGCGCCCGGCGAGTGCTCGAGCCGGAGGTCCTCCATGTTGACCCCCTCCTCGCCGATCTCGGTCAGCAGGCGGGCGAGCTCCCCGGGCTCGTCGGCGACCTGCACCACGAGGCTCGCATAGCGCGCGTCGCTGCCGTGCTTGCCGGGGATGCGCGCCACGCCCTGGTTGCCACGCGTCAGCATGCCGGCGAGCCGCGTCGGGGCACCGGGGGCGTTCGGGGCGGCCAGCGCCTGGAGCACCCCGTCGAGTTCGTCGCGGAACGCTTCGAGCACCTCGGCGACCGGGCCGGCGTTGGCGCCGAGGATCTGGATCCACAGTTCCGGGTCGCTCGCCGCGATGCGGGTCGTGTCACGCAGACCCTGACCCGCGAGGGCCGGGACGGCGTCGCTGCCGCCGAGGAGCCGCGCGGCGAGGAGCGACGAGACGACCTGCGGGACGTGCGAGACGAGCGCGACCCCGCGGTCGTGCTCGTCGGGGCCGAGCCGCACCGGCGTCGAGCCGAGGTCGAGGGCGAGGTCTTCGAGGATCCGCTCCTGCGCGGCCGTCGAGAGAGCGTGCGGCGCGATCACCCAGGGGCGGCCGAGGAAGATGTCGGCGCGCGCGGAGATCGCCCCGCCGCGCTCGCGGCCCGCCATCGGGTGCGACCCGAGGTAGCGCGACGTGTCCGCCCCGCGCGCCAGCAGGTCGGCGAGGATGCCGGCCTTGACGCTCGCCACGTCGGTGACGAGCGCCTGCGGGTGCGCGTCGAGTTCGGCGGCGACGAGGTCGGCGGTCGAATCGGGCGACACCGCGACGATCACGAGCGCCGGAGCGTCGCCGTCGGCGGCCGGACGTCCCGCGCCGTAGTCGATCGCCAGCCGCAGGGCCGCGGGCGACCGGTTGGCGAGGATGACGTCGAGCCCGAGCGCGCGCAGGGCGAGACCGATGCTCGTGCCCAGCAGACCGGTGCCGACGATGCGCACGGAGCCGCCGTCGCCCAGGGAAGTGCTCAGGCGTGCAGCGGTCATCGGATCAATCCTGGGTATCGGCGGAGGGGTGGATGTCGGTGGACTCCCGGGGCGTGCGCGCAAGCGTCAGCAACTGACCCAGCTCCAGCTTACCGAGGTCGCGGGTGCGTCCCGACGCGAGGGTGCCGAGGTGGAGCGGACCGAACTGTCGGCGCACCAGTTCGATGACGGGGTGACCCACGGCATCCAGCATGCGGCGCACGATGCGGTTGCGTCCCGAGTGGAGGGTGATCTCGACGATGCTGCGGTCGGGCGTGCCGCGGCCCTGCGACGCCTCCCCCACCAGGCGGGCCTTGTCGGCGCGGATGGGGCCGTCCTCGAGGTCGAAACCCTCGCGCAGCTTCTTGAGCGCCGCCGGGTAGACGACCCCCTGCACGGTCGCGATGTAGGTCTTCTCGACCCCGAACGAGGGATGCGCGAGCACCTGGGCGAGGTCGCCGTCGTTGGTGAGGATGAGCAGCCCGCTCGTGTCGGCGTCGAGGCGGCCGACGTTGAACAGCCGCTCCTCGTAGTCGGCGGTGAACTCCCGCAGGTCGCGCTTGCCCCGGTCGTCGGCCATCGACGACACGACGCCGACCGGTTTGTTGAGCATCACGTAGCGCTTCGAGACATCCAGTTGGATGGCGACGCCGTCGACCGCGACCTGATCGACGGACGCATCGACCCGGCGGCCCGGCTCGGTGACGATCTCGCCGTTGACCGCGACCCGGCCCTCGGCGATGTACTGCTCGCAGACGCGTCGCGAGGCGACGCCGGCCGCGGCGAGCACCTTCTGCAGGCGCTCCCCTTCGCCGCGGGAGTCGCTGACGAGGTCGTTCACGTGAGGTCCTCAAAGCCGTCGCTGCCGTCGGCGAGCAGCGGCGAGATCTTCGGCAGCTCGTCGAGCGAGTTGATCCCGAGCGAGGTGAGCAGCAGCGGCGAAGTCTCGTAGTGGATCGCGCCGGTCTCGGAGTCGGTGTACGCCTCCTGGATGAGGCCGCGGCCGAGCAGGGTGCGCACGACCGAGTCGACGTTGACCGCGCGGATCGCCGCGACCGCGCCGCGGCTGATCGGCTGCTTGTAGGCGATCACCGCGAGCGTCTCGAGTGCCGCCTGGGAGAGCTTCGTCGGGTTCTGGGTGAGGACGAACTCCTTCACGACGTCGTCGTAGGCGGGCCGCACGTAGATCCGCCAGCCGCCGCCGACCTCGCGCAGCTCGAAGCCGCGCACCGGTCCCCCGTCGGCCCCGTCGTAGTCGGCGACGAGACGCTCGATCGACTGCCGGACGGCCGCGATCGGCGAGTTCAGCGCCGTCGCGAGGCTGACCAACGGGAGCGGCTCGTCGGCGACGATGAGCACCGCTTCGAGAGCGCGCTCCAGATCGACGGGAGGCCGCGCGGGCGCATCCTCGGTGACCTCGGCGTCGATGTCGGGGCTGGTAGTGGTGTCAGGGCTGGTGGTGGTGTCAGGGCTGGTGGTGATGTCGGGGCTGGTGGTGATGTCAGGCGTCATAGTCGGATCCCAGGCTGGCGAGAGAGTCGTCGGTCCAGTGCTGCGCCGACCAGGTGAGGGTGAGTTCGCCGAGCGGCTCGATCTGCTCGAACGAGATCGCCGCGTGCCGGTAGAGCTCCAGGACGGCGAGGAACCGGGCGATCACGACGCCGCGCTGATCGGCGCGGGTGTGGTCGACGCCGGCGATGAGCTCCCGGAAGGTGACCGGGCGCCCCTGGCGCAGCAGCGCGACGACGTGGGCGGCCTGTTCGCGGATGCTGACGAGCGGAGCATGCAGGTGGTCGAGACCGACCGTCGGGATCTCCCGCGGTGCGAAAGCGAGCGTGGCGAGCGCCGCGAAGTCGGCGGGGCTGAGGGTCCAGACGAGTTCGGGGGTCTGCTTGCGGAACTTCTCCTCGAGGCGCACCGACCGCACGTGGCGCGTCGACTCGGCCTCGATCCCGCGGGCGAACCAGGCGGCCGCCTCCTTGAACGCGCGGTACTGCAGCAGGCGGGCGAAGAGCAGGTCACGCGCTTCGAGGAGCGCGACGTCCTCGGCATCCACCAGTTCGCCCTGCGGCAGCAGGCCGGCGACCTTGAGATCGAGCAGGGTGGCGGCGACCAGGAGGAACTCGCTGGCCTGATCGAGCTCGTCTTCGGTGTCGATCCCGCGCAGGTACGAGATGAACTCGTCGGTGATGGTGCTCAGAGCGATCTCGGTGATGTCGAGTTCGTGCTTGGCGATGAGCGACAGCAGCAGGTCGAACGGTCCCTCGAAATTCGAGAGGGTCAGGCGGAAACCCGCCGGTGCGGTCGCACCGTCCGGCTCGGTCGCGGCGTCGTCCACCGTCCCCGTCGCAGCCCGCATGGAATCCGAGCTTAGTGAGCCCGCGTAAGGTCGAGAGCGGGAAGGAGCCCGAATGCCCCATCGCGCCAATGGCAGCTATGTCTCGAACGCCGACGCTCTCACTGCCTGGACCCCGGCCGCACGGGAGGCGCTGCTCACCACGGCGGCGACGTATCACGCGCTCCTCTCGGCCGACGACCTGGCCGCGCACGTCCAGGAGGAGTCGGGGATCGCCACCGACCAGGCCCCCGGGTTCTGGATCCGGAAGCTGCTGGAACGCGTCGCGGCCGAGGCGCAGCGCCGCGAGGAGCCGCCGCTGGCCGCCCTCTGCGTGCTCGACACCGATGACGACGACGCCGCGATGGAGCGGCTTCTCTGCTATCGCGCCTACGCCACCGACCTGCCGGCCGACGGCGGGGTTCCGGCCCGGGCGCCGCGCACCACCGTCACCGTCCGCCGCGAACCCCGTGCGCGCGCCGCGGCACCCCGGATCCGCGAAGCCGCGATCCCGGCGCTCCGCGAGGTGACCTGCACCAACTGCTTCATGATCGTCGCCGTGCGCGAGACGTGCTCGAGCTGCGGCGCACCGCTGAACGTCTAGACGGAGTTCGTCGCGCTACGCGACGGCGCCGCGGGTGATGAGTTCGCGCGCGAGCTGACGGTACGACTCGGTGACGGCGTGCTCCGGCGCGAACATCGTCACGGGCTCCGCTGCGACCGACGCGTCGGGCAGCTTGACGCTGCGCCCGATGACGGTCTCGAGCACCTGCGGACCGAACGCCTCGACGACGCGCTGCAACACCTCGCGGGAGTGCAGCGTGCGGGCGTCGTACATCGTCGCGAGAATGCCGTCGAGGCGGATGGCGGGGTTCAGCCGGTCGCGCACCTTCTCGATCGTCTCCACCAGGAGTGCGACGCCGCGCAGCGCGAAGTACTCGCACTCGAGCGGGATCAGCACCCCGTGCGCGGCGGTGAGGGCGTTGATCGTGAGCAGACCGAGCGAGGGCTGGCAGTCGATGAGGATGACGTCGTACTTGTCCGACACCTGGCGCAGCACCCGGGCGAGGATCTGTTCGCGGGCGACCTCGTTGACGAGGTGCACCTCGGCGGCCGAGAGGTCGATGTTCGCGGGGATCACGTCGAGTCCCGGCGTCGAGGTCTGCACGATCACATCGGACGCCGCGGTGTTCGACCCCAGCAGCAGTTCGTAGATCGTCGGCACGTCGTGGGTCGGCACGCCGAGTCCCGCGCTGAGCGCGCCTTGCGGGTCGAAGTCGACGGCGAGCACCCGCCGGCCGTACTCCGCGAGCGTCGCGCCCAGATTGATGGATGTCGTCGTCTTGCCGACGCCGCCCTTCTGGTTGCACAGGGCGATGATCCGGGCGGGTCCGTGACCCTTGAGCGGGATCGGATCCGGGAAGAAGCTCGCCGGGCGTCCCGTCGGTCCGAGTTGCGGAGCCTCGAGCCCCTGCAACTCGGTCAGATCCTCCCGGTGCCCCACCATGGCCCGAGTGTATGTCGGTGTCCGGGCGTGGCTCGGCAGGAACGCGCGCGCCGTAGACAGGTTCGGGTCTAGTTCAACCTGAGGGTGAAAGTCTCAGCGCGCGCGGGGATGCGCCGTCACGTACATGTCCCGCAGGGCGTCGGCCGTCACCCGCGTGTAGATCTGCGTCGTCGCGACACTCGCGTGCCCCAGCAGCTCCTGCACGACCCGCACATCCGCCCCGCCCTGCAGCAGGTGGGTGGCGAAGGAGTGCCGCAGACTGTGCGGCGAGATCCCGTGCTCGCCGAGTTCGTCGGCGAGATGCGCCCGTTCGGCCGCGGCGCGGATCACGAGCCAGGCGCTCTGCCGCGACATCCGGGCGCCGCGCATCCCGAGGAAGAGAGCAGGGGTCGCCCGCCCGCGCACCGACAGCAGCGGCCGGGACCGCACGAGGTAGGCATCGAGGGCCGAACGCGCGTAGCTGCCGACCGGCACGATACGTTGCTTCGATCCCTTGCCGAACAGGCGGACCAGGTCGGCGGTGCCGTCGACCCCGACCAGATCGTCGACGTTGAGCGCGACGGCCTCCGACACCCGGGCACCCGTCGCGTACAACAACTCCAGCAGCGCGCGGTCGCGGAGCGACCCGGGCTCATCCGCGTCGGTCGCTGCGAGCAGCGCTTCGACCTGCGCGATCGTCAGGGCCTTCGGCAGACGGTCGGCCTGCTTCGGCGCGACGAGATCGACCGCCGGATCGGTCGGGATGCGGCCCTCGTCGACCAGGAACCGGGTGAAGCCCCGCACGCTCGACAGCATGCGGGCCACCGAGGATGCCGCGAGCGGATCGGGGCCCTCACGAAGACTGCGGGCGAACCTCGTCACGTGTTCGGACGTCACCCCGGCCGGAACCTTCACTCCCTCGAGCTGCAACGCCTCGAGGAATCGGGTCAGATCACGCCGGTAGGCGGCGAGCGTGTGCGGGGAGCGGCCCCGCTCGATCGCGAGATGCCGCAGGTAGCGGTCGAGTTCGTCCGCGAGATCAGAGGCCGGCATGCACCATCAACGCGGCGGCGATCAGCGGGCCGTTGCGCAGCCTTCCGGCCGCGATCGCAGCGACCACGGCATCCACCGGTTCCCAGCGCAGGACGATCTCGGCTTCTTCGTCGGTGCGCTCGTGCACGTCGGGTGCCGGTGAGAGGTCGCGCGCCACGAACACGGTGATCAGCTCGTCGCTGCCCCCGGCGGACGGGTGGTACGCGACGAGCCGGCGCCAGTCGGCGGCGAGAAGGTCGGCCTCTTCGGCGAGTTCGCGCTTCGCGGCCTCGAGCGGGTTCTCGCCCGGCACGTCGAGCAGACCGGCCGGCAGCTCCCAGGAGCGCGTCGCGATCGGCTGCCGGTACTGGTTGATGAGCAGCAGTCGACCGTCGCCGTCGATCGCGGCGATCACCACCGCGCCGCTGTGCGACATGTACTCGCGCGTCATCGGCGACCCCCCGAAGGTCACCGTGTCGCGCACGATGTCCCACACGCGGCCGCTGA
Source organism: Pseudolysinimonas sp. (assembly GCF_044239695.1). Classification (GTDB taxonomy): domain Bacteria; phylum Actinomycetota; class Actinomycetes; order Actinomycetales; family Microbacteriaceae; genus Pseudolysinimonas_A. The sequence goes on along the minus strand of NZ_JBIIAW010000009.1, from coordinate 4,508 downwards.
ACGCCGTCTCGCGCGTGACGAGCGTCGCGGGGTCGGCGAGGTCTTCGAGCGGACCCGTGAGTACCGCGTCGCGATCCATTGTCAGACCGCGGTCGGCTGCGCGGCGGGTTCGGCCGGGTCGACCGGCACGATCGGCGCCTCCCCCGGGTCCGACACCTCGAACAACCGGCTCGCCTGCTGACGCTCGAGCGCGGCCCCGATCAGCCCGCGGAACAGCGGATGCGCGCGGTTCGGGCGCGAGCGGAGCTCGGGGTGCGCCTGGGTCGCGACGTAGAACGGGTGCACGTCGACGGGCAGTTCGATGTACTCGACGAGCGACCGGTCGGGCGAGATCCCCGAGAACAGGAGGCCGGCGTCGGCGATCTGCTGGCGGTAGGTGTTGTTGACCTCGTAGCGGTGGCGGTGCCGCTCGGAGGCCGTCGGGCTGCCGTACAGTCCCTCGACGATCGAGCCGGGCTCGAAACGCGCCTCGTAGAGGCCGAGCCGCATCGTGCCGCCGAGGTCGCCGCGGGCGATCAGGTCGACCTGTTCCGCCATCGTCGCGATGACCGGGAACTCGGTGTCGGGGTCGAACTCGCTCGACGAGGCGCCCGTCAGACCGACGACATCCCGGGCGTACTCGATGACCATGCACTGCAGGCCGAGGCAGATTCCGAGCGTCGGGATCTTGTTCTCGCGCGCGAACCGCAGCGCCCCGAGCTTGCCCTCGATGCCGCGCACGCCGAACCCGCCGGGCACGAGGATGCCGTCGACGTCACCCAGCTCGGCCGCCGCGCCCTCGGGCGTCTCGCAGAGGTCGGAAGCGACCCACTTGACGACGACCTTGCTCTCGTGCGCGAAGCCGCCCGCCTTGAGCGCCTCGGTCACCGACAGGTAGGCGTCGGGCAGGTCGATGTACTTGCCGACCAGCGCGATCGTCAGCTCGTGCTTCGGGTCGTGCACGGTCTTCAGCAGGTCCTGCCAGCCGTCCCAGTCCACCTTCCCGGCCGGGAGGTGGAGCTGCTCGATGATGTAGGAGTCGAGGCCCTGGTCGTGCAGCATCGTCGGGATGTCGTAGATGCTCGGCACGTCGACCGCGTTCACGACGGCGCGCTCGTCGACATCGCACATCAGGGCGATCTTGCGGAGGTTGCCCTCCGATACCGGGCGGTCGCTGCGCAGCACGAGCGCGTCGGGCTGGATGCCGATCGAGCGCAGTGCCGCGACGGAGTGCTGCGTGGGCTTGGTCTTCTGCTCCCCCGACGCCGCCATGAAGGGCACGAGGCTCACGTGCACGAAGAAGACGTTCTGCCGGCCGAGCTCGTGGCGCACCTGCCGGGCGGACTCGATGAACGGCTGGCTCTCGATGTCGCCGACCGTGCCGCCGATCTCGGTGATGATCACGTCCGGCGCCGCGGTTCCGTCGGTGGGCGGCTCGGCCTGGAGCCGCATCCGGCGCTTGATCTCGTCGGTGATGTGCGGGATCACCTGCACCGTGTCGCCGAGATACTCGCCGTGGCGCTCGCGTTCGATCACCCGCGAATAGATCTGGCCCGTCGTGACGTTGGCCGCCTGATCGAGGTTGATGTCGAGGAAACGCTCGTAGTGCCCGATGTCGAGGTCGGTCTCGGCGCCGTCGTCGGTCACGAAGACCTCGCCGTGCTGGAACGGGTTCATCGTGCCCGGATCGACGTTCAGGTACGGATCCAGCTTCTGCATCTTGACCCGGAGCCCGCGTGCCGTGAGCAGATTGCCCAGCGACGCGGCGGTGAGGCCCTTACCGAGGGAGGAGACGACACCCCCGGTCACGAAGATGTGTTTGGTACGAACCGGGCCTGCACTGTATCGCGCCGAATTGATCACCACGGGGTTTCAGCCTATGCCACCGCGGACCGGGTGCGCTGAGACACGCGCGTCGGCGTCACTCTCACACCCACTGGCCGTGTGCCTGCTCCAGAAGCTCGCGCGCGTGAGCCAGGGCATGCTCGGAGTCGGGCGATCCCGACAGCAGGCGCGCCATCTCGAGCGCGCGGTCGTCGGCGTGCACGAGCCGCACGTTGCTGGTCGTGACCGAGCCGTCGGTGCCCTTCTCGACGACGAGATGGTTCGTCGAGAACGCGGCCACCTGGGCGAGGTGGGTGACGACGATGACCTGCGCCGACTCCGCGAGCCGGGCCAACCGGCGCCCGATCTCGGTCGCGCTCGCACCGCCGACGCCCGCGTCGACCTCGTCGAAGACGAACGTCGGAACCGGGTCGGAGCCGGCGAGCACGACCTCGATCGCGAGCATGACGCGCGAGAGCTCGCCTCCCGACGCGCCCTTGCCGAGCGGCCTCGGTTCGGCACCGGGATGCGGCTGGAGCAGGATCGTGACCTGATCCTGTCCGGTGAGAGTCAGGTCGCGCTCCGTGACCTCGATCGTGAGCCGGGCATCGGGCATCGCGAGCTCCCGCAGCTCGGCGGAGACGGCGTCCTCCAGACGGGCCGCCGCGGCTCGGCGCAACTCGGTCAACCGCGCCGCCAGCTCGTGGACGCGCGCGAGGCCCTCGTCGACCTCGATCCCGAGCTGCTCGATGCGGTCGGCGTCGCTGTCGAGTTCGAGCAGTCGCGTGCTGCCCGACTCGAGATAGTCGACGACGTCGTCGAGGGTGGGTCCGTAGCGCCGGATCAGTCCGTTGAGGGTCGCGCGGCGCTCCTGGATGCCCTCGAGCTCGCGCGCCCCGTCGGCGTCGAGCGCGCCGAGGTAGCTGGAGAGCGATCCGGAGATCTCGGCGAGGGCGAAGGAGGCGGCGGCCAGCTGCTCGGCGATCGGCGCGAGGGCGGGATCGTGGCTCACGACGCGGTCGAGCGAGCGGCGGGCGGCGTCGACGAGGGCCGACGCGTCGCCGCCGTCGCCGACGGCACTGTCGCTCAACTGCGCGGAGACGGCCTCCCGAGCCTCGGTCGCCGCGATCCGGAGGTCTTCGAGGTTGGTGAGGCGTTCGGCCTGCTCGGCGAGCGCGGTGTCTTCGCCCCGCTGCGGCGCGGCCGCCTCGATCTCGGTCATCGCCAACCGCAGATCTTCGGCCTCGCGCACCCGTCGGTCGCGTTCGGCGATGAGCACGTCGAGTTCTCCGCGGTCGGTCTGCCAGCGCTGGAACGCGTCCTGGTAGTCGCCGAGCACGGCCGCGAAGGGCGCGCCGGCGAACCGGTCGAGGGCCTCGCGCTGGGCGACCGCGGACTTCAGACGGATCTGCTCGGACTGGCCGTGCACGACGACGAGTTGCGGCGCGAGCTCGGCGAGCACACCGACCGGTGCCGAGCGCCCTCCCACCGTCGCGCGGCTGCGGCCGTCGCTGCCGACCGATCGCCCGAGCACGAGATCCGCGCGACCGTCGGGACCGGGGTCGACGTCGCCGCCGGCATCCCGAACCCGGTCGGCCACGGGACCGTCGGCCGCGACCTGCCAGCGGCCCTCGACGGTGGCCTGCGCGCTGCCGGACCGCACGGCCCCGCTGTCGCCGCGCTCGCCCAGCAGCAGCCCGAGCGCCGTGACGACCATGGTCTTGCCCGCGCCGGTCTCGCCGGTCAGCGCCGTGAACCCGGGACCGAGCGGCAGGCGCGCCTCGCCGATCACGCCGAGATCGCGGATCGAGATCTCTTCGATCATGAACCTGCCTGCTTCCCCGCGGCTCGCCTTGCTGCGGTCGGCTCCTCCGACGTCGGGCCGCGCCAGCCCGCGACCGGCAGACCGAACTTGTTGACGAGTCGCTCGGCGAACGGGCGCGGGCTGAGGCGGGCCAGGCGCACCGGGATCGGCGAACGCCGCACCACCACGCGCGCCGCCGCCGGAAGGTCGAACGTGCGGCGCCCGTCCGCCCAGAGCACGCCCGTGCCGGGGGTGCGGCGCAACAGCTCCACCGCGAGAGCCGACTCGGGGCCGACGACGAGCGGCCGAGCGAAGAGGGCGTGCGCCGACAACGGCACCATGAGGAGCGCTTCGACGGACGGCCAGACGACGGGCCCGCCGGCCGAGAACGAGTAGGCGGTGGACCCGGTGGGTGTCGACATCACGACCCCATCGCACCCGAAGGTGGAGATCGGCCGCCCGTCGACCTCGATCGCGACCTCGAGGGATCGCTCGCGGCTCGCCTTCTCGACCGAGGCCTCGTTGAGCGCCCAGGTCTCGTAGACCACCTCGGCGTCGACCTTGACGCGCACCGAGAGCGTCATGCGCTCCTCGACGACGTCGTCCCGAGCGAGAACGCGCTCGACCGTCGCGCGCAGGTCTTCGCGCTCGGCCTCGGCGAGGAACCCGACGTGGCCGAGGTTCACCCCGAGCAGCGGGGCGTCGCAGCCCCGGGCGAGCTCGGCCGCGCGGAGGATCGTGCCGTCGCCGCCGAGGACGATGACGAGCTCGAGCTCGTGCTGCGCGACGTCGAGGCCGAGGACGGCCACCGTCTCGAGGTCGGGGGCGGCGTCGATCAGGTCGCGGTGCTCGTCGGGCGACAGCACGGGGGTGATGCCCGCGGCGAGAAGCTGCCGGCACA
>NZ_JBIIAW010000168.1:0-3875 GCF_044239695.1 Pseudolysinimonas sp. | reverse complement strand
TCGACGCCGGCCTCGAGCGAATCGGGGCGGCCGGTGTGGGCCACGACGAGCAGGTGGCGGACGTCGGACAACGTGCTCCTCCTGGAACGATCGGTGGCGGGTGGTCGACGATCACGACGCGAGGCCTAGGGCAGCGCGTCGATCACGCTCTCCCATTCTGGGGGATGGGATCCGACAGCGGCTCGTGCCCAGAGCAGATACTCCTGATTGCCGTTGCCGCCGAGCACTGGGGAGGGGACGATGCCCGCCGTCGCGAGCCCAGCATCCCAGGCCGCCCAGAGCACTCCGCTGACGGCGTCGTGCCGCAGGCCCTTATCCCGCACGATGCCCTCCCGCACGCCCTGCCGCCCCACCTCGAACTGAGGTTTCACGAGCAGGACGAAGTCGGCGTCGGTGCCCACCGTCGCGACGAGCGCCGGGATCACCTGGGTGAGCGAGATGAACGAGAGATCGCCGACCACGAGGTCGGGCCGCTCGGTGGTGCCGGATGCCGCGGCCAGCGCCGCCGCATCGAGCGCCCGGGCGTTCACCCCCTCGACGACCCGCACCCGCGGATCGGCGCGGACCACCGCGGCGAGCTGTCCGTGGCCGACATCGAGCGCGATGACCTCGCGGGCACCGCGTTCCCGCAGAACCTGGGTGAATCCGCCGGTCGAAGCCCCGACGTCGAGCGCGAGGCGGCCGGCGACGTCGATCGGGAACGCGTCGAGAGCTCCGGCGAGTTTCAGGGCCGCTCGGCTCACGTAGCGGTCCTCGCCGTCGATCGCGAGCACGGCATCCGGCGCGACCTTCGTCGCGGGCTTCACCACGGCGCGCCCATCCACCTGCACGCGCCCCTCCTCGATCGCCGTCACCGCGAGGGCGCGAGACCGCGCGAGTCCGCGACGCACGAGTTCGGCGTCGAGGCGGGAGGGATCGGTCATCGGGAACGCTACGCGGACGTGCGGGAGTCGCCGGACTCCAGCACGGAGCGCAGCTCCTCGTAGACCTGCGCGAGGTGCTCGGCACGCGTCTCGAGCGGCTGATCCTCGATGACTCTCAGCCGGGAGAGCAGCGCGCTGCCCTCCTCGTCGAATCCGGCCTCGTCGGTCATGATCCCCACGATAGCTGCGTCGCGTAGAGCTCGGGGGCGACCTCGAGAGCGTAGATCGGCGATCCCGAGCCCCAGATCGCCGCAGACGCTGCGCGGAGCACGTCCACCGGGTCGCCGCTCCGGTCGAGCGTCACCGCGCGACCGTCCACCTTCACGACCGCGCGGCCGACGCGCACCAGCTTCGCCCCGCGTTTCTCGGTGACCTCGGTGGGCGGATAGGGCGCGAAGAGATCGCGCAGGTCGCCGAGGAGGAAGGTGGGACGGAACTCGGGTTCCGCCGCGAGCACCTGCTTCGGACCGTCGATGCCGGTCAACACGAGGGCCGACGCCATCCCCGCCCGGTTCGCTCCGACGATGTCGGTGTCGAGACGGTCGCCGATGAACAGCGGCGATGACGCGGCGAAGCGCAGCGCCGCGGCGTCGAAGATCGCGCGCTCGGGCTTGCCCGCGACGACGGGAAGCCGGCCGACCGCGGTGTGCACGGCGGATACGAGCGTGCCGTTGCCCGGCGCCGTGCCGCGAGCCTGCGGAATGGTCCAGTCGGTGTTCGTCGCGACCCACGGGATGCCGTCGGCACCGTCGCGGGCCTTGAGCGCGAAGGCGGCCTCGGCGAGATCGGTCCAGGCGACCTGAGGAGCGAAACCCTGGATGACGGCGGCCGGTGCGTCGTCGGCCGAGGTCACGACCATGAAGCCCGCACGTTCGACCTCGGTGATGAGCCCCTCGCCCCCCACGACGAGGATCCGACTGCCGGGATCGACGAGACCGGCGAGCAGCTTCACGGCGGCCTGCGGCGACGTGACGACGTCCTGGGGCGCCACGGTGAGGCCGAGATCGGTCAGGTGCGCGGCGACCGTCACGTCGGTGCGCGACGCGTTGTTCGTCAGATAGCCGACACGCAGCGTCGACTGGGCACGGTTGAGACTCTCGACCGCATGCGGGATGGCGTCATCCCCGCGATACACGACCCCGTCGAGATCGGCGAGCAGCACGTCGACGCCCTCGAGAGGCGAGGCCGCAGCCGTCGACGACCCCCGATCAGTGCGGGGCATCCTCGTCCCAGTCCTCGTCGATGATCTCCACCACGTCTTCACCCGCAGGAATCGTGGCGCGATCGAGGGCGATCGTCGCCCGATCGGAGCGCTGCCACCACTGCTCGGCCTCGTCGGTGCGCCCCAGGTCCTCGAGCACCGTCGCGTAGGCGTCGAACAGGGCCGGGCTCCACACGAACGCGCGCTCGGGGTCGAGCTGCGGGATCTGCAGCTCGGTGAGAGCCGCCTCGGGCTGCCCCAGATCGAGTCGGGCGCCCGACATCGCGATCGCGAGCGCGACCTGGACCGCCGCGTCGAGGGTCGCCCGCGGGACGGACCGACCGAGTTCGAGCGCCTTCTCAGGACGGCCGATCCCGCGCTCGCAGTCCACCATGAGCGGCAACTGATCGTCGCGACCGGAGATCCGGCGGTAGGTGCGCAACTCGCGGAGGGCGAGTTCGAACTCGCCGAGGGCGTAGGCGGTGATCCCGACCGTCTCGCGAACGACCGCGATCCGGCCGGCACGGCGGCCCGCCGCCTGCGCGTGCTTGTGGGCGAGAGCCGGGTCCTCGTCGATCAGCTGGCCCGCCATCACCAGATGGCGGGCCACCCAGTCGGCGTTGTCCTTGCTGAGCGTCTTGAGTTCGGCGCGGGCGACCTTGTCGAGCTGGTTCGCGAGGACCGTCTCGGGGATCTCGGGATCGTCGTGGCGGGGGCGATCATCCTCGTCACGGGGACGCGGCGGGCGCCGATCCGAATCCGAGCCTCGATCGGACGGCTTGCGGTCGTACGGCTTGCGATCGACAGGAGCGCCGTCGCGGGGCTTGCGGGCATACGGCTTCCGCTCCCCCGGCGCACCTTCGCGAGGCGCGTACGGCTTGCGATCGCCGGACGCAGCGCCATCCGATGGCTTCCGGTCAGACGGCTTGCGATCGGAGGGCTTGCGATCGGACGGCTTGCCGGCCACGGGCTTGCCGGTCGGCGGCTTGCGATCGGTCCGCGGCTTCGGCCGGCGTGACGAAGGGTCGCTCATCGGTACTCCTGAATGTCGCGAGGCTGTTAACGAAGAAAGGGGCTACCCGGCATGCGGGTAGCCCCTTTCTGAAAGAAGTCCGGCGGTGTCCTACTCTCCCACAAGGTCACCCTTGCAGTACCATCGGCGCAGAAGGTCTTAGCTTCCGGGTTCGGAATGTGACCGGGCGTTTCCCCTTCGCTATGGCCGCCGTAACACTATTGACTTAGTGTCTAGTCTCACGGTGTCGAAACACCGGGAAACCAGCGAGCCCTTTCGGGCGCGCTCTCGACCGTACGTCGAGAGCTACAAGTGGACGCGAGCAGCAATCTGTCGAAACAGACCATGCAAAACTGTGTGTTATCAAGTCATCGGCTTATTAGTACAGGTCAGCTCCATGGGTCTTTAGTCCCCACTTCCACATCCTGCCTATCAACCCAGTCGTCTAGCTGGGAGCCTCTCCCCCTAAGGGATGGAAATCTCATCTTGAAGCCGGCTTCCCGCTTAGATGCTTTCAGCGGTTATCCGTTCCGAACGTAGCTAATCAGCGGTGCTCCTGGCGGAACAACTGACACACCAGAGGTTCGTCCATCCCGGTCCTCTCGTACTAGGGATAGCTCTTCTCAAATTTCCTGCGCGCGCAGAGGATAGGGACCGAACTGTCTCACGACGTTCTAAACCCAGCTCGCGTACCGCTTTAATGGGCGAACAGCCCAACCCTTGGGACCTACTCCAGCCC
>NZ_JBIIAW010000007.1:0-54804 GCF_044239695.1 Pseudolysinimonas sp. | reverse complement strand
GTCTGGGGTCCGGGCGGGGCCCCCGGGCGGACGAGCCTGGCGATCGCGCTCGCGGGGGAGCTGGCGGCATCCGGTCGTTCGGTCGCGCTCGCCGACGCCGACACTCACGGCGCCGCGGTCGCCCCCTCGCTCGGGCTGCTCGACGAGGCCCCGGGGTTCGCCGCCGCCTGCCGCCTCGCCGGCACGAACGCTCTCACGGCGGCCGAGCTCGACCGGGTCGCGTCGGTGCATCGCAGCGGAATCCGGGTGCTGACCGGCATCGGTCGCCCGGCCCGCTGGCCGGAGCTGACGCCCGCCCGCATCGCCGGAGTCCTGGATGCCGTACGCAGCTGGGCGGGGATCACGGTCGTCGACGTGGCGGCCGGCCTGGAGCAGGACGAGGAGCTGGTGAGCGACGTCGCCGCCCCGCGTCGCAACGCCGCCACCCTCGAGGTGCTGCGCGGCGCGGATCGGGTGATCGCGGTGGGCGCGGCCGATCCGGTGGGGCTGGCGCGCTTCCTACGCGGGCACGCCGAGCTCCTCGAGCATGTCGCTCCTGACCGGGTGACGGTCGTCGCCAACAAGGTGCGGTCGGGGGCGGTCGGACTCGACCCCGCCGGCCAGGTGCGCGCGACGCTCGAGCGCTTCGGCGGGGTCGCGCCCGCTCACCTCATCCCGTGGGACCCGGCCGGGTTCGATGCCGCCCTGCTGAGCGGTCGCACCCTCGTCGACGTCGCCCCGCGGTCGCCGGCTCGCGCGGTGATCCGGAAACTCGCCGCCGAGCTGTCCGGGGAACGAACCAACAGCCCGCAGGTAACGTAGGGGGGTGTCGACCCTCTCCGAGCTGATGCTCGCGCAGGACCGCTCGCCGGCCGACGTCGAGTGGCTGCATCTGCTCGTCGCCGATGGGCAGCTGCTCGCCGACCTCGCCTTCGCCGATATCGTGCTCTGGGTGCCGACCGCCGACGGGTCGTTCGTCGCCGTCTCGCACTCCCGGCCGTCGTCGGCCGCGACCCTCTTCTATCGCGACTTCGTCGGGCAGCAGATCAAGCCGGAGTGGAAGCAGCAGGTCACCGAAGCGTTCGAGACGGTGCAGATCGTCGACACCGCGGCGCCGGACTGGTACGAGGAGACGCCGACCCGGGTGCGCGCGATCCCGGTGGTGCGGCGGCTCGCGCCGAGCGGCCAGGCGGTGACCGAGCATCCGATCGCCGTGCTCACGCGGCATAGCAACCTGAGCGAGGCGCGCACGCCGAGTCGCCAGGAGCTGACCTTCAACCAGTGCGCCAACGACATCTTCGCGATGATCGCCACCGGCGACTTCCCCGACCTCGCGGCGCCGTCGATGCCGCGCCGCGGTGCCCCCCGCGCCTCGGACGGTCTGATCCGCCTCGACGCCGACGGCATCGTCACGTTCGCGAGCCCCAACGGCCTCTCGGCGTTCAACCGGATGGGCTTCCAGGGCGAACTCGAGGGGGAGTCGCTCGCGGAGGTGACGACCGGCCTGATCGGCAACAAGCAGCACGTCGACGAGTCGCTGCCGCTCGTGGTGTCGGGCCGCGCCCCGTGGCGCACCGACATCGAAGCGCGCGGCGTCACCGTGACCCTGCGGGCCATCCCGATCCGGTTCCGCGGTGAACGGGTCGGCGCGGCGATCTTCGTGCGCGACGTCACCGAGGTGCGGCACCAGGAGCAGGAGCTCATCACCAAGGACGCGACCATCCGCGAGATCCACCACCGGGTGAAGAACAACCTCCAGACGGTCGCGTCGCTGCTGCGCATCCAGGCGCGGCGCGCCCGCAGCGACGACTCGAAGGATGCCCTCAACCAGGCCATGCGCCGCGTGGCGGCGATCGCGGTGGTGCACGACACCCTGAGCGAGGGGCTCGACCAGATCGTCGACTTCGACGACGTCTTCGACCGTGTGCTCATGCTCGTCGCCGAGGTCGCGTCGAGTCACAACACGACGGTGCGTCCGGTCAAAACGGGCAAGTTCGGCGCGATCCCGAGCGCGTACGCGACGCCGCTCGCCCTCGCCCTCACCGAACTGGTGACGAACGCGGTCGAACACGGCCTCGCCGGCCGCGCCGACGGTCAGGTGGAGATCTCGGCGAAGCGCAAGGACGGCGACCTGAGGATCCGGGTGCGCGACAACGGGGTCGGGCTGCCCGAAGGGAAGGTCGGGTCGGGCCTCGGCACGCAGATCGTGCGTACCCTCATCCAGGGCGAACTCGGCGGCACGATCGACTGGCACACCCTCGAAGGCGAGGGCACCGAGGTCACGATCGACGTGCCCCTGCTCTGGCTGACGAAGGTCTAGCTGGCGCGGCGGGCGCGCGCGGCGCGACGCTTCAGCGCCCGACGCTCGTCTTCGCTGAGTCCACCCCACACACCCGAGTCCTGGTTGGTCTCGAGAGCGTACTGAAGGCACTGCTCGGTGACGGAACAACGAGCGCACACGGCTTTCGCCTTGTCGATCTGGTCGACGGCCGGTCCGGTGTTGCCGACCGGGAAGAAGAGCTCGGGGTCTGCGGTGAGACAGGCGGCTTTGTCACGCCAATCCATGGTGGTGCTCCTTATGTTGTTGCTGACGCGGGCGCGATTCGGATTCCTCATTCAGGTTTTCGCGCATGGTCGAAGTGAGAACGGAAAGTTTGGGGGGAAAGTCGGCCTTCCGGACTCACCTACGACTCTGTAGGCGTCACATCAACCGTGGGTAAGGGTTTCATACTTGTCACATCGAATCAATAGGTGATCCTTCAGCTCCCCGCCATCGCCCGGCTACCGTCTGGGCCCTGGCGGTCGTCGTCGCGGCCGAGTTCGCGGGCGTGCTCGCGCTCGGCATCCTGCTTCTGGTGGAGGTGCTGACCGTGCCACCGGCGTCCCTCGCGACCGCGCTTGCCCTGGTCGTCCTCGCCGCGCTGACCGCCGTCGTGCTCGGCGCGGTGCTCGTCGGACTCTGGCGCGGCCGGGCCTGGGTGCGTGCGGCGGGCGTCGTCTTCCAGGTGCTGCTGTTCGCGATCGGCGTGGGAGCGCTGCAGGGTGCCCTGGCTCAGCCCGGCTGGGGCTGGCCGCTCGTCATCGTCGGCGTCGTGGGCTTCGTGCTGGTCGTGTGCCGCCCGACCGCGCTGTGGCTCAGCGGTCGAGACGCAGCTTCTTGAGCAGCATCGCGACGTGCCCCGTCGCCTTGATGTTGTAGAGCGGCATCAGGATGCGGCCCTCCTCGTCGAGCACGAAGGTCGCCCGGATCACCCCGGTCACGGTCCGTCCGTAGAGCTGCTTCTCACCGAAGGTGCCGTACATCCCGTGCACCTCGCGGGTCGGGTCGCTGAGGATGACCTGCGGCAGGTTCTCGTCGGCGGCGAAGCCGGCGTTGGCCTCGGGCTCGTCGCGCGAGATGCCAACGACCCGGTACCCGGCCTGTTCGAAGACCGCCATGTTGTCGCGGAAGTCGCACGCCTGGCTCGTACAGGCGGGGGTGCCGGCTTCGCCGTAGAAGTACACGATCGTCTTCGAGCCGCGGGTGCTCGAGAGCGTGAACGGCTTCCCGTGCTGGTCGGTGAGAGTGAAGTCGGGGGCGAGTTCGCCTGCGTCGAGGCGGACGAGATCAGTCATCGTCGGTCATGCTATCGTTGTCCCTCGGTCCACTCGTGGACCTACGCACCTCTAGCTCAATTGGCAGAGCAACTGACTCTTAATCAGTGGGTTCCGGGTTCAAGTCCCGGGGGGTGTACGAAAGCCCCGTCCTAGCTCTCGCCAGCGAAGACGGGGCTTTTGCTTTCTCATGACCCTCCCGGCCCAGGCGACTCGTCGCGACTCCCGTGCGCGAGGTCAGGCGGCTCGATTCTCAGCCGAGGGTCCCGGCGATCGCCGCGAACAGCGGGATGCCCACGGCGAGGTTGACCGGGAAGGTGACTCCGAGTGACGCGGTGAGCGGGTAGGCGAGCGTCGCTTCGGGCAGCGCCATCCGCACGGCCGCGGGGGCAGCGATATACGAGGCGCTTGCGCAGAGCACGCCGAGGATCGCAGCGCCTCCGACGCCCAGGCCGGCGGCGCTGCCGAGCAGGACGGTCAGCGAGCCGACAGCGAGCGGGAAAAACGCGGCGAACAGGATCAGGCCGAGGGCACCCCGACGGAGCGCGCCGATGCGCTGCGCGGCCTCGATCCCCAGGGCGAGCAGGAAGAGCACCAGCACGCCGCGGAACAGCTCGCCGAAGAGCGGTTCGACACTCGCATAGCCGGCCGGTCCGATCACGGCGCCGATCGCCAGGCCTCCGACGAGCAGGAGGATCGACTTGCCGGTCACGATCTCGTGCAGCGTCGCACTCCACCCGCCGCGCACGGTGGCGTGCCGGCGCGCGAGGAGGAGGCCGACGAGGATGCCGGGCACCTCGAGCACGGTGAGCATCGTCGCGGCGTAGGCCGGAACGGCGATCCCGGCCGACTCGAGAGCGACGAGTGCTGCCGTGAACGTCACGAGCGACGTGGAGCCGTAGTGAGCAGCGATGGCGCCACGGTCGACGGGGTCGAAGGGGGTCACCACGCGCAGAACCACGAAGGCGAGCACGGGGATGACGAGGCCGAGGCCGATCGCGAGCGCGAGCGGCACGACCAGCTCGCCCGCGTCGCTCCCGCGAAGCGCAACGCCGCCCTTCAGTCCGATCGCCAGCAGGAGGTAGATGGAGAGTCCGTGGGCCATCGCGTCGGGCACCCGCAGATCGCTGCGCACCAGTACGGCGACGAACCCGAGGGCGAAGGCGAGCACCGGAGCGCTCAGCACGCTGCTCACCGCGCTAGAGACATCCATCGTTCCTCCCGAAATCCTGTGAAGTTTTCTTCATGCATTGAGGAGGATATACGAAGTCTGCTTCACTAATTGAAATCTCGAAAGGAGTGGTGTTGGACGTCCCCCTCTGGGCCTGGCTCACCGTCATCGCCGTGATCGTCGCGATGCTCGCGATCGATCTGGTCGCCCACCGGCACGCGCACGTGATCGGGCTGCGGGAGGCCTCGGCGTGGTCGGTGTTCTGGGTGCTCAGCGGGGTGAGCTTCGGGGTGATCGTCTGGGCGCTCTTTGGCGCCGAACTCGGCCAGCAGTACTTCGCCGGGTTCGTCATCGAGAAGTCGCTCGCAGTCGACAACGTCTTCGTCTGGGCGATCATCTTCGCCAGCCTCGGCGTGCCGGCCCAGTACCAGCACCGGGTTCTCTTCCTCGGGGTGCTCGGCGCGCTGGTGTTCCGCGGGATCTTCATCGCCGCGGGCGCCGTTCTGTTGCAGAACTTCGCGTGGGTGCTCTACGTCTTCGCCGCGCTGCTCGTGTTCACGGGCATCCAGATGCTGCGCCACCGCCACGACCACGGCGATCCCGCCGCCTCGCGCGTGCTCAAGCTCTTCCGACGGTTCGTGCCGATGACGCACACGTACCACGGCCAGAAGCTCGTCACCCGGGTCGGCGGCGCCCTCGTCGCCACCCCGCTGCTCGCGGTGCTCGTGCTCATCGAGGTCACCGACATCGTGTTCGCCGTCGACTCGATTCCGGCGATCTTCGCCGTGACCGACGAGGCATTCCTCGTCTTCACCGCGAACGCCTTCGCGATCCTCGGCCTGCGCGCGATGTACTTCCTCCTCGCCGACCTCGTGCACCGTTTCGTGTATCTCAAGATCGGACTCGCCGCCATTCTCATCTGGGTCGGCGTGAAGATGGCGCTGCACGACATCTGGAAGGTGCCGACGACCCTCTCGCTCGGGGTGATCATCGGCATCCTCACCGTGACGGTCGTCGCGAGCCTCATCGCCACGCGCGGCCAAGGGCGACGGCCGGTCGACGCGCCGCGTTCCGGACTCTTCCGGGAGGCCGGCGACGACGAGGTGGCCGACAGCCCACGCGGTTGACCGGACACAATGGAGCCATGGCGCACTGGACGTTTCTCACGCATCACGCGCACGTGCTGCTGCAGATCGCCCAGAACTCCGACGCCACCCTCGAGGAGCTCGCCGCCGCGATCGGGATCACCACCCGCAGCGCGGTCACCATCCTCAACGACCTCGAGGCGGCCGGCTACCTCGAGCGTCATCGTCGCGGGCGACGCAACCACTACGTTCTCCACCGCGACAGGCCGCTGCGGCATCCCTCCAACGCCGCGCACACGGTGAACGATCTGATCGAGGCGCTCCAGGACCTCGGATGACGACGGCCTCCCCCCGCGCGTGGCGGAGGAAGGCCGTCGAGGTGGGGACGCGCTACTTCTTCCCGGTGCCGGGGACCTCGCCCTCCATGGCGTCGTAGCCCTCCTTCTGCGGGTCGCCGTGCAGGCCGCCGGAGAGGGCGTACTCTTCCTCCGGCGAGAGCACGAGCCGCTTGCGGCCGTACAGGGCGAACCCGAGGAAGATGACCACGTACACGGCGATGATCGCGATGATCGCCGGGGTGAACGCCGGGTTGATGAGCACGCCGACGAAGACGATCGCCGCGATGATCGCCGCCGCCCAGGCGCCGGGGAGGCCCCACGGCGAGCGGTACGGACGATCGGCGTTCGGGAACTTCCGGCGCAGGATGATGAACGACACCATCTGCAGGAAGTAGGCGAGCACCGCGCCCCAGACGGCGATGTTGAGCACGATCGCCCCGGCGAGGGCACCCGCGCCGTCCGGGCTGAGGCGGCCGAGCACATCCACGACCACCAGCGCGAGGAAGCCGAGCACCGCGCCGACGACGAGGGCGACCCACGGCGTCTCGCGCTTGCCGGTCAGCGACAGGAACTTCGGGTAGTAGCCAGCCCGCGACAGCGAGTACATGTTGCGGCCGTAGGCGAACATGATGCCCATCAGTGACGCGAACAGTCCGATCAGCGCGAGCAGCGACAGCAGCGCCGCGGCCTGGTCGCCGACGATCGCGCGGAAGCCGTCGAGCAGCGGTTCACCCGCGACGCCGGTGGCCTCGGCCCCGAGCACGCCCGTGTTGAGGAACAGCACGATGAGGCCCGTGACGATGAGCGTGCCGCGCGCCCAGAGCCCGGCCCGCGGGATGTCGCGGCTCGGGTTGTGCGACTCCTCCGCGGCGAGCGGCAGCTCCTCGATGCCGAGGAAGAACCACATCGCGAACGGCAGCGCGAACAGGATCGGGAAGATGCCCTCCGGCAGGAACACCGAGGCGCCGATGGCCTCCGGGTTGGGCGCCATGTCCCAGAGCAGGTCCCACTTGAAGGCGCCGGAGACGAGCGCCATCACGCCGAACACGACGAGGATGCCGATCGAGATCACCGAGACGATGATCGCGAACCGGAACGAGATCGCCGCCCCCGCGGCGTTCAACGCGATGAAGAGCAGGTAGAGCACGATCCACCAGATCCACATGTTGGCGGAGAGGTCGAAGCCGAGCAGTTCGGTCGTGATCCCGTTGGCGTACTGCGCCGAGAAGAAGACGACGACCGCCGTGGTGGCGACGTACTCGATCGTCTCCGCGAGTCCGGTCGCGAGGCCGCCCCACGGCCCCATCGCCGATCGGGCGAAGGAGTAGGCGCCGCCGGTGTGCGGCATCGCCGACGCCATCTCGCCGATCGAGAAGGTCAGGCCGTAGTACATGATCACCAGCACGACGAAGGCGATCAGCATCCCGCCGAAGCCGGCGAAGTCGATGCCGAAGTTCCAGCCGGAGAAGTCGCCGGAGATGACGGCGGCGACGGCGAGGCCCCACAGCCCCCAGACCCCGGCGCTGCGCCGGAGTTTGCGCTTCTCGAAGTACTCCTTGCCTGCGGTCGTGTATTTGACGCCCGACACGCTCGTGGTCTCTGCCATCACGGTCCTTCCGGATTCCAACGGGGAACGCGGACCGCCCGGAACATCGGCGTCCACGCTTGCCGATGACTATGACGCTCATTGGTACTTGGTGTCTACCTTTGGGTGTTAACGACTCGTTACATCTGCTGAGCCCCTGCGAGGCGACTCAGAGGATGATGCGGCGCATCGCCTGTTCGAGGGCCGCGCGTCGTTCGACGACAGTCGGGCCGTCGGCGTCGGCGAGGGCCAGCAGAGGCGGGGGAGCGGTGGCCCAGGAGGTGGCTAGCGCTCCGACGATCGCCAGGAGGTCGGCGGGATGCCAGCTCGCGTCGACTCGACCCGAGCGTTGCGCCCCGCGGAGGGCGCTGATCTTGGCCCGGTAGGACTCCAGCTCCTCGGGATCGAGCGGGATGCGATCGGACTCGAGCCGCCACCAGGCGAGGAGCCGGACGATATCCGGTTCACGGACGGCGAGGTCGAACAGCTGCCCGACCGCGGCCGGGAGATCCTCGACGTGTTCCGGGACCCAGGAACCCGAGTGCTCGACCGCTTCGCGCACGACGACAGCGAATAGCTGCTCTTTGCTGCCGAAGTAGGCGTAGATGCGCTCCTTGTTCGCGCCCGCCGCACGAGCGATCCGGTCGATCCGCCCGCCGGCGAGACCGAAGGCGGCGAACTCCGTCGTCGCGGCAGCGAGGATCCGTTCCTTTGTCGACTCTGAGCTCATCTCGCCATGGTACCGACCAACGGTTTGGTTGGTGTACCGTTCTCACCAACCAACGTGTTGGATGGAAGGAAGCATCATGGGTGGTACGGCTGATCGGCGCGGCGGCGACGGAGTGAGGGGCAAGATCGTCGTCGTCACGGGGGCGAGTTCAGGAATCGGAGCCGCGGCGGCGCAGAGACTCGCCGACGGCGGTGCGACCGTGATCGCCGTCGGTCGATCCCCTGAGCGCACGGCGGCTGTCGCCGCCCGGCTCGGAACGGAGCCGATCATCGCCGACTTCGCCCGACTCGACGACGTGGAACGCGCGGCCCGCGAACTCTCGCGCCTTCCGCGGATCGATGTGCTGGCCAACAACGCCGGTGGGGTGTTCGGCGACCCGACGAAGACGGTCGACGGATTCGAGCCCATGTTCCAGGTCAATCATCTGGCGCCATTCCTCCTCACCCGGTTGCTCCTCGACAAGCTCGCGCACAGCCGCGCCACCGTCGTGCAGACCTCGAGCGTGGGGGCGCGGATGACCGGCAAGATCCTTCGCGACGACCTCCAGCAGGAGCGCCGCTTCCGGCCGACCGTCGCCTACGGCACGGTCAAGCTCGAGAACATCCTCTTCACGACCGAACTCCATCGGCGTCATCGGGGCGACGGCATCGCCGCGGTCGCCTTCCACCCCGGCACCATCGCGACGGGGTTCGGCACGCAGTCGGAGAGCCGCCTGATGAAGGCGATCACCACCAACCCGCTGAGTCGCCGACTGATGGCGAGCCCCGATGAGGGAGCAGACCAGCTCGTCTGGTTCGCCTCGACGGAGCCTGGGGTCGAGTGGGAGCCCGGCCGCTACTACGAGAAGCGCCGGGTCGCGACTCGCGTCAACCCGCAGGTCAGGGATTCCGAGCTGGCGAGCTGGCTCTGGGAGGAATCCGAGCGTCTCCTCGGCGACCGTCTGCGCTGAACACGCGTTCGACGCCCCACAGAGTTCCACCCACCGCACCACCGACGAAAGGACATCGCAGTGAGCGCCAACCTCGAATTCATCACCCGCTACAACACCTTCATCCTCGGCACGATGCTCGACGAAGAAGCCTTCCTCGCGGGGCTCGGCGAGTACGTGACCGACGACGCGGTGCTCGACGAGCCGGCGAGCATCCCCGGTCTCGGCCGTCTCGTCGGGCACGCCGGGTGGAATCAGTGGCGTGCGACTGCCGCGACCTGGGCCACCGAGTCGGGAGCCCAGTACACCTTCGGCGCAAGCGAGGACTACGAAAAGGGCGATGTCGTGCTGCACTGGTACGAGTTGACTCTCTCGCCGAACGCGGCGTTCCCCGAGGGCTTCGCGACATCGATCATCGAGCGGTACGAATTCGCCGAGGGCAAGATCGCCCGCCTCTCGGAGTACTACGCGGACACCACGGCGTTCGCCCGGTACTTCGCCTGACGACTCGGGCTCGCCCGGCGCCGAGCCGGGCGGGCCTGAGCCATGGCCGACATTGGTACTTCCGGTATACCTTTGGAGCGGTCGGCACAGCCGACCGTGAGGAGAAGCAGATGGCTGTCCGTTCGGGGAATCTCACCCTTGAGGAGCTCAATCGGCTGATCGACAAGCGCGACATCGACACCGTCATCCTCGCCTTCGCCGACATGCAGGGGCGCCTCGTCGGCAAGCGGGTCGCGGCGCGACTGTTCCGCGAGGATGTCGCCGAGCACGGCGCCGAGGCGTGCAACTATCTGCTCGCCGTCGACGTCGAGAACAACACCGTCGACGGCTACCCCATCTCGTCGTGGGAGACCGGCTACGGCGACATGGTGCTGAAGCCCGACTTCGACACCCTGCGCCTCATCCCGTGGCTGCCCGGGTCGGCGCTCGTGATGGCCGACCTGACCGCTCCCGACGGGGTCGGGGTCGACGTGTCGCCGCGCGCGATCCTCAAGACGCAGATCGCCCGGCTCGCTGAGAAGGGGCTCGTGCCGTTCGTCGGCACCGAGCTGGAGTTCATCGTCTTCGACGACTCGTTCCGCGCCGCCTGGGGCAAGGGCTACCAGGGTCTGACCCCGGCATCCGACTACAACATCGACTACGCGCTGCTCGCCTCGACCCGGATGGAGCCGCTGCTGCGCGACATCCGCCTCGGGATGGAGGGGGCCGGGATGTACTGCGAGGGCGTCAAGGGCGAGTGCAACCTCGGCCAGCAGGAGATCGCCTTCCGCTACACCGAGGCGCTCGCGACCTGCGACAACCACTCGATCTACAAGAACGGCGCGAAGGAGATCGCCGACGCGCACGGCAAGTCGCTCACCTTCATGGCGAAGTACAACGAGCGCGAAGGCAACTCCTGCCACATCCACCTCTCGGTGCGCGGCACCGACGGGTCGGCCGTGATGGCCGACGGTCGGGGCATGAGCAAGCTCATGGAGCACTGGATCGCCGGGCTGCTGCACACGATGCGCGAGATGACGCTGTTCTTCGCGCCGAACATCAACTCCTACAAGCGCTACGTGGAGGGTTCGTTCGCTCCGACCGCGGTCGCCTGGGGCATGGACAACCGCACCTGCGCGCTGCGGGTCGTCGGGCACGGCGCCGGCCTCCGGGTCGAGAACCGCGTGCCCGGAGGTGACGTGAACCCCTACCTCGCGGTCGCGGCGATCATCGCCGGCGGGCTCTACGGCATCGAGAACGAACTCGAACTCGAGCCGATGTTCACCGGCAACGCGTACACCTCCGACGCCCCGCGGGTGCCGTCCACGCTGCGGGACGCGGCCGAGCTGTTCGCGGCCTCGACGATCGCCCGGGACGCCTTCGGCGAGAACGTCGTCGCGCACTACCTCAACAACGCCCGGGTCGAGCAGAAGGCGTACGACGCCGCGATCACCGACTGGGAGCGCGTGCGGGGGTTCGAGCGACTGTGAGGCCCGTGATCGGCTTGACCACGTACAAGCAACGCGCGCAGACCGGGGTCTGGGATGTCACGGCGGCCTTCCTCCCCGCGGTGTACTTCGAGGCCGTGCAGCGGGCGGGCGGCATCCCGGTGCTGCTTCCGCCGCAACCCGCCGACGCCGACATCGTCGACCGGGTGCTCGACGGCATCGACGGTCTCATCATCACCGGGGGAGTGGATGTCGACCCCGCCCGCTACGGGCAGCCTCTCGGGGAGCACACCGACCGCCCGCAACTCGAACGCGACGCCTGGGAGGACGCCCTCCTCTCCGCGGCCATCGACCGCGAGCTGCCGTTCCTCGGCATCTGCCGCGGGATGCAGGTGCTCAACGTCAACCGCGGCGGCACCCTCCACCAGCACCTCCCCGACGTCGTCGGCGACGACCGCTTCCGGGTCGGCAAGGGCGAGTTCGCGACCAACGTCGTCGAGACCGAACCCGGCAGCGAGATCGACGCCCTCGTCGGCGCGAAGCTGCCGGTGAAGAGCTACCACCACCAGGGAGTGGATGCCGTCGGCGCGGGCCTCCGGGTCACCGCGCGTTCCGCCGAGGGGATCGCGCAGGCGGTCGAACTGGAGGGCGTTCCGTTCGGGGTGGCCGTGCAGTGGCATCCCGAAGAGGATGCCGCGGACGACGCCCGACTGTTCGCGGGGCTGGTCGACGCCGCCCGGACCTTTGCAGGAGCACGCGCATGAGCTCGACGACGATCATCAATCCCGCCGACGAGTCGGTGCTGGCGGAGGTGCCGCACACCCCGCTGGAGGCGGTGGATGAGGCGGTCACCCGCGCCGTGCTGGCGCAGCGGGCGTGGGCCTCCCTCGCCCCCGTCGACCGGGCCCGGGCACTGCGGCGGTTCGCGGCCGCCGTCGACGGGGCGATCGAGGAGCTCGCCCTGCTCGAGGTGCGCAACTCGGGGCATCCGATCTCGTCGGCCCGCTGGGAGGCGGGGCACGTGCGCGACGTGCTCGAGTACTACGCGGGGGCGCCGGAGCGCCTGCTCGGGGTGCAGATCCCGGTCGCCGGCGACATCGACCTCACCTTCCACGAGCCGCTCGGCGTCGTCGGGGTGATCGTGCCGTGGAACTTCCCGATGACGATCGCGTCGTGGGGCTTCGCGCCGGCGCTCGCCGCGGGCAACGCCGTGCTCCTGAAGCCCGCCGACTGGACGCCGCTCACCGCGATCCGCCTCGGTGAACTGGCGCTCGAATCCGGGCTCCCCGAGGGGCTGTTCCAGGTGCTGCCGGGGCGCGGCTCGGTCGTCGGGGAGCGGTTCGTCACGCATCCCGACGTGCACAAGATCGTCTTCACGGGATCGACCGAGGTGGGCAAGCAGGTCGCCGCGAAAGCCGCCGCGCTCGTCAAACCCGTCACCCTCGAACTCGGCGGCAAGAGCGCCAACGTCGTGTTCGCCGACGCCGACCTCGAGAAGGCGGCGGCGACCGCCCCGGGGTCGGTGTTCGACAACGCCGGGCAGGACTGCTGCGCCCGCTCGCGGCTGCTCGTGCAGCGTTCGGTGCTCGACCGGTTCCTCGAGCTGCTGGAACCCGCGGTGCAGGCGTGGAAGGTCGGCGACCCGCACGACGCGGCGACCGAGATGGGTCCGCTCGTCTCGGGGGCGCACCGCGACTCGGTGTCGTCGTTCCTGGATGGTGCGAACGTCGCGTTCCGCGGCACGGCGCCCACCGGGAAGGGCTTCTGGATGGCGCCGACGGTGCTGCTGCCGAACCGCGACGACCGCGTCGCCACCGAGGAGATCTTCGGCCCCGTCGTCAGCGTGCTGCCGTTCGACGACGAAGCCGACGCGATCGCCCTCGCGAACTCGTCGATCTACGGCCTCTCCGGCTCGATCTGGACCCGCGACCTCGGCCGCGGCATCCGCGTCGCCCGCGGCGTGCAGAGCGGCAACCTGTCGGTCAACTCGCACTCGTCGGTGCGCTACACGACCCCGTTCGGCGGCATGAAGCAGTCCGGCCTCGGCCGCGAACTCGGACCGGACGCCGCCCTCCACTTCACCGAGACCAAGAACGTCTTCTTCAGCACCGAGGAGTAGCCCATGGACCTGACCCAGAGACTCGCCGACCGCGTCGCGGTCATCACCGGCGGCGCGTCCGGCATCGGGCTCGCGACCGCCCGCCGGTTCGCCGCCGAGGGCGCCCGCGTCGTCATCGGCGACCTCGACCCGACGTCGGGTGAGAAAGCGGCCGCCGAGGTGGGTGGCCTGTTCGTGAAGGTGAACGTCGCCGACAAGGCCGAGGTGGATGCCCTCTTCGACACCGCCGCCCGGGAGTACGGCTCGGTCGACATCGCGTTCAACAACGCCGGCATCTCGCCCGCCGACGACGACTCGATCGAGACCACCGAGCTGGATGCCTGGGACCGCGTGCAACTCGTCAACCTGACCAGTGTCTACCTCTGCTCGCGCGCGGCCCTGCGGCACATGGTGCCCCAGGGGCGGGGATCGATCATCAACACGGCATCCTTCGTGGCCGTTCTCGGCTCGGCAACCAGCCAGATCAGTTACACCGCCTCGAAGGGTGGAGTGCTCGCGATGACCCGCGAGCTCGGCGTGCAGTTCGCCCGCCAGGGCATCCGCGTCAACGCGCTCTGCCCGGGACCGGACAACACCCCGCTGCTGAAGGAGCTGTTCGCGAAGGATCCCGAGCGCGCCGCGCGGCGGCTGATCCACGTGCCCGTCGGGCGCTTCGCCGAGCCCGAGGAGCTCGCCGCCGCGGTCGCGTTCCTGGCCAGCGACGACGCGTCGTTCGTCACGGCCTCCACCTTCCTCGTCGACGGCGGCATCAGCGCGGCGTACGTGACCCCGCTATGAGGCCGGCGCCATGACGAACATCGCCGGGCCGTCGCTCGTCGACGACGCGGTCTTCCGGCCCGTCCGCAGCGGCAACTCGCTCGAGGACACCGTCGGTCGGCTCATGCAGACCATCCGGCTCGGCATCGTCGCGCCCGGCCAGGCCCTGCCGTCGGAGCGCGACCTCGCGGCAAGGTTCTCGGTGTCGCGCGACACCGTGCGCGAAGCCATCCGCGAGCTCTCCGAAGCCGGGTACCTGACGGCGAAGCGCGGACGCTACGGCGGAACCTTCGTCGCCGATCCCGTGCCGGCACCCCCGGTCACCCCGGCGGTGATGCCGACGGCGGCGGAGATCGAGGATGTCGTCGGTCTTCGCGAGATCCTCGAGGTCGGGTCGGTGCGGGCCGCCGCCAGCCGGTCGCTCGGCGCCGACGACCGGGCGCTGCTCTGGACCCGGCTCGGAGAGGTGCAGGCGGCCTCGGAGGAGGACTACCGGCGCCTCGACTCCCGGCTGCACCTCGCGTTCGCCGAGATCGTCGGCGTGCCGTCGCTCGTCACCCTGCTCGCCGACAACCGGTCGCGGGTCAACGAGCTGCTCGACACGTTCCCGCTGCTCGCGCGCACGATCGAGCACTCCAATCGCCAGCACGAGGCGATCGTCTTCGCGATCCTCGCCGGTAACGAGCAGGGCGCGGCCGAGGCGATGCGCGAGCACCTCGAAGCGTCCGCCGTCCTGCTGCGCGGCTTCCTCGCCTGACCGACTCGGTCAGAGCGCGGCGGGGGGCGTCTTCGGGGTGCGCGGGCGCGGGGCCGGCTTCGTCGAGGGGGGCGTCGCGGGAGGCGGCTCGGTCGCAGCCGGCGGGGTCTCGGTCGACGTCGTCGCGGGCGGGGTTGCCGCAGGGGAATGCGTGTCCACGTAGAGCTGGGCGGCGCGGGTCGCGACGATCAGGTAGCGCACGAGCAGGATCGCGAGCACGACGATCGCCGCCGTGAGCACGAGACCGCCGAGGAACGCGCCGATCTGCCAGAAGAGGCCGAAGCCCCAGCCGTGTCCGGGTCCGTACATCACCACTCCTCCAGTTCCTGCTCCTTGGCCTGCTCGGCGACGGTGCCGACGGCGATCGCGACGTTGATGCCCCACGCGATCCAGAGCAGGATGAGCCGCCAGTCACGCGGGCCCTGCGTGGTGGTCTTCACGAGACCGACCGCTCCGAACAGCGAACTCAGCACGCTGAAGTTGAAGATGAACTTGCGCATCCGGCCTCCCAGGTAGAGCTCCACGCTAGCGCGCGACCCCGCCGAGGTCGGCGGGGGTTGACTCAGGAGCGCGAGGCGGCCTTGCGGGCGCGGCGCACGCTGCGGCCGTTGATGCGCGCGGCGGCGACGGCGATGGGTTCGCGGGTGGCGTGCTGCTGGCCGAGGTACTCCTTCGCGAACGCCACGGTCTCGACGAGCATGTCGAGACGCACCTGCGCGTTGCGGATCTTGTGGAGACCGATCTCGGCGATGACATGTCCCGTGAAGCCGGACTCGACGAGGTAGGTGAGCGTCTCGGCGACCGGCTGCGTGCCGCGGCCCGGAACGAGGTGCTCGTCGTGCATGTTGCCGTCGTCGACCGAGCGGATGCCGTCGCAGAGGTGGATATGGCGGAGGCGCTCGCCCATCGCCATCGCGTACTCCAGCGAGTCGCGGCCGGTGAGCGAGGCGTGCGAGAAGTCGAGGGTCATCGCGTCGACGTCGAGGTCGAGCGGGTCGGGGCTCGGGGCGTAGGCCTTGAGGTTCTTGGTGCCGACCTTCCACGGGAACATGTTCTCGACGCAGATCTCGACGCCGGTGTTGGCGGCGGTCTGCCGCACGATGCGTTCGAAGTTCCTGGCGTAGCTCGACTCCCAGCGGAACGGCGGGTGCACGACGACCGAGGATGCCCCGACCGCAGCCGCGAGTTCGGCCGACTTCTCCAGCTTCACCTGGGCGTCCCGCCCGCCGATCAGCTGCATCCAGAACAGCGACGGGGCGTGCACCGAGAGCACCGGAAGTTCGTATCTCTCGATGAGCTGCGTGATCGCAGCGGCGTCCCGGGAGACCGGATCCGTGGTGACCATGACCTCGAGGCCGTCGTACCCGGCGAGACGTGCGAGCTTGAACGACTGCTCGACCCCCATGGGGAAGTTGCAGGAGGTGCTCATCCCGATCTGAATCATCGCGTCCCAACATAATGCGGTCGTGTGTCCTGCGTGTGACAGTCTCGGGAACTCCCGTGAACGGTGTCGTCGTCCTTGATTCGGAGCCGGAACGCACGCGGTTCGGCCTCTCAGGGCGCCCTGCTACCGTCGAAGAATGACCGACGAGCGTTTCGCTTTCGTCGTCGTCTCCAACCGCCTGCCGGTCGATCATGTGATCGCGGAGGACGGCTCCGCCTCCTGGAAGCAGTCGCCGGGGGGTCTGGTCACGGCGCTCGAACCCGTGATGCGCCTCGCCGACGGCGCCTGGGTCGGTTGGGCCGGCCAGCCGGACGTCGACCTCCCCGCGTTCACGCACGACGGCATCCGCATCGTGCCGCTCGCGCTCTCGGACGCCGAGATCGAGAACTACTACGAGGGCTTCAGCAACGACACGATCTGGCCGCTGTACCACGACGTCATCGTGCCGGCCACGTACCACCGGGACTGGTGGGACTCCTACGTCGAGGTCAACCAGCGCTTCGCCGACGCGACGGCGGCGATCGCCGACGACGGCGCGACCGTGTGGGTGCAGGACTACCAGTTGCAACTCGTGCCGCGGATGCTGCGTCTCGCCCGACCCGACCTGACGATCGGGTTCTTCAACCACATCCCCTTCCCCGCCTACGGGCTCTACTCGCAGCTCCCCTGGCGCACCCAGATCATCGAGGGACTGCTCGGTGCCGACGTCATCGGCTTCCAGCGCGTCTCGGATGCCGGCAACTTCTCCCGCGCGGTGCGCCGGCTGCTCGGGCACACGACGAAGAGCCCGTACATCGACGTGCCCCCCGACGGCGACCTGCCCGCGCGCCGGGTGGTCGCCCGGGCGTTCCCGATCTCGATCGACGTCGAGGCGTTCGAGGAGCTCGCGCGGAGCCCCGCCGTGCAGGCGCGTGCGACCCAGATCCGCCAGGAGCTCGGCAATCCGAAGACCGTCATGCTCGGCGTCGACCGGCTCGACTACACGAAGGGCATCGGCCACCGGCTGAAGGCGTTCTCGGAGCTGCTCGAAGACGGCCGGCTGAGGGTCGAGGACGTCACCCTCGTGCAGGTCGCGAGCCCGAGCCGCGAGCGGGTGGAGACCTACAAGCACCTGCGCGACGACATCGAGCTCACCGTCGGCCGCATCAACGGCGACTTCGGCACGATCGGGCATCAGGCGGTCAACTACCTGCACCACGGGTTCCCCCGCGAGGAGATGGCGGCCCTCTACCTCGCCGCCGACGTGATGCTCGTCACGGCCCTGCGCGACGGGATGAACCTCGTCGCGAAGGAGTACGTCGCCGCCCGCTACGACGAGGACGGCGTGCTGGTGCTGAGCGAGTTCGCCGGCGCCGCCGACGAGTTGAAGACGGCGCTGCGCATCAACCCGCACGACATCGACGGGCTCAAGGACGCCATCATGCAGGCCGTCGACATGCCCCGCGCGGAGCGGCGCAAGCGGATGCGGTCGCTGCGCAAGCGCGTGCGGGAGAACGACGTGCAGCACTGGTCGCGCGGGTTCCTGCGCACCCTCAGCGAAGCGAACGACGGCGTCGACCGCTTCGGCGTCGACCTCGACCCCCTCGGAGATCTCGAGTGGACCGTCGAGCGGCCCCCGGCCTCGTGAGCGAACCCCGGCACCGCGTTCCGGCGACCCCGCTGCCGGGGCCGCTGATCGGTGCGTTGCGCGAACTCGCCCGAACCCGTCGGTTGCTCATCGCCCTCGACTTCGACGGCACCCTCGCGCCGGAGGTGGATTCGCCCGAGCAGGCGCGGGCGCTGCCCGAGGCGCGCGAGGCGGTGCTCGCGCTCCTGAAGATGCCGAACACCCGCGTCGCCCTGATCTCGGGCCGGGCCCTGAAGAGCCTCATCGAGGTCGCCGATCTGCCCGACACGGTGCTGCTCGTCGGTTCGCACGGGATCGAGATCCGCCTCGACGACCCCGACGACCGGGTCAGCCTCGACACCGCCGAGATCGAGCAGGTCGAGGTGCTGCACGAGGTGCTGGAGGAGGTGGCCGACTCGATCGACCAGGTGTGGCTCGAGACGAAGCCGGCCGGTTTCGCGCTGCACACCCGACTCGCGACCGACGACGACTCCCGTCTCGCCCACCTCGTCGCCCTCTCCGAGGCGCAGGCGGAGATCGAGAACCTGACCGTGCGGCGCGGCAAGAACGTGCTCGAGTTCTCGGTGCGCTCCACCACCAAGGGCGAAGCCGTCGAGCACCTGCGCCGCTATACCGCGGCGGACGCCGTCTTCTACGCGGGCGACGATGTGACCGACGAGGATGCCTTCGCCGCACTGCTCTCGCACGACGTCGGCGTGAAGAGCGGGCTCGGGCCGACCGAGGCCGCGTTCCGCGTCGGCGGACCGGAGGAGATCGCGCTCGTGCTGACGACGCTCGCCACCTTCCGCGAGGGCGACGTGCACGAGCAGTAGCCCCGGCGCTCCCAGGAAGCCCCCCGGTAGGATGGAGGGATTCCAGGGGATCTCTCCCCGACGACCACGACCACGGCTGATGCCGCGCGCCGCGAGCCGCCGCCGACAGAAGTGCTGGAGGACCGCCATGCTCGCAGTCCTCGCCGCGTTCGCCGTCGGAGCGCTCGTCGTTCCCGTCCTCGCCCGTCGCTTCGGCCGGGCGGTCTTCCCGCTGGCCGCACTCGTGCCGGCCGCCGCGTTCGGCCACGCTCTGACGGCGCTCCCCGCGGTCCTCGACGGAGCCACGGTCACCGAGATCACCCCGTGGGTTCCACAGCTCGGGCTCGCGCTGTCGTTCCGCATCGACGCCCTCGCCCTGCTGCTCGTGCTCGTCGTGACCGGGGTCGGCGCCCTCGTCTTCCTCTACTGCACGGCGTACTTCACGCAAGGCGACGCCGGCGTCGGGCGCTTCGCCGGCATCCTGCTCGCTTTCGCCGGCTCGATGTACGGGCTCGTCCTGGCTGACGACGTCTACCTGCTCTTCGCGTTCTGGGAGGCGACGAGCGTCTTCTCCTACCTGCTCATCGGGCACAACCGGGGCAAGCGCGCGAGCCGCACGGCCGCCCTCCAGGCACTCCTCGTGACGACCCTCGGCGGCCTGGTGATGCTCGTCGGGCTCGTGCTGCTGTCGCACCTCGGCGGCTCCACGTCGCTCTCCGAGCTGATCGCCAATCCGCCGCAGCACGAACTGGTGCCGGCCGCGATCGTGCTGATCCTCGTCGGGGTGCTGTCGAAGTCGGCGATCGTGCCGTTCCACTTCTGGCTGCCGGGAGCGATGGCCGCGCCGACCCCGGTGAGCGCCTACCTGCACGCCGCCGCGATGGTGAAGGCGGGCATCTACCTGACCGCCCGGCTCGCCCCGGGGTATGCCGACGTGCCCGGCTGGCGCGAGATCCTCGTCGGCCTCGGACTCGTCACCCTCCTCGTCGGCGCCGTGCAGGCGCTGCGGCAGACCGACCTCAAGCTGCTGCTCGCCCACGGCACGGTGAGCCAGCTCGGGCTGCTCGTCGTCATCGCGGGCTGGGGCGGGGCGGCTGGTGGGATCGCCGCCGTGCTCCTGCTGCTCGCCCACGCGCTGTTCAAGTCGGCGCTCTTCCTCATCGTCGGCATCGTCGATCACGGAACGGGCACGCGGGACCTGCGTCGCATCACCGGCTTCGGCCGGCGCGCCCCGGTGCTCGCCGCCGCCTCGGCGGCCGCCGTGCTGTCGATGGCGGGTCTGCCGATCGCCTTCGGGTTCGTGGCGAAGGAGGCGGTGCTCACCGTGCTCGTCGACGCCGGCGCCGCGGGTGAGGCCTGGGGGTGGATCACCCTCGCCGGAGTCGCCGCCGGGTCGGCGCTGACGCTGGCGTACGGCATCCGATTCGTCTGGGGGGCATTCGCCGACAAGGCGGGGGTGGATGCGCTCCCCGCCGAACTGTCCTACCCGCGGGGCGAGACCGCGGCGCTCTTCGTGCCGCCCGTCGCGCTCGCCGGCCTCGGCCTGCTCGCCGGCCCGTTCGCGTCGGTGATCGATCCCCTCGCGCAGCGGATCGCCGCCGCCTACCCCGATGCGGCCGAGGCCGGGCACGTGGAGTTCTGGCACGGTCTCGAGCCGGCGCTCGGGGTCTCGGCGCTCATCGCCGGCGTCGGGGTGCTCATCGCCGGGCTCCTCGCGCGACGGATGCCGGCCGACGCGCTGAGTGCCGAATCCACCTGGGGCGCGCGGGCCTACCGGGCGACGCTGCGCGGCATCGACACCGTCTCGGCGGTCGTCACCGGGCTGACGCAGCGCGGCTCGCTGCCCTTCTACCTCGCCGTCATCCTGCTCGTCGCCGTCGCGTCGACCTGGGCGGTGCTGCCCGCCGCGCCGCTGCCCGCGTCGGTCGATCTCTTTCAGCACCCCGCACAGCCGGTCATCGGCGCCCTCATGATCGCGGCGGCGATCGCCGCGACGGTCGCCGGCAAGCGGTTCCAGGCGGTCGTGCTCGTCGGTGTCACCGGCATCGGGATGGCGGCGCTCTTCGCCATCCAGGGCGCCCCCGACCTGGCGATCACCCAGGTGCTCATCGAGATCGTGACGCTCGTCGTCGTGGTGCTCGTGCTGCGCCGTCTGCCCGCGCGACTCGGCGCGAAGCACGGCAGCTCGCACCGCGTGCTGCGGGCGCTGCTCGGGGTCGCCGTCGGACTGACGATGGCCGCGGTCGTGCTCGTCGCGACGGGATCGCGCGTCGCCGAGCCGATCTCGGCAGCCTGGCCGGAACTCGCGGTCGAGATCGGTCACGGCTACAACGTGGTCAACGTCGCCCTCGTCGACATGCGCGGCTGGGACACGATGGGGGAGCTCACGGTCGTGATCGCCGCGGCGACCGGGGTGGCGAGCCTCATCTTCATCCGCACCCGGGCCGACGACCTGCCGCGCGTCAGTCGGCGACGGCAACGGGAGTCGATCCGCGAGCGTCGGGCTGCGGCGGAGGCGGTCGACGGTCGCGGCTCCTGGCTTCTCGCCGGGCGGACGCTCGCGCCGCACAACCGGTCGATCCTGCTCGAGGTCGTCGTGCGCCTGCTCTTCCACGCGCTCATCGTCGTCTCGATCTACCTCCTGCTGGTGGGGCACAACGCGGTGGGCGGCGGGTTCGCCGGGGGACTCGTGGCCGGTCTCGCGTTGATCGCCCGGTACCTCGCGGGCGGGCGGCACGAACTCGCCGTCGCCGCGCCGTTCGACGCGGGCAAGGTGCTCGGGGCCGGTCTCGTGCTCGCCGCCGGCGCCGCGACCGTACCGTTGCTGTTCGGCGCGGCCCCGCTCACGTCCGCCTGGTTCACCCTCGACCTCGGTCCGGTCGGATCCCTCGACGTCGTCTCGTCGACCGTGTTCGACATCGGCGTCTACCTCGTCGTGATCGGGCTCGTCGTCGACGTGCTGCGCAGCCTCGGCGCCGAACTCGACCGCCAGCAGGAGTCCGACGCGGACGAGAAGGCCCTCGCATGACCGTCTCGCTGACCCTCGTCGTCATCATGGCCGCGCTGTTCGCGTGCGGCGTCTACCTGCTGCTGGAACGCAGCATGACGCGGGTGCTGCTCGGCATCCTGATGCTCGGCAACGCGGCCAACCTGCTGATCCTCATCGTCGCCGGGGCGCCGGGCGCCGCCCCGATCGTCGACGGCGAGACCGAGGGGCCGATCAGCGACCCGCTCCCGCAGGCGCTCGCCCTCACCGCGATCGTCATCACCTTCGCGGTGTCGGCGTTCCTGCTCGCTCTCATCTACCGGTCGTGGCGCCTCGCGCAGGCCGACGACGTCACCGACGACGACGCGGACCGGGCCGTGCGCACCGATCGCGACGGCTCCGAGTTCGCGTCGGCCCCCGATCTCGTCGCCGACGACAGCGAGTTCACCGAGGAACCGGAGGAGTCGGCCGACTCCGCCGCCGAGTCCGAGGGGCGCAGCTCATGACCCTCGAGACCCTCGTGCCGCTCGTCGTCCTGGTGCCATTGATCGCCGCCGCCGGAGTGCTCGCGCTCGGCCGACGGCTGCGCGCGCAGCGGATCGTCACCGTCGTCGCGCTGTCCCTCACGACCGCGGTCAGCGTCGCGCTGATGATCTCGGTGGATGCCGGTGGCACGCTCGTCGTCGAGGTCGGCGGGTGGCCGGCGCCGTTCGGCATCGTGCTCGTCGTCGACCGGCTTGCGGCGCTGCTCCTCGT
The DNA here is from genome assembly GCF_044239695.1 of Pseudolysinimonas sp. Taxonomy (GTDB): domain Bacteria; phylum Actinomycetota; class Actinomycetes; order Actinomycetales; family Microbacteriaceae; genus Pseudolysinimonas_A. The sequence continues at coordinate 32,227 of NZ_JBIIAW010000007.1, read as the reverse complement.
GGTGTCGAGCGTCGTGCTGCTCGCGGTTCTGCTGTTCTCGGTCGGACAGGGCCTCGCCTACGGCGACGACGAGACCCCGGTGACGATCTACAACCCCGCGTACCTGATCCTCGCGGCCGGCGTCTACACGGCGTTCACCGCCGGAGACCTGTTCAACCTCTACGTGGGCTTCGAGATCCTGCTGGTGGCGAGCTACGTGCTCATCACGCTCGGCGCATCCGCACCGGCACGACCTACATCGTCGTCAGCCTGCTGTCGTCGTTTCTCTTCCTGTCGTCGATCGCGATGATCTACGGGGCTCTCGGCACCGTGAACCTCGCCCAGATCGCGGTCCGGATGGACGAGATCGCGCCCGAGACCCAGCTCGTGCTGCACGTCATGCTGCTGCTCGGCTTCGGCATCAAGGCGGCGGTCTTCCCGCTGTCGTTCTGGCTGCCCGATTCGTACCCGACGGCGCCGGCCCCCGTCACGGCGGTCTTCGCGGGCTTGCTGACCAAGGTCGGCGTCTACGCGATCATCCGCACCGAGACCCTGATCTTCCCGAGTCCGGAACTCAACCCCGTGCTGCTCGTCGTCGCGATCCTGACGATGGTCGTCGGCATCCTCGGAGCCGTCGCGCAGAGCGACATCAAGCGACTGCTGTCGTTCACCCTGGTCAGCCACATCGGCTTCCTGATCCTCGGCATCGGGCTCGGCACGGTGGCGGGCACGGCGGCGACGATCTACTACGTCGCGCACCACATCGTCGTGCAGACGGCGCTCTTCCTCGCGGCCGGCTTGATCGAACAGGTCGGCGGCTCGACGAACGTGCGCCGATTGGGCGGGCTGATGGCGCTCGCGCCCGCGGTCGGGGTGCTGTATCTCATCCCCGCCCTCAACCTCGGCGGGATCCCGCCGTTCTCCGGATTCCTCGGCAAGCTCGGGCTGTTCCAGGCGAGCATCGCGACCGAGGATCCGCTCGCCTTCGCGAGCGTCGTGGCCGGAGCCCTGGTCTCGCTGCTGACCCTCTACGCCCTCATGCGCGTGTGGAGCCGCGTGTTCTGGGGCACCCCGACGAAGCACGCCGACGAGGACGACGCCCACGTCGAGGGGGCCGGATTCGTCGCGACCGAGGCCGCGCCGGGGACGGGCGCGATCGCCGTCGTCGAACGCGCCCGCGCCATCCCGCGGCTCATGACGACCGCGACCGTCGGGCTGGTGCTCGCCGGCGTTGCGCTCACGGTCTTCGCCGGGCCGATCTACCAGTACTCGGAGCGTGCGGCCGAGGTGCTCGGCGAGAACGGGTACGTCACCGCGGTGTTCCCCGACGGGAGAGGGTTCGTCGATGAGTGAGGCGACGCCCGGCACCGGCCCGCGCCGGCGGATCTGGCGGCAGGTGCCTCTGCTGCTCGGTCTCGTGGTGCTCTGGATGCTGCTCTGGGGCGAGGTGTCCGGGCTGAGCGTGCTCTCCGGGATCGTCGTCGCCGTCGTCGTGACCCGGCTTCTCTATCTCCCGCCGGTCGAACTCTCGGGCCGGGTGAACGTGTTCTGGCTGCTGGTCTTCCTCGTGCGCTTCGCCCGGGATGTCGTGGTGTCGTCGGTCGTCGTCGCCCGCCACGCGTTCCGCCCGCGTCGGCTGCCGCAGAACGCGATCATCGAGGTGGCGCTGCGCACCCGCTCCGACTTCGTCATGGTCACCACGGCGATCGTGCTCTCGCTCGTGCCGGGCACCCTCGTGCTCGAGATCGACCGCGAACGGGGGCTGCTGTTCCTGCACGTCCTCGGGGCCGGCGACCACGAGACGGTCGAACGCAACCGCCGGGCCGCCCTCGCGCTCGAACGGTCCGTCATCCGCGCGGTCGGCTCGCGCGCCGAGTTCGAGGGGCTCTCCTCGTGACCGCCGTGATCCTCATCGTCGCGGCCGTGCTCTTCGCCGTGTCGGCCGCGGCGGCCGTCGTGCGCGTCATCCTCGGTCCGACGATCCTCGATCGGATGCTCGCCGCCGACGTGCTGCTGACGATCCTGCTGCTCGTGATCGGCGCGGAGATGGTCGTCGGCGGTCACACCCGCACCCTGCCGATCATGATCGTGCTCGCCGGCACCGCCGCCCTGTCGACGGTCGCCGTCGCGCGGTACGTCAGCCAGCAGGATCGCGACCCCGGCGACGCCGCGCCCGTGCTCGGCGTGAAGGAGGAGGCTCCCGGTGACCGATGATCCGATCGACGTCGTCGCGGCGGTCTTCGTCGTGCTCGGCGCCCTGCTGTCCCTCGTGGCCGGGGTCGGCGTGCTGCGTTTTCCGGATGCCCTCAGCCGTCTCCACGCCGGCACGAAGCCCCAGGTGCTCGGGCTCGTCTGCGTCGTGATCGCGATCGCGCTCTCCGCTCGTTCGTGGACCGCGGTGCTGCTGCTCGTGCCCGTCGTGCTCTTCCAGCTGCTTACCCAACCGATCGCCGCGCACATGATCGGCCGCGCCGGCTACCGCACCAAGAACCACCGACGCGACCTGCTGCTCGTCGACGAGCTCGCCGACGACGTCGAGCGCGCCAGCGGACCGGTGGAGCCCGGGGTCGGCGAGGATGAGGGGTCGGACGCCGGCGACCGGGCAGGATGAGGGGATGAGCATCCCCGCGATCCCCTTGAACACCGGCGCGAGCATCCCCCAGGTCGGAGCCGGCACCTGGCCGCTGGACGACGCCGAAGCCGCTGACGTCGTCGCCGCGGCGATCGAGGTCGGGTACCGGCACCTCGACACCGCGACCCGCTACGGCAACGAAACGGGCGTAGGGGAGGGCATCCGCCGGTCGGGCATCGCCCGCGAGGAGCTGTTCGTCACGACGAAGCTCGACGGCGAGTTCCAGGGCTCCGACCGGGCGATCGCCGGGCTCCACGCGGCGCTCGAGCGTCTCGGCACCGACTACGTCGACCTGCTGCTCATCCACTGGCCGCTGCCGCAGCGCGACGAGTACGTGTCGACCTGGCGCACCTTCGAGAAGCTGCACGCCGACGGGCTCGCCCGCGCGATCGGCGTGTCGAACTTCACCCCCGCGCACCTCGACCGGCTCGCCGCCGAGACCTCGATCGTGCCGGCGGTCAACCAGATCCAGATCAGCCCGGCGATCGTGCGGCTCGAGCAGCGCGCCTACGACGTCGCCCACGGCATCGTCACCCAGTCCTGGAGCCCGCTCGGCGGGCGCAAGGGGGCGGGGTCGCTCCTCGCCGAACCGGTGCTCGTCGACATCGCGTCGCGGCTCGACCGCACCCCTGCCCAGGTGGTCGTGCGCTGGCACGTGCAGCAGGGGCTCGTCGTCATCCCGAAGAGCAGCGACCGTGCGCGGCTCGCGCAGAACCTCGACGTGTTCTCGTTCGAACTCTCCGACGACGACCTCGCGTCGATCGCGACCCTCTCGCAGGGTCCCGACGCCGGCGTGGACTCCGACCGCGAAGGACACTGAGGCGCCGACAGCGACGCCCCCGGGCGGGCGGTACCCTCGACACATGCCGGAAACATCCCCTTCTTCCCGCGTGTCCGGGGTGGACCACAAGCCCCGCTCGCGCACCGTCACCGACGGGATCGAAGCCACGACGAGCCGCGGGATGCTGCGCGCCGTCGGCATGGGCGACGCCGACTGGGACAAGGCCCAGATCGGCATCGCGTCGTCGTGGAACGAGATCACTCCGTGCAACCTGAGCCTCGACCGGCTGGCCCGCGCGGCCAAGGAGGGCGTGCACGCCGGCGGCGGCTACCCGCTCCAGTTCGGCACCGTGAGCGTCAGCGACGGCATCTCGATGGGCCACGAGGGGATGCACTTCTCCCTCGTCTCGCGTGAGGTGATCGCCGACTCCGTCGAGGTCGTCATGCAGGCGGAGCGTCTCGACGGGTCCGTGCTGCTCGCCGGGTGCGACAAGTCGATCCCCGGCATGCTCATGGCGGCCGCGCGGCTCGACCTCTCGAGCGTCTTCCTCTACGCGGGCTCGATCGCTCCCGGGTGGGTGCGCCTCTCCGACGGCACCGAGAAGGACATCACGATCATCGACTCCTTCGAGGCGGTCGGCGGCGTGCTCGCCGGCACGATGAGCCTCGAAGACGCGCACCGCATCGAGTGCGCGTTCGCTCCCGGCATGGGCGCCTGCGGCGGCATGTACACCGCCAACACGATGGCGTCGGTTGCCGAGGCCCTCGGGCTCTCGCTCCCCGGATCGGCGAGCCCCGCCGCCTCCGACGGTCGTCGCGACATGTACGCGCACCGCTCGGGCGAGGCCGTCGTCAACCTGCTCAACAAGGGCATCACCGCCCGTCAGATCCTCACCAAGGAAGCGTTCGAGAACGCGATCGCGGTCGGCATGGCGCTCGGCGGCTCGACCAACATCGTGCTGCACCTCCTCGCGATCGCGCACGAGGCCGAGGTCGACCTCACCCTCGACGACTTCAACCGCATCGGGGCGAAGGTGCCGCACATCGGCGACCTCAAGCCGTTCGGCAAGTACGTGATGAACGACGTCGACCGGCGGGGCGGCATCCCCGTGCTGATGAAGGCGCTGCTGGATGCCGGCCTGCTGCACGGCGACGTGATGACGGTGACCGGCAAGACGATGCGCGAGAACCTCGAGGAGTTGAACCCGGCGCCGCTCGACGGCGAGGTGCTGAAGACCCTCGAGAATCCGATCCACGCGACCGGCGGGCTCACCATCCTCAAGGGGTCGATGGCGCCCGAGGGCGCGGTCGTCAAGACGGCCGGCTTCGACGCCGCCACCTTCGAGGGCCCGGCCCGCGTCTTCGAACGCGAGCGCGCCGCGATGGATGCCCTCGCCGCGGGTGAGATCAAGCACGGCGACGTCGTGGTGATCCGCTACGAGGGCCCGAAGGGCGGACCGGGGATGCGCGAGATGCTGGCCATCACCGCCGCCATCAAGGGAGCGGGCCTCGGAAAAGATGTCCTACTATTGACCGACGGCAGATTCTCAGGCGGCACAACCGGCCTGTGCATCGGCCACGTCGCTCCCGAGGCGGTGGACGCAGGTCCGATCGCCTTCGTGAGGGATGGTGATCTGATACGGGTCGATATCGCAGCCCGGTCGATCGACCTACTGGTCGACCCGACCGAGTTGGAGAGCCGCCGTTCCGGCTGGGCTCCCTTGCCTCCGCGCTATACCCGTGGCGTTCTCGCGAAGTACTCCAAGCTCGTGCACTCGGCCGCCGAGGGTGCGGTCACGGGGTAAGCCGCGCTCCGACACCTCTCTCTTCCGAAAAGGGACTCCCATGACTGCTGACGCAGCTCCCGCAGCACCTCCCTCCGATCCGAACCGCATGACGGGTTCGGGCGCGATCCTCGCCTCCCTCGAGAAGCTGGGCGTCACCGACGTCTTCGGCATCCCGGGCGGCGCGATCATGCCGTTCTACGACGAGCTGATGTCGTCGACGGCGATCCGCCACATCCTCACCCGGCACGAGCAGGGCGCCGGCCACGCGGCCGAGGGCTACGCCGCCGCGTCGGGCCGGGTCGGCGTCGCCATCGCGACGTCGGGCCCCGGCGCCACGAACCTCGTGACGGCGATCGCCGACGCCTACATGGACTCGGTGCCGATGCTGGCGATCACCGGTCAGGTGTTCTCGACCTCGATGGGCACGGATGCCTTCCAGGAGGTCGACATCGTCGGCATCACGATGCCGATCACGAAGCACTCGATCCTCGTCAAGAAGGCCGAGGACGTGCCCGCGGCCCTCGCCGCGGCGTACCACATCGCCTCGACGGGTCGGCCGGGACCGGTGCTCGTCGACATCACGAAGGACGCCCAGCAGGGGTCGATGACCTTCTCCTGGCCGCCGAAGCTCGACCTCCCCGGCTACCGCCCGGTGACGAAGGCGCACGGCAAGCAGATCACCGCGGCCGCCGAGATGATCTTCGAGGCCAAGCGTCCGGTGCTCTACGTCGGCGGCGGCGTCATCCGCGCCGGGGCGTCGAAGGAACTGCGGAAGCTCGCCGACCGCACCGGCCTGCCCGTCGTCACGACGCTCATGGCGCGCGGCGCGTTCCCCGACTCGCACCCGCACCACCTGGGCATGCCCGGCATGCACGGCACGGTGCCGGCGGTGCTCGCCCTGCAGGAGAGCGACCTCATCGTCGCCCTCGGCGCGCGGTTCGACGACCGGGTCACCGGCAAGGTGGCCGACTTCGCCCCCGACGCCAAGGTCGTGCACGTCGACATCGACCCGGCCGAGATCGGCAAGATCAAGCACGCCGACGTGCCGATCGTCGGCGACCTCAAGGACGTGCTGCCCGAGCTGCTCGACGCGTTCGCCGATGTCGCCGGCAAAGCCAAGACGGGCGACATCGACGAGTGGTGGGCCAGGCTGAACCAGCTGAAGACCAACTACCCGCTCGGCTACACCGACGATCCGGATGACGGCCTCCTGGCGCCGCAGACGGTCATCGAGCGCATCGGCCAGCTCTCCGGTCCCGAGGCGATCTACGCCTCCGGTGTCGGCCAGCACCAGATGTGGGCCGCGCAGTTCATCACGTACGAACGTCCGAACGCCTGGCTCAACTCGGGTGGAGCCGGCACGATGGGCTACTCCGTGCCCGCCGCGATGGGCGCGAAGGTGGCCCAACCCGATCGCCTGGTCTGGGCGATCGACGGCGACGGCTGCTTCCAGATGACCAACCAGGAACTCGCGACCTGCACGATCAACGACATCCCGATCAAGGTCGCCGTGATCAACAACTCGTCGCTCGGCATGGTGCGGCAGTGGCAGTCGCTGTTCTACGACGGCCGGCACTCGTTCACCGACCTCAACACCGGTCACATGAACGCCTCGGAGCAGACCCGCATGGTGCCCGACTTCGTGAAGCTCGCGGAGGCCTACGGTGCCCTCGGCATCCGGGTCACCAAGCCGGAGGAGATCGACCCGGCGATCAAGCTAGCGATCGAGACCAACGACCGCCCCGTCGTCATCGACTTCATCGTCAGCCGCGACGCGATGGTGTGGCCGATGGTGCCGCAGGGCGTCGGCAACTCGCAGGTGCAGTACGCCCGCGACGCCGCCCCGACCTGGGAAGAGGAGTAAGCGATGAGCGGAGTCGAGCGACCGCGCTCGGTCGACGGAGCGGCTCGCGCCGCAGCAGCGGCGGCGCGAGGAGATAGCTGATGTCCCGTCACGTGCTCTCCCTCCTGGTGGAGGACAAGCCCGGTCTGCTGACCCGCGTCGCGGGACTGTTCGCGCGCCGCGGCTTCAACATCGAGTCGCTCGCCGTGGGTCACAGCGAGATCGAGGGGCTCTCCCGCATCACCGTGGTGGTGGATGTCGAGGAGCTGCCGCTCGAACAGGTCACCAAGCAGCTCAACAAGCTGGTGAACGTCATCAAAATCGTCGAGCTCGACCCAGACGCCTCCGTGCAGCGGGAGCACCTGCTCATCAAGGTGAAGGTCGAGAACGGCACCCGCTCGCAGATCCTCGAGGCGGTGACCCTGTTCCGCGCCCGCGTGGTCGACGTCGCCCCCGATGCCCTCGTGGTCGAGGTCACCGGTGACAGCGGCAAGGTGCAGGCCCTGCTGCGGATGCTCGAGCCCTACGGGATCAAGGAGATCGCCCAGTCGGGCCTTCTCGCGATCGGCCGCGGCGGCAAGAGCATCACCGAACGCGTCTTCAAGAATTGAGAGCACGGCCGCAGGCCGCGCCCTCAAGGTCGAGTAGCGCCGCGCGAAGCGCGACGCGTGCCGAGACACTAACCAACGGACAACTAAGGAAAAGAACGAATGGCTGAGATCTTCTACGACAAGGACGCCGACCTCTCCCTCATCCAGGGCAAGAAGGTCGCGATCGTCGGCTACGGCTCGCAGGGCCACGCCCACGCGCAGAACCTGCGCGACTCGGGCGTCGAGGTCGTCATCGCGCTCAAGGACGGTTCGAAGTCGACCGCGAAGGCGACCGAGGACGGCTTCGAGGTGAAGAGCGTCGCCGACGCGACCCAGTGGGCCGACCTGATCATGATCCTCGCGCCCGACCAGCACCAGCGCGGCATCTGGAACGACTCGATCAAGGACAACCTCGCCGAGGGCAAGACGCTCGCCTTCGCGCACGGCTTCAACATCCGCTTCGGCTACATCGACGCGCCCGAGGGGGTCGACGTCATCCTGATCGCCCCGAAGGCCCCCGGTCACACGGTGCGCCGCGAGTTCGTCGCGGGCCGCGGCATCCCGGACATCATCGCCGTCGAGCGCGACGCGTCGGGTCACGCCTGGGACCTCGCCCTCTCGTACGCCAAGGCGATCGGCGGCACCCGTGCCGGCGTCATCAAGACGACCTTCACGGAAGAGACCGAGACCGACCTGTTCGGTGAGCAGTCGGTGCTCTGCGGTGGCACCTCGCAGCTCGTCATGTACGGCTTCGAGACCCTCGTCGAGGCGGGCTACCAGCCCGAGATCGCCTACTTCGAGGTGCTGCACGAACTGAAGCTGATCGTCGACCTCATGTGGGAGGGCGGCATCGCCAAGCAGCGCTGGTCGGTCTCCGACACGGCCGAGTACGGCGACTACGTCTCGGGCCCGCGCGTCATCGACCCGTCGGTGAAGGAGAACATGAAGGCGGTGCTCGCCGACATCCAGTCGGGTGCCTTCGCGAAGCGCTTCATCGGCGACCAGGATGCCGGCGCTCCCGAGTTCCTCGAGCTGCGGGCCAAGGGTGCCGCGCACCCGATCGAGGCCACCGGCAAGGAGCTGCGGGCGCTGTTCGCCTGGAAGCAGCAGGACGCCGACTACACGGAAGGCAGCGCTGCGCGCTGACAGGCGCAGTGCCACCTTCCGCGCCTGCGGCGCGCGAGCGCGCTGAGTCTTGAGCCAATCCTGAGCCGCTGACGGTTCACGACCGCCCCTGTGCCCCCTATTGTGGGGACGGGGGCGGTTGTCTTTCGTCCTCATCGGCCCCCGCCTCCGTCTCGTTCTTCGACGGAGGTTGCGATGCGCAAGCACATCGGTGTGATGACCGGAACGTCGATGGCGGGCATGGGTCTCGTGCTCGTAGTGGCATCCCTCGCCGGCTTCTCCGCCGGCCTCCCCGCGGTGCAGCCCGCCTCGACGCTCGGCGTCTCGTGGTTCATGGTCGCCGTCGTCTTGATCATCGTCGGGGCGTTCGTCGGCCTCGCGGCGCGTGGCCTCGAACTCGAGGCCGAGGAGCACGCGCCCGTGCGTCTCCCGCGCGCCGTGCGCCACCTCCACCCGACGCGCTGACGGTCGCGGTCGGGAGCAGTTCACCCGACACCCCCTCTCGCGACCCCGGCCGTTCACCCGGCGCGGCGACTCTGGCCGCGTGCTCCGCCCCCTGCTTGCGACGCTGTCCACGCTGCTGCTGATCGGCGGAGGCCTCGCGGTCGCCGGCCCTGCGGCGGCCGAGTTGCCGAAGCCCGCCTACGACGCGACCCCGAGCGTGCTTCTCAACGAGGTGGCGGGCGGCGGGCCGCGGTCCGACGCCGACGGCTTCTTCGAGCTGCGCAACTGGGGCGACGAGCCCGTCGACCTGACCGGCTGGGAGGTCTACCGCTGCTCGTTCAAGGCCCTCCGCGCCAAGGTGGGCACGACGGAGGGCGACCTCCGCGGGGTGGTGCTCCAGCCGGGCGAGATCCTCACGGTCAGCCGCATCGGCCTGCCGGGCGACCTGCATTTCTCCGCCGCCTACGACCTCACCGGCTACGGGCTCTACCTCGAGGCGCCCGACGACTCCGCCGTCGACATGGTCGGCGTCTACCCGAACGAGCCGTGGCCGACGCGCGGCGAGTGCACGCCGCCGGGCGGCAACCTCCCCAACGTGCTCGACTTCGCGCAGAACGAGAGCTGGCAGCGCATCGCGGCCACCGGTGATCCCGCGCGGGACTGGATCGTCGCTCCGGCGACCCTCGGCGAGCGCAACGCCCTCCGGGCGCCCGCGGCCTCCGTCGCCGACGTCGTGATCTCCGAGTTGGCCGGAGCGGGCCCCGGCGGATCGGACGACGACTTCGTCGAGCTGCGCAACGCCGGCGCCGAGACGGTCGACCTCGGAGGGTGGGAGCTCTACCGCTGCTCCGCGTCGGGGCGCGTCCGACCCGACACGCTCCAAGTGACGATCCCCGCCGGCACGCGACTGAAGCCCGGTGAGACCTGGGTCGCGGGTGCCGAAGGCTTCGGGGAGGCGGCCGACGCGCGCTACACCCGACCGCTCGCCGATCGTGAGTTCGGCGTGCTCGTGCGCGATGCCGACGGCGCGCTCGTCGACCGCGTCGCGGTGACCGCCTACGGCGACAGTGCCTGCCAGGGCGATGCGAAGCTGCCGGCGGTGCTCGACATGGCGCGCGCCGAGTCGTACCAGCTCACGGCGGCGGGCACCTACCTGATCGCCCCGCGGACTCCCGGGCGTCGGAACGCGGTGCGGGCCGACGCGCTCGTCGGTCCCGCCTTCGCCGGGGCCGACCCGACGGGGGTGGCGATCAGCGAACTCGCGACCGATCCGACGCCGGAGGGGATGCCGGCGGGGTCGGTCCAGCGCAACTACCTCGAGCTCGGCAACTACGGCGACGAGAGCGTCGACATCGGCGGCTGGACCGCGTGGCGCTGCATGGTGGATGGCGCGCGCGCCACCCAGCCCCAGGTCACGATTCCGCGCGGCACACTGCTCGAGCCCGGCGAGGTCTACCTCGTGGCGCGGGCGGGCACGGCGGCGGCCGAGGGGGCCGACGCGACCTTCGACACGTCGTTCTCGCTGAACGGCACCGGGGTGTGGCTCGCGGACGCCGACGGCGAGCGTGTCGACAGTGTCGGCGTCTACGCGACCAACGAGATCGACGGCGTCAACGTGACGTTCAGCCCGTGCACGACGGGGGCGGCGTTGACGACGTACCAGCCGGATCGGCTGCTGAAGGAGACCTTCCAGCGCACTCAGTTCAGCGGCGTCGATGCGGACGACTTCGTCGTCGCGGAGGCGACGCCCGGCCGGATCGACGAGATCCCCTCTGCGGATCCGACCGAGCGCGTCGACATCCGCCCCGACGTCGAGGCCGCACCGCAGACGCCGGCGACCGCTCCGGAGGAGCCCCGCGGCGCGACCGTCGGCATCCTCGAGGCCTGGGGTGGTGCGACCCAGGGCGGCGCGCTGACCTCCCTCGCCGGCGAGGACGAGCTCCGGCTCGACCCGTCGGCCCTCGGTGCGCTGGCCGACGACGGGTACGGCTATCCGTACCAGCGTCTCGTGCTCGACGCCGCGACCCTGAAGGCGGGTTCGACGGTGAGCTGGGCCGGGCGGGGCCTGGGTCGCACCGAGGTGCAGTTGTCGGTGTGGTCGGGGGACGCCTGGCGCCTTCTCGACGCCGGGACGGGGGACGACCTCGTGCTCTCCGGGCAGCTGGAGGCCGGCGACATCCGTGGCGACCGCGTGACCCTGCTGGCGCAGAACGGTCCGCGCACGCAGCCGACGCTGGCCGCCGGCGTCGACGGCGAGTTGCAGGACCCGGATGCCTACGACTTCGCGATCTCGCACATCACCGACACCCAGTACCTGAGTGAGAGCTACCCCGAGGTCTACGCGACCCTCGCCTCGTGGATCGCGGCGAACGCCGAAGGCCGCAAGATCGAGTTCGCCACCCACACGGGCGACCTCATCCAGAACTACGTCAACCCGGCCCAGGATGACGTGCGTGCCGTCCGCGAGTTCGAACGGGCATCGGCCATCCAGGGGATCCTCGACGACGCGGGGGTGCCCAACAGCGTGCTGCCCGGCAACCACGACAACCTGCGCGGTGCCGACGCGACCCTGTTCAACACGTACTTCGGCCCCGACCGGTACGCCGGCACGGCCTGGTACGGCGGATCGCTGGCCCCCGACGACAACTCGGCGAACTTCTCGACCTTCGAGCATGCCGGGGCACGGTTCCTGATGCTGTCCCTGCCCTACGCGTTCGGCGACGCCGAATTGACCTGGGCGGAGGGCGTCGTGGCGGCGCATCCTGATCACAACGTCATCGTCTCCACGCACGAGCACGTCACCCCGAAGACGCGCGAATCGGCGGCGTACCGCTCCTCGTCGTCGCGCTGGGTGTCACGCGGGCAGGAGCTGTGGGAGCGGGTCATCGCGCCGAACCGCAACGTCGTGCTCGTGCTGTCCGGGCACTTCCACGGTCTCGGGCAGATCCGCACCGAGGATGCCGGCGGCCTCCCGGGTCACACGGTGACCGAGCTCGTGGCCGACTACCAGGAGTTCCGCACGCACACGGGGGAGCGGGCCACCGGCTTCCAGCGTCTGTTGCAGATCGACCTCGCGGCGGGAACGATCGCGGTCGACACCTTCTCGCTGCGCCTCGACGAGACGTCGGCCTTCGAATACGACTACCGCCAGGCGATGGCCGACAACGGATCGGCGCTCACCCCGACGAACAGCCGACCGTGGCGGATCGTCGAGTCGGGGCTGCAGGGGCGCTACGGCGTGGACGACGACGAGTTCGCCGCCGCCGCGCACTTCCAATACCCGAAGTCGGTGGCGACAGTGCAGGTCGTCGCCGAGGCTCCGACGCCCGCGCCCCTCGCGTACGCGCCGCGCAGCCCTCGGCTGGTCGAGCTGCTCTAGCCGATCGAGCGGTCGATGAAGCGGTTGGTCGCGATGTCCTCGGCCTCCACGTCGGCCGGAACCGCGACCTCGGCGTCCTCCCACACCGGCACGGCGCGGTCGATCAGGTGGCGGAGGCGACCGAAGTCGAGGTCACCGATCGTCCCGTCGCGACCGGCTCCGACGAGATCCTCGGCCTCGAACAGGTCGAGGGCCGCGTGGGCGCTCGCCGCGTCGTAGGCGGGATCGCCGAACTCGGCGGAGAGCTCCACGAGCAGCTCCGTCGTCGCGTCGGGGTCGTCGAGATAGTCGACGAGGGCCCGCTGGAGCGTGGGCACCAGCACCCCGAGGCAGTCGGCGTACTGCACGAGGGCCTGCGGCCGCGCGGACAGCACCCCGGCATCCCGTTGGTAGCCGATGTCGTCGATGAGCTGCCAGGCGACCGCCTGCGGCGATCCGGCCTCGGGCAGCGCGAGTCGATAGGGATCGACGAGCAGGTCACCGCGACGGGAGGAGACGCCGCCGGCCTCCACGAAACCCGGGACGCCGAGCTCGGCGTCGGTCACGACCTGGTCGGCGGAGAGCAGCCCCGCGCCGATCGCGTAATCGGTGAACGGATCGTTCGGCGCGGTCACGAAGGGAACCAGGCCGAGGCCGTCGGGGGTCAGTCGGTCGCCGATGGCGCGGATGGTGCGGACGCCCTCGTAGACGGTCGTGCTCCAGTAGACGATCTGCGAGTCGCGGCGCATGGGCGCGAAGACGCCGACACTCGGGGTGCGCGCCGCGTCGAGGATCGCGGCATCGGTGTCGACCGCGGCGAGGAGGATGCTCTCATCGTCGTGGAGGGCGACGCTGCCGCTCACCCCGTCGTCGGGATCGCCGACGAGGATCGTCAGCGTCGACCCCGACGGTTCCCCGTCGATCAGCAGCGGAGCGCTCACCGAGTCGTCGCCGATGCGCAGCTCGTCGGCGTCGAGGAGTCCGTACAGGAAGCCCCACTCGACCCGGGGCAGGTCGTCGGTCTGGATGCGGATGTCGGCGGGGCACCCCTCGCGCACGAGGCCGACCCCTCCGGCGTCGCCCGTCGAGCAGGCGGCCAGCGGCAGGGCGAGCCCGATGACGGCGACCCCCGCGATCCGGCGTGCCGTCGAGCGGCGTGCTGTCGCGCGCATCCGACCTCCCTGTGGTGCCAGTCAACCAGGCTTCCCGGCGCCTTCGATTATCCGCGCCGTAGGCTGGGTGGATGCCTCCCGTCGCGCTCGGAATCCCGGTGCTGCGCCGCGATCCCGCGGACGCGCCGTCGATGGAGGGGCGCCCCGGCACCGACGAACTGGTCGACAGGTTCGGACGCATCGCCCGGGACCTGCGGGTCTCGATCACCTCCGCGTGCTCGCTGCGCTGCACCTACTGCATGCCCGCCGAAGGCCTCCCGGTCATCCCGACGCGGGATCTGCTCAGCGCCGACGAGATCGGGCGGCTCGTCGGCATCGCCGTGCACGACCTCGGGGTGCGCGAGATCCGGTTCACCGGCGGGGAGCCGCTGACCCGGCCCGACCTCGTCGACATCATCCGCGCCTCCTCGACGGTCGCCCCCGGCATCCCGCTCGCGATGACGACGAACGGCATCGGGCTCGACCGTCGCGCGGCGGCGCTGGCGGAGGCCGGTCTGACCCGCATCAACGTGTCGCTCGACACCGTCGACCGGGAGCACTTCGCCGCCGTCACCCGCCGCGACCGGCTCCCGGCCGTGCTGCGCGGACTCGACGCCGCGCGGGAGGCGGGCCTGGGCCCGATCAAGATCAACGCCGTTGCGCTGCGCGAGACGCTCCCGGATGCCGGCGACCTGCTCGCCTGGTCGCTCGCCAACGCTGTGCGGCTGCGGTTCATCGAGCAGATGCCGCTCGACGCCGACGAGACCTGGCGGCGCGACAACCTCGTGTCGGCCGAGGAGCTGCTCGAGGAACTGGGGCGGCGCTTCGTGCTCACCCCCGCCGGCCGCGACGACCCGTCGGCTCCGGCCGAGGACTGGTTCGTCGACGGCTCACCCGCCACCGTCGGCATCATCGCCTCCGTCACCCGGTCGTTCTGCGAGGCCTGCGACCGCACGCGCCTCACGGCCGAGGGGACGGTGCGATCCTGTCTGTTCGGCGACGACGAGACCGACCTGCGCGCCCTGCTGCGCGGCGGGGCCTCGGATGCCGACATCGCGGTCCGCTGGCGCGGGGCGATGTGGAACAAGCAGGCCGGACACGGGATCGACGCCGACGACTTCATCCGCCCGGAACGCTCGATGGGCGCGATCGGTGGCTGACGTGCTCGTGCGGTACTTCGCGGCGGCGGCCGAAGCCGCGGGCCGCGAGGAGGAGCACTTCTCCGCCGCGACGGTCGGCGAGCTGCGTGACACCCTCCTGGCGAGTTACCCCGCCCTGGGTCCGGTGCTCGCGAAGGGGTCGTTCCTCGTCGACGGCGTCGTCACCCGCGACCCCGCCCGCGCCCTCGGCGCCCGCGTCGATGTGCTCCCGCCGTTCTCCGGCGGCTAGAGCCCGACCCACTCCGAGGGGCCGTCGGCGAGGTGCTGGCGCTTCCAGATCGGCACCCGCTGCTTGATCTGCTCGACGAGCTCCGCGCAGGCGGCGAAGGCTTCGGCGCGATGCGCGGCGGCGACGGCGGCGACGAGCGCGACATCCCCGATCTCGAGGTGGCCGATGCGGTGGGCGGCGGCGACGCGGAGGCCCGACGAGGTCGCGACGGACGCGCAGACGTCGGCGAGGAAGCGCTCGGCGTCGGGATGCGCCTGGTAGTCGAGGCTCGAGACGCCCTCGCCGTGATCGTGGTCGCGGATGACGCCCTCGAACACCACGAGCGCGCCGTCGGTCGACGTGAGCACCTGGGCTTCGAGCCAGGCGCGGTCGATCGGGTCGGCGGTGATCAGCGCCAGCGGTTCACTCATGGCCGCCGCCGTCGATCTGGTCGTGCAGGTGCGGCAGCAGCGTGCCGAGCACCTCCAGCCCGTCCTTCACCCCGCCCGGCGATCCCGGCAGGTTGACGACGATCGTGGAGCCGGCGATCCCCGCGAGCGCCCGGCTGAGCGCCGCGGTCGGGGTGACCGCGCGTCCCGCGGCGCGGATCGCCTCGGCGACCCCGGGCAGTTCGCGGTCGAGCACGCCGCGGGTCGCCTCGGGGGTGCGGTCCTGGGGGTGGATGCCGGTGCCGCCGGTCGTGATCACAAGGGCCGGCGCCCCCGCCACCGCGCCGCCGAGGGCGCTCGCGATGTCGGCATCCGCGACCACGACGGGCGCCTCGACCGCGTAGCCCTGCGCGGCCAGCCAGTCGACGATGACGGGGCCGGTGCGGTCCTCGCGGGTGCCGGCGGCGGCGCCCGTCGACGAGACGATCACGACGGCGGTTCCCCGTGCCTGGTCTCGATACACCGGCTCCGCCGGCACTCGACCCGCAGATCCCTGGGGCGTCCAGTGGCCGTGCTTGCCGCCGGACTTCTCGAGCAGCCGGATGTCGCCGAGCACGGCGGCGGGATCGACCGCCTTGATCATGTCGTGCAGGGTCAGCCCAGCGACGGCGACGGCGGTGAGCGCCTCCATCTCGACGCCCGTCTTCGCGGTGACGGCGACCGTCGCGCGGATGCCGATGGATGCCTCCCCCGGCTCGAACTCGACGGTCACCGAATCCAGCGGCAGCAGATGCGCGAGCGGGATCAGCTCCGACGTGCGCTTCGCCGCGGCGATGCCCGCGATGCGGGCCGTGGCGAGAGCGTCGGCCTTCTTCAGTCCGTCGGAGACCACGAGCGCGACGACCTCGGCGGTCGTGTCGAGACGCCCCGCAGCGGTGGCGACCCGCCGGGTGACGGCCTTGCCTCCGACGTCGATCATGCGGGCGCGCCCCTCGGCGTCGAGGTGACTGAGTTGGCGGGCGCCGGGCTGGCTCATAGCTCCCAGGTTTCCACACTCGCCCCGGCGGGCAGCTCGGCGACGTCCTCGGGGATGTCGATGAGGACGTCGGCGGCGGCCAGCGCGGCGACGAGGTGCGACGACGGTCCGCCGAGGGTCTCGACGCGTCCGTCGGGCAGCGACCGCCCCCGCAGGAACTGCCGCTTGCCCTCGACCGAGGTCAGCGGCGCGTCGAGCACCCGGGTGACGCGGATGCGGTCGGGCAGCCGCGCGATCTCGCGGAGGAGGGGCTCGACGAACAGCAGGAACGACAACTGGCTCGACACCGGGTTGCCGGGGAAGCAGACGACCGGGATGCCGCGGAACGACGCGATCGCCTGCGGGCCGCCGGGCTGCATGGCGAGCACGTCGACGAGAGCGCCCTGCGGCTCGAGGGTCTCGCGCACGACCTCGTACGCGCCCTGGGAGATCCCGCCGCTCGTCAGCACGAGTTCGGCGTCGGCGGCGATCGCCGCTTCGAGGAGCGCCTCGAAGGCGTCGCGATCGTCGACGACGCGACCTTCGAGCACGATCTGCGCCGCGACATCCCGGGCCGCCGCGACGAGCGCGGTGCCGTTGGAGTCGGCGATCTGGCCCGGCCCGAGGGATTCGCCGGGGGCGACGAGTTCGGAGCCCGTGGAGATGACCGCGACCCGCACCCGCGATTCGACGTCGACGGAGGTGATCCCGGCGGCGGACAGCGCCGCGAGGTGACGGGACGACAGGCGGAGGCCGGCGGGAAGGAGGTCCTCCCCGGCGCGGAGGTCGGATCCGGCTTCCCGCACATACGAGCCCGCACTCCAGACCGACGCGATCGTGACCCGGCCATCGTCGGACGCGACCGTGTCCTCGACCGGCACCACGGCATCCGCTCCCGTCGGGATCGACGCGCCGGTCATGATCCGCGCCGCGGTGCCGGCCACCAGCGGAGACGGCGTTCCCGGCGCTGCGGGGATATCGGCGGCGATCAGAAGTGACCCCGGTTCGGGAAGATCTGCGGAACGGATCGCATACCCGTCCATCTGGGAGTTGCGGAACGGCGGGAGGTCGATCGGCGACACGACGGGGGCGGCGAGCACCCGCCCGAGGGCGGCGGCGACGGGCACCGTCTCGGGGGCGCGGGTGCGCAGCGGGGCGAGGAGCGCGCGCACGCGTCCCTCGTGCTCGGCGACCGGCGTGCGCGCCACGGTCAGTACCGCGGAAGCGACGGGTCGACCTTCGTCGCGTACGCGTCGATGCCGCCGGTCAGATGCCGCACCCGGGAGAACTCCAGGCGCTGGAGGAACTGGAGCGCGCGGTCGGAGCGCAGCCCGTGATGGCAGTAGAGCACGATGTCGGCGTCGGAATCGAGTTCGGCGATCCGGTCGGGCAGCTCGCCCAACGGGATCAGCACCGACCCGGGGATCGACACCAGCTCGGCCTCCCAGGGCTCGCGCACGTCGATGAGCAGGGGCGGGGTCGTCCCCGCCAGCTCGCCCGAGAGCTGGATGGCGTTGATCGCGTGGTCGGCGAGGTGGTCGGCGTCGGGCATCGACGTCCTTTCGTCGAGCGACCCGGGGCGCGCAGCCTCCGGATCGCGGCGGTACTCGATCTCGCGGGTGCGGCCGGTGAGCGCGTCGTAGGCGGCGACCCGGCCGAGCAGGGGCTCGCCGATCCCGGAGACGAGCTTGAGCACCTCGGTCGCCATCATCGCCCCGATGACCCCGCAGACGCTCGGCAGCACGCCGACGAGCTCGCAGGTGTCCCGGTCGGAGGCGCCCCCCTCGTCGGGGAAGAGGTCGCGGTAGTCGACGCCTCGCTCGTCCCAGGCGACGCCGACCTGCCCCGCATACCCGAGCGCCGACCCCCAGACCAGCGGGATGCCGCGGATCGCGGCGGCGTCGTTGGCGAGATAACGGGTGGCGGGGTTGTCACTCGCGTCGACGAGCACGTCGACGTCGAGCAGCACGTCGAAGGTCGCGCCGGGTTCGAACCGCTGCGCGAGGACGCGGATCTCGGCGTCGGGGGCGAGGGCGCGCAGCGTCGCGGCGGCCGAGGCGGCCTTGTTGGCGCCGATGTCGGCGGCCGTGTGCAGGGTCTGGCGGTGCAGATTGCTCTCGGCGACGGTGTCGTCGTCGACGACGGTCAGGATGCCGATGCCCGCCGCGGCGAGGAGGGGCAGGGCGGCGCTGCCGAGTCCGCCCGCGCCGATCACGAGCACGTGCGCGCCGGCCAGGGCCGCCTGCCCGTCCGCGCTGAAGCCCGCGAGGATCCGCTGGCGCGCGAAGCGGGGAGAGGACGGGTCGACGGGCATCCTTCGATTCTTCCAGGCGCGACTCGTCGACGCTGGATCCGCGGATGCGGATAGAATCGCAACTTCTGGACGCGGATGCGGGGAAAGTGATGAACGAGTTCAAGATCGCCGAAGCGGCGGCTCTGCTCGGGGTGAGCGACGACACCGTGCGGCGGTGGGGCGAGGCGGGGAAGCTGCGCATCCGCAAGACCGACACCGGCCGTCAGGTGATCGCCGGCGCCGACCTGCTGCCGCTGCTCGAGGAGCCGGAGACGGCATCCGCTCTCGCCGCCGCGTTCCCGTTGGCGAAGGCGAGCGCCCGCAACCGCTTCACCGGCCTCGTCACCGCCGTGACGAAGGACGGGGTGATGGCCCAGGTCGTCATCCAGGCCGGACCCTTCCGGGTGGTGTCGCTGATGTCGCGGGAGGCCGCCGACGACCTCGGCCTGGAACCGGGGATGCTCGCCGCCGCGAGCGCGAAGGCCACCGTCGTCACCGTCGAGATCCCCCCGGAGAACCGAACGTGAAGAAACCGTCCCTGATCGCCGCCGCCGGCATCGCCCTGCTGGCCGGGTGCGCCGCGCCCGCCGCCGAGACGACCGACCCCGACACGCTGTCGGGAACGGTGACGGTCCTCGCCGCCGCGTCGCTCACCGAGTCGCTCGACGAGCTGGCGGCGCGGTTCGAGGAGGCGCATCCGAACGTCGACGTCGTCGTCTCCTACGGCGGCAGCTCGGCGCTCGCCGAGCAGATCGTCTCCGGCTCGCCCGCCGACATCTTCTTCTCGGCCAACGCGTCGACGATGACGACCGTCACCGAGGCGGGCCTGACGGTCGACCCCGAGGTGCTGCTGACCAACGTGCTCGAGATCGCCGTCCCCGCGGGCAACCCGGGCGGTGTCACCGGACTCGCCGACTTCGCGAACGCCGGTCTGACCCTCGCGCTGTGCGACCCCGCGGTGCCGTGCGGTTCCGCCGCGGAGAAGCTCTTCGCGGCGATCGACATCACGCCGTCCGTCGACACCCTCGAGGAGGACGTCAAGGCGGCCCTCACCAAGGTCGCGCTCGGCGAGGTGGATGCGGCCCTCGTCTACGTCACCGATGTGATCGCCGCGGGCGACGACGTCGAGGGCATCGCCGTGCCCGAAGCGGGCGATGCCGTCAACGACTACCCGATCTCGCTGCTCGCCGGCGCCCGCAGCCCGG
The DNA here is from genome assembly GCF_044239695.1 of Pseudolysinimonas sp. GTDB lineage: Bacteria > Actinomycetota > Actinomycetes > Actinomycetales > Microbacteriaceae > Pseudolysinimonas_A. The sequence continues at coordinate 12,268 of NZ_JBIIAW010000007.1, read as the reverse complement.
CGGCCGCGCAGGCGTTCATCGACTTCGTGCGGTCGGCCGAGGGCATCGAGGTGTTCCGCGATGCGGGCTTCGGCATCCCGTAGGAGGCGCGGGCCCGGACCCGTCGTCTCCGTCCTCGCGGCGACCGGTCTCGCGCTTCTCGTCCTCCCGCTCCTCGGGCTGCTCCTCCGCGCACCCTGGGGCGACCTGCCGCGCCTGCTCGCCGGCACCGAGGTTCTGCAGGCGCTGGGCCTCTCGCTGCTCACCGCCGCGATCTCGACCGCGGCCTGCCTGCTGCTCGGCATCCCGCTCGCTGTCCTGCTCTCGCACTCGGTGGACTGGGCGGTCGTGCCCCGGCGCCTGCTGCGCGCCGCGATCACGATCCCGATGGTGCTGCCGCCCGTCGTGGGCGGTATCGCGCTCCTCCTGCTGCTCGGTCGGCGCGGCGTCCTGGGGCAGGGGCTCGCCGAGATCGGCATCACCATCCCGTTCACCACGGGCGCCGTCGTGATCGCGCAGACGTTCGTCGCCATGCCGTTCCTGGTCTTCGCGGTCGAGGGCGCGTTGCGCTCCGCCGATCGCCGGAGCGAGCTGGCCGCCTCGTCGCTGGGGGCGAGCCGCGCGCAGGTCTTCCGCCTCGTGACGCTCCCGCTCGTCGCGCCCGGGGTCGCCGCCGGGGCGGTGCTCTGCTTCACCCGCGCCCTCGGGGAGTTCGGGGCGACGATCACCTTCGCCGGGTCGTTCCCCGGCGTCACCCGCACGCTGCCGATCGCCTCCTATCTGGCGATGAACTCCGACCCCGACACGGCGATCGCCCTCGCGCTGCTGCTGCTCGTCGTGTCGCTCGCCGTGCTGGTGACCCTCCGCGACCGCTGGCTTCCCGGGGTCGTGCGATGAGCGTGCTGAGTGTCGACCTGGTCGTCCCACGCGAGGCCTTCGACGTCGTCGCGCGTCTCGAGGTGCCGTCGGGACGCGCGCTCGCGCTCGTCGGTCCGAACGGGGCCGGGAAGTCGACCGTGCTCGCCGCCATCGCCGGACTCGTCGACGCCACCGGCACCCTGCGGCTCGACGGGCGCGACCTCGGCGGGATGCCCGCCGAGCTTCGCGGGATCGGGGTCGTCTTCCAGGATTTCCTGCTCTTCCCGCATCTCACGGTGCGCGACAACGTCGCGTTCCCCGAACGCGTTCGGGGCGCCTCGCGCGACGTCGCCCGCGCCTCGGCCCAGTCGTGGCTCGAGCGCTTCGACCTCGGGGCGCTGGCGGAACGGCATCCGCAGGCTCTCTCCGGCGGTCAGGCGCAGCGGGTCGCCGTCGCGCGCGCGCTCGCCTCGCAGCCCGCCGTGCTCGTCCTGGATGAGCCGATGGCCGCGCTCGACGTCGAGGTGCGCGACGAGGTGCGCGACGATCTCGCCCGTTACATCCGGGACTTCGGCGGGCCGACGATCGTCGTCAGTCACGACACCGCCGACGCCGCCGCGCTCGCCGACGAGGTCGCCGTCCTGGAGCGGGGTCGGATCGTCCAACGGGGTACTCTCGCCGAACTCGCCGCCGCCCCGGCGACGCCGTGGATCGCTCGATTCAGTCGGTAACGTGGCGGGATGACGATCCTCCAGCCGGGTGAGGGACCGATCCGCGGCAGCTACCTCCCGGCTGACCCCGCGCGGGTCTTCTGGGGACGGCTACCCTCCGGCGCCGACGCCCCCGTGCTCGAAGTGGATCCCGATACCGAGGTGACGATCGACACGGTCAGTCACGAGGGCGTGCTCGACGACCAGGGGTCCGACCCGACGGCGTTCTTCGCACGCCACGGCGTCGCGGCGGAAGGCGTGCTGCGGGATGCGGTCGAGCTGACCGCCACGCGCACGCGCGATCCGGAGGACGGCCCGCACGTCGTGACGGGACCGGTGTTCGTGCGCGACGCACGGCCCGGGGATCTGCTCGCGATCGACGTCGTCGAACTGCTGCCGCGGGTGCCCTACGGGGTCATCTCGAACCGGCACGGCCGCGGTGCGCTGCCAGGGGAGTTCCCGCGCGGCCCCGCCAACGTCAGCATCTTCGCCCGCCTCGACGGCGAGGGTGAGGGGCTGTCTGCCCGAAATGGCCCCTTCGCGACCGCGGAAGAGGGCCATTTCCGGCAAACAGCATCGATACCCCGGCGAGAAGGCGCGGAGGAGCGCGTGCACTTTCCGATGGCACCGTTCCTGGGGATCATGGGCGTCGCCGTGCCGGGCGATGCCCGGCCGCATTCGGTGCCCCCGGGGCGGCACGGCGGCAACATCGACATCAATCTGCTGACCGTGGGCAGCACCCTCTATCTCCCGGTGCTCGTGCCGGGCGCCCTCGCCTATGTCGGCGACCCGCACTTCGCGCAGGGGGACGGGGAGGTCGCGCTCACCGCGATGGAGGCGTCGCTGCGGGCGACCCTGCGGTTCCGGATCGTGCCGGCCGACGATCCGTTCGCGCCGTTCGTGCACGAGCACGGTCCCGTCGTCGAGACCGCCGAGTACTGGGTGCCGACCGGGATGGACGAGGACCTCCGCGAGGCGATGAAGAAGGCCGTGCGCGCCGCCATCCGCTTCCTCGTGGGCGGCTACGACATGGACGAGGAGCACGCCTACGCGTACCTGTCGGCGGCCACCGATTTCGACATCTCGCAGGTCGTCGACCGGGTGACCGGCGTGCACGCGCGCATCAGGAAGGCGGACTTCGGATGACCGAGCCTCTGAACAGTTTCGACACGAGTGTCTGGCGAGAACTCGGTGACCCCCTCGTGGCGGGAGCCGCCGACGGGCCGCTGAGCGGCGAGACCGTCGCCGTGAAGGACCTCTACGAGATCGCGGGCTTCGCGGTCGGTGCCGGCAATCCGACGTTCCTCGCGGAGGCGCCGGTCGAGGTGGGCACGGCCCCGGCGGTGCAGCAGCTCCTGGATGCCGGCGCCGCCCTCCGCGGGATCGCGCAGACCGATGAGTTCGCGTACTCGATCGCCGGCGCCAACCCGCACTACGGGCCGCCGCCGAACCCGGCTGTTCCCGGCGGGCTGCCCGGGGGATCCTCGAGCGGACCGGCGAGTGCCGTCGCGCTCGGCGAGGCGACGATCGGTCTCGGCACCGACACCGCGGGCTCGATCCGGGTGCCCGCGTCGTACCAAGGACTCTGGGGGCTCCGTACGACGCACGGCGCGGTGCCGCTCGCGGGCGTCTGGCCGTTGGCGCCGAGTTTCGACACCGTCGGCTGGCTGACCCGCGATGCCGCGACTCTGCGCCGCGTCGTCGAGGTCGCTCTCGGCACCGTGACGGTCGACCCGGGCGGGTTCGTCGTCGACCCCGGACTCGTCGCCCTCGCCGAGCCGGCCGTGCGGGAGGCGTTCACCGCCGCCCTCGCCGGTCTCGACGTGGAGGACGTCGACCTCGGCGATCCCACCGAGATGTTCGAGGCGTTCCGGGTGACGCAGGCCGCCGAGGCCTGGGATTCCGACGGCGGCTGGGTCACCGGGCATCCGGATGCCGTCGGCCCGGGCGCCCGGGAACGGTTCGCGCTCGCCGCCGGGGTCACCCGGGAGCAGGAAGTCGACGCCCGCGCCGCCGCTGCGGCCCACTACGCCCGGCTGGAGGAGCTGCTCGGCGACCGCGTGCTGCTCGTGCCCTCGGCGTCGTCGGCGGCGCCGTCGGTCGAGGCGTCGGCAGCCGAGCTGGATGCCGTGCGCGGCGCCACCCTGCGCCTCACCGTGGTCGCCGGGCTGACCGGGCGCCCGGGGCTCTCGGTGCCGGCGCTGAGCGTCCCGGAACCGGTGGGGCTGTGCCTCGTCGGTCCGCGCGGCAGCGACCTCGCCCTGCTCGACCTCGCTCAGCTGCTGCTGCCGACCACCGCGGGTTGAGTGCCGCGCCTCAGCGCGGTGTATCTAAACCCACCCCGGGTTACCGCGAAGTCATACGGTCGTTGCACGTCGGGTTTCGATACCCCCGGCTGCGTCGGGCACTCAACCCGCGGGAGTCGGCGTGAGCGACTTCTCGTAGCGCTGGCAGGAGACGTCGAGGAGGCCGTCATCCCCGTCGGTCGCGTAGAGGAACGACCCGCCGTCGCTCCAGCCGTTGCGCTCGTAGAAGCGTCGCGCCCGCGCGTTGGTCGCCACGACGGCGAGCCAGGCTTCCGGGTGACCCGCCGCGGCGATCGCGTCCTCGCCGGCGCGCAGCAGCAGGTCGGCGATCCCCAGGCCTCTCGCGGAAGCGTCCACGAAGAGCTGGTCGATCTCGTTCCCGGCGACCGCGACGAACCCGACCGTCGCACCGTCGACGACCGCGAGAGTCGTGTGCGGCTGGATCGCCGTCGCCCGCACCACGAAGTTCTCGGGGGTGCGGATGCGCACCAGTTCGTCCGGGACGCCGCCGAGGTGCCCGTCGAGCCACGCCGGCCGCCAGATCTCGGCGATCCGGGGGATGTCGTCCGCCCTCGCGGGGCGCAGTTCGAGGACCATGGGGCCACGCTATCGACGGTGGCGTCATCCCCCCGAAACGAACCAGTGACACCATGAGAACGTGACCGCGAACCAGATCGACCCGCCCGCCCGCCTTCTCATGGGCCCGGGGCCGATCAACGCCGATCCGCGCGTGCTGCGGGCGATGAGCGCGCAGTTGGTCGGCCAGTACGACCCGGCGATGACCGGCTACATGGCCGAGACGCAGGAGCTCTACCGGGGTGTCTTCGGCACGACGAACGAGGCGACGCTGCTGGTCGACGGCACGGCCCGCGCGGGTATCGAGGCGGCGCTCGTGTCGCTGCTCGAGCCCGGTGACAAAGTGCTCGTGCCGATCTTCGGACGCTTCGGCCACCTGCTCCGCGAGATCGCCGAGCGCTGCGGCGCCGAGGTGCACGTGCTGGAGCGCGAGTGGGGCACGGTGTTCACGCCGGCCGAGATCGAGAAGGCACTCACCGCGGTGAAGCCCAAGGTGCTCGCGATCGTGCACGGCGACACCTCCACCACCGTCGCCCAGCCGCTCGACGAGATCGGCCCGCTCGCCGCGAAGCACGGCGCCCTGCTCTACACCGACACCACCGCGAGCCTCGCGGGCAACACCTTCCTCGCCGACGAGTGGGGGGTGGATGCCGCCACCTCGGGCCTCCAGAAGTGCCTGGCCGGGCCGTCCGGCTCGGCGCCGATCACGCTCTCCGAGCAGGCGGTCGCGGTCATCGAGGCGCGCAAGTCGGTCGAGGCGGGCATCCGCTCCGAAGGCGACCCGGTGCTCAGCGCGCCGATCCGCAGCAACTACTTCGACCTCGCGCAGATCCTCGACTACTGGGGCCCGAAGCGGCTCAACCACCACACCGAGGCCACGACGATGCTCTACGGCGCGCGCGAGTGCGCCCGCATCCTGATGGAGGAGGGGATGCCGGCCGCCGTCGAGCGTCACCGCGTGCACGGCGCCGCGATGACCGCGGGACTCGTCGCCACCGGGTTGAAGCTGTTCGGCGACCAGGGCGTGCGCATGAACAACGTCATCGGCGTGCACATCCCCGACGGCGTCGACCCCGACGGCGTGCGGGCGACGCTGCTCACCGACTACGGGATCGAGATCGGCACCTCGTTCGGGCCGCTGCACGGCAAGGTGTGGCGCATCGGCGTGATGGGCTACAACGCCCGCAAGGATGCCGTGCTCACCACCCTCGCGGCGCTCGAGCAGGTGCTGCGGCGGGCCGGGGCGTCGGTGCCCCAGGGTGCCGGTGTCGACGCGGCGCTGGAGAGCTACGCGTGACGGCCGTTCGGGTGCTGGCGCGCGCCGACGAACTCGCCACGCATTCGGCGTGGGAAGACGGCATCCTGCGCGCGTACCTCACGCCCGAGCAGTCCCGGGTGAACGCGATCGCCGCGGCCTGGATGCGCGAAGCCGGCCTGCGGGCCTGGCCCGACGAGGCGGCGAACGTCTGCGGGCGGCGGCTCAGGGACGACGACGACCGCCCGGCGCTGCTGCTCGGTTCGCACCTCGACACCGTTCCGGGAGCGGGGCGGTACGACGGCATCCTGGGGGTGCTCGTCGCGATCGAGGTCGCCGACCGGCTGCGGGATGCCGACCTGCCGTTCGCGCTCGAGGTGGTCGCGTTCGGCGACGAGGAGGGCACCCGCTTCGGCGCGACGCTGCTCGGGTCGCGGGCGCTCGCGGGCGGTTGGCGGGACTCGTGGCTCGACCTGACCGACCCCGACGGCGTGACCTTGCGCGATGCCGCGACCCTGTTCGGGCTCATCCCCGAGAACATCGCGTCCGCGGCGCGCGCGCCCGGCAGCGTCATCGGCTACCTCGAGTGCCACATCGAGCAGGGCCCGCGACTCGAAGCGCAGGGTCGCGCGCTCGGCGTCGTCACGACGATCGCGGCGGCCGAGCGGCGGATGATCTCCTACCGTGGCGAGGCGCGGCACTGCGCGACCCCGTGGGAGCTGCGGCACGACGCCCTCCTCGGCGCGAGCGAGGCGATCATCGCGATCGAGCGCATCGCGCGCGATCAGGGCAGTCCGGCGACGGTCGGGCGCATCCGCGTCGAGCCGGACGCCGTCAACGTCATCCCCGGATTCGCCGAGTTCAGTCTCGACCTCCGCGACGGCACGGCGGCCGGACGCGACGCCACCTGGGGACTGATCCGCCACGAGCTGCAGCGCATCGCCGTCGAACGCGGCCTCGACCTCGAGGTGACCTCCACCCACGCCGCGCCCGAGGCCCCGTGCTCCCCGTCGCTGCGGGCGGCGGTGGCCGCCGGCATCCGCGCGACGGGGGATGCCGACCCGATCGAACTGGTCAGCATCGCCGGGCACGACGCGATGGCCGTCGCCGACCTCACCGAGATCGGGATGCTGTTCGTGCGCTGCGCCGGCGGCATCAGCCACCACGCCGACGAGTCGGTGCGGGAGGACGACGTCGCCGCCGCGATCGACGCCCTCGAAGCCGCCGTGCTCCACCTCGCCGACCAGCACCGCTAGGCGCGGGGGACCCGTCGTGCTCACCGAACCGGACCGCGCGGTCCTCATCGAGGAGCTCGCGAAGTCCCGGGTGGGCGCGGGGCTCGGCGGCGACGCGGGTCGCGAGGCGCACCGGCGGTCCCCGGCCTGCGGCGACGACATCACCGTGCGGGTCGTGCTCGACGGCGCCGCGATCGAGGCGCTCCGCTGGGACGGGCACGGCTGCGTCGTCTCGACCGCCGCGGCATCCGCCCTCGGTGGTGCGGCGCCGGGGCTCTCCGTCGCCGGCTTCCGCGCTCTCGCCGACCGGTACCTGAGCACCCTCGACGCCGAAGCCACGCCCGCGCCCGACCTCGGCGACCTCGAGGCGTTCGCGCGCATCGGCCGCTATCCCCTCCGCGCCGGCTGCGCCTCCCTCGCCTGGCGTGCCGCGCTCGACGCCCTCGGTTGACCCTCGGATACTTGGTCCGCTCTTTGCGAATCGCGCCTACGAGAAACTGACCGGCACGATTCGCGGATGGCGGACCAGCGCGGTCAGTCGTCCGCGACGACGGTGATGCGGCGGATGTCGGGGTCGGTGAAGACATCCCGTTCGTCGGTGCTGCGGGTGGAGAACTCGGTGACGACGGCGCCGGTCGGGCCGGCCTGGAACCAGTGCTTCGTTCCGGGCATGATCGTGTGCTGGTCGCCGGGACGCAGCACGATCTCGTGCCACGCCGTGTAGTGCTCGGGGCGCGGGGCCACCGCCCGGGGCGCCGACGTCGGGTCTCCCTCGACGTAGAGCCAGACCTCGCCGGCGCGCACCCGGAAGGTCTCCTCCTTGCCGAGCTCGTCTCCGGCGCCGACGTGCACGTGTTCGGGGCAGGTCTGCCCGGGGCGCAGCACCATCTCCTTCGCGCAGACGCGGTCGGTGTTGACGTAGACGACGAGTTGCAGCCCGGTGCGCGTGAGGTCGCCGAGTCCGAAGTCGCTGACTTCGAGATCGGCCTGCTCGGCGGCGGTGAGCACGACGCCGGCATCCGTCATCGCCGCGATCGCGTACGCCCGGGCGTCGGCGATCTCGGCGGGGGTCAGCACGGGGGACTCAGTGGATGCGCGAGGTGCGTTCGAGCAGCTGCTCGACCTCGTCGACGCCGAGCGGCACCGTCGGGCCGCCGATCGGGTTCATGAGGTCCTTCTGCGTCTCGTCGGCGAGCTCCGAGAGCATCGCCACGGCGTCGTCGACGATCTCGGTCGAGCGCGTCTCGGTGCCGTGCAGCAGCCACCGGGCGACCTCGAGTTCCGACAGCAGTGCGGCACGCTGCCGCACCTGGCGGTCGGCGGTGCCGCGCACCTGCGCGTAGGCCGCGAAGGTCGCGTCGGCGATGTCGGGTCCCGCTGCGGCGGCCCACTGGAGGTCGGCCGCGGGGTCGCCGACGCGCAAGGCGTGCCAGCCGATCAGGCCGGTCACCTCGCCGTCGGACGACAGGAACGAGTCGGAGCCGAGCGCGCCGTTGATGACCGCGGGGGTGAACTGCCACAGGGTGGCTTCCTCGCTCGCCCGCTCCCAGCGGCCGAGGAGGGCGGCGGGCACGAGTCCCGTCGCGGAGGCGCGATCCATGAGCGCGACGACCGCGCGGAGCGCCTCGACGGGGGAGTGCGAGGGCAGGCCGGCGTCGATCACGACGTTCGGCGGCAGCGCGTGGATCGCGGCGATTCCGGCCCCGATGGATGCCGCCAGCTCGAGGCTCATCGACGCGAGCGGCACCTTGGAGCCGTAGACGAACTCCGACACGACCGCGCGCGTGCCGTCGACCGGAACCTGCCCGGCGAAGGTCGACACGGTGAACGGCAGACGCGCGCGCACCCCGGCGCTGAGGGCGCGCAGCGCGATCAGATCGGCCGACTGCTCCTGTTCGGCTCGCTCGTTGCGCGGCACCCGGATGATCCAGTGCCGGCCGTCGCGTCCGGTGAGGATCGCGGCGTCGAAGTCGCCCCCGGGGGCGCCGAAGGGCTGGGCCGCGGCGATGTCGAGGCCCGCCACGGCGGACGTCGCGAGCGCCGCTAGAGTGAGATGGGATCGGGCCATGTCCACAGGGTAGGTCGGCCCGGGAGGAGTGCGGATGTCCGACACTCCCGCACCCACTCCCTTCTCAGCGAGACTGCCGCTCGCCCGCGCCGCCCTCGACCGCGACCATCTCGGCCGGGCCGGGGGGATCGACGGCCTCCTCGACGACGCCCGCACCCGGGCGATCGTGCTGCACGAGGGCAAGGCACTGCTCGCCTCCCCGACGACCCTCGCGATCCTGCCGCCATCGGTCGTGCCGCAGGCAGCGCTGGCCGTCTACCTCGGGCGCACGACGACCGCCGCGCCCGATCTGGCCGTGGGCACCCCGATCGTGGCACTCGCCGTCGACTCGCCGGACGGGTTCGACGAGCTCGACGACGTGCCGACCGGACCCGCGGAGTGGGGCGACCTCCGGCGCATCGGCGCCCGGCTCGACGAACGCGACGCCGGCCTCTTCACCCAGGCCCTCGCCATCCTGAACTGGCACACGGTGTCGCGCTTCTCGCCGCTCGCGGGCGGCGAGACCCGTCCCGGGAAGGCCGGCTGGGTGCGCGAGGACGAGACCGGCAAGGAGTACTTCCCGCGCACCGACTCCGCCGTCATCGTCGGGGTGACCGACCACGACGACCGGCTGCTGCTGGGCTCGAACGCGATGTGGGAGGCGAAGCGCTTCTCGCTGTTGGCCGGGTTCGTCGAGCCCGGGGAGTCGCTCGAGGCCGCGGTCATCCGCGAGGTGTTCGAGGAGTCGGGGGTGCGGGTGGAGAACCCGCAGTACCTCGGCAGCCAGCCCTGGCCCTTCCCGGCGTCACTCATGGTGGGGTTCGTCGCGCGCGCCGTGCCCGGAGCGGACACCGCGGGGGAGCCCGACGGCGAGGAGATCGTCGCGCTGCGCTGGTTCACCCGCGACGAGCTGACCGCCGCGGTGGAGGCCGGCGACGTGATCCTGCCCGGACCGACGTCGATCGCCCGCGCGATCATCGAGCACTGGTACGGGGGAGAGATCGCCGACGGAGCCCGCACGTGGGGATGACCGGGTGAGCACCGTGGACCTCCTCGACGGGCTCGACGCCGACCAACGCCACGCCGCCGAGACGCTCCTCGGACCGGTCTGCATCCTCGCCGGTGCCGGCACCGGCAAGACCCGGGCGATCACGCACCGGATCGCGCACGGCATCCAGGAGGGCGTCTACTCGCCCGGCACGCTCCTCGCGCTGACCTTCACCGCCAAGGCCGCGGGCGAGCTGCGGCACCGGCTGCGGGTGCTCGGCACCCCCGGCGCCGTGGTGCGCACCTTCCACGCCGAGGCGCTCGCGCAGCTGGGCTTCTTCTGGCCCGACCTCGTCGGCGGGTCCGCTCCGCGGCTGCTGGACAACAAGGCGCGCTACATCGCCGAAGCGGGCGAGCGGGCGAAGATCAGGCTCGGACCCGGCGCGGTGCGCGACGTCGCCGGTGAGATCGAGTGGCGCAAGACGTCGGAGTTGAGCATCGAGCGCTACGTCGGCGCGGCGCGCGAGCGTCCGCTGCCGCGGGGGCTGGATGCCGACGCTGTCGCCGAGGTGCAGCGGCAGTACGAGGAGATCAAGGACGAGCGCCGGCGCATCGACTTCGAGGACGTGCTGCTGCTCGCCTCCGGGCTGCTGGACTCGGAGCCGATCGCGCGCGACCGGGTGAGGACGCAGTACCGCCACTTCGTCGTCGACGAATTCCAGGATGTCTCGCCCCTCCAGCACCGGCTGTTGAAGCTCTGGCTCGGGGACCGCACCGACCTCTGCGTCGTCGGCGACGCCAACCAGACCATCTACACCTTCGCGGGGGCGTCGAGCTCGTACCTGCTCGGGTTCGAGCGCGACCACCCGGGCGCCGAGATCGTGCGACTCGAACGCAACTACCGGTCGGCGCCGCAGGTGCTCGACCTGGCGAACCGCCTGATGCGCGGCCGCCCCGGAGCGCTCGACCTGCGGGCCGCGACCGCGGGCAAGGGCGTCGTCACCGAGCCCGTGGCCTACGACGACGACGCGGCGGAGGCGGCGGGGATCGCGGAGGCCGTCGTCGGCGAACTGGCCGCCGGGACTCCGCCGGAGCAGATCGCGGTGCTGCACCGGGTCAACGACCAGGCGCGGGCGTTCGAGGAGGCGTTCGCGGCGCGCGGCATCGTGACGCGCTCGCTCGCCGGGACGCCGTTCTTCGAGATCCCGGCGGTGCGCAAGGTGATGTCGGCGCTCGCCGTGCAGGCGCAGCGCTTCCCCGAGGATCCGGTGCGCGGGTTCATCGCCGACACGGCCCGCGCCGCCGGCTGGACCGTCGACCGCGGTCACTCGAAGCTCGGCGCGACCGACTGGGCGGGGCTCGACGCCGTCGTGCGCTTCGCGGAGGGCACGCCCGAAGACGTCACCCTCGCGCGGTTCGCCGCCGAACTCGACGACCGCGAGCAGGCGAAGGGCGACCTGCCGATGCGCGCCGTCGTGCTCGGAACCCTGCACTCGGCGAAGGGGCTGGAGTGGGAGTCGGTCTACCTGCCCGGTCTCGCCGAAGGGCTGCTGCCGGTCGTGCACGCCCGGGGGCTCGCGGCGATCGACGAGGAACGCCGCCTCTTCTACGTCGGCATCACGCGAGCGCGCCGACGGCTGACCCTGTCGTGGGCGCGCCGCGGTCAGCGTGCGCAGGAACGGCAGCCCAGTCGGTTCCTTCAGGAACTCCGCACCGGCAGTCGGGATGCCGCGTCCACACGCGGGAACTGACCCCGCCTCCGGCATCCAGTCGCCACGACCGACCCCGCAGCCGTGTTCCGGCGAGCCGTTCGAGCACCCGCCGCGCGACGAACACCGCCGCCTCGACCCTCTCGAGTTCGCCGACCTCCCGCCCGGCCCGCCCGAGCAACTGCGTGGCGACCGCCGGCCAGGCCTCATCCGCGTCGATCCGGGCGAGGTGCACGCAGTAGAGGCACGGCCCGTCGCCCGGCTCGACGAGCGGCCCGACCGCGATCGACCGCTCCCCCACGACGACCGGCAGATGCGGCACATCCCGGTTGAGCCAGGCGAGATGATCCGCGGGCGCCAGTACCCAGTCGGCGACGAGCACCACCACGGCCGCGTCCTCGGGCGCGCCGAGGACGCCGGTCGACGACAGCAGGCCGGCGACCGACCGCGCGAGCAGAGCCTCCCCGAGTACCGCGGCCCGGGGGAGCGGCTCGGCCGCGTCGGTCGCGAGCACCGGCGCGAGGGCATCGAGAAGCGCCTCGGATGCCTCCGGCGAGACCTCGAGCGACCGCGCCAGCATCGCGAACCCCGACTCGGAGATCCCCG
>NZ_JBIIAW010000067.1:0-17778 GCF_044239695.1 Pseudolysinimonas sp. | reverse complement strand
GCACGGCCTCTGGGTGATCAGCGACGAGATCTACCAGAACCTCACCTACGACGGGGTCAAGGCCGTCTCGATCGTCGAGGCGTTCCCGGCCATCGCCGACCGCACCATCCTCGTCAACGGCGTCGCCAAGACCTACGCGATGACCGGCTGGCGCCTCGGCTGGATGGTCGGACCGGCCGACGCGATCGCCGGCGCCGCGAACCTCCAGTCGCACCTGTCGAGCAACGTGTCGAACATCTCGCAGCGCGCCGGAATCGCGGCTCTCACCGGACCGCAGGACTCGGTGGAGGAGATGCGCCTCGCGTTCGACCGCCGGCGCAAGCTGATCGTCGAGGGCCTCAACGCCATCCCGGGTGTCGTCTGCCCGACGCCTGAGGGTGCCTTCTACGTCTACCCGGATGTCACCGGTCTGCTGAATCGCGAGTGGGGAGGCGTCACCCCGACGTCGTCGCTCGAGCTCGCCGACCTCATCCTCGAGCAGGCCGAGGTCGCCGCGGTGCCCGGCGAGGCGTTCGGCCCGAGCGGATACCTGCGCTTCTCGTACGCGCTCGGCGACGACGACATCCGCGAGGGCGTCGCCCGCCTCCAGCGGCTCTTCGCCTAGGCCGGGCCCGCCCATCCACCATTCGGTGGAGAGGATTCCCACCGGACGGTCGTGGCCTCGGCGCGACGGGACGGCCAGGCTGAGGGCATGACAGATGCGGTAGTGCGGGTCGAGGACCTGCGGAAGACGTACGCGGGTGGAGTCGACGCCCTGCGCGGCGTCTCGTTCCAGATCGACCGGGGCGAGACCTTCGCTCTGCTCGGGCCGAACGGCGCGGGCAAGTCGACGACGATCGAGATCCTCGAGGGGTATCGCGACCGCACGTCGGGCGTGGTCGAGGTGCTCGGCACCGACCCGCACCACGGCGGGCTCGACTGGAAGGCGCGGCTCGGTATCGTGCTGCAGTCGACGGGTGAGGCCCCTGCTGCGAGTGTGCGCGAACAGCTCGCCCACTTCGCCGCCTTCTACCCGAATCCGCGCGACGTCGACGAGGTGATCGCGGCCGTCGGGCTGACCGAGAAGGCGAAGACGAGCATCCGGAAGCTCTCCGGGGGGCAGCGCCGTCGCGTGGATGTCGCGCTCGGCATCGTCGGACGCCCCGAGCTGCTCTTCCTCGACGAGCCGACGACCGGGTTCGACCCCGAGGCCCGGCGGTCGTTCTGGGATCTGATCCGACGCCTGCAGGACGAGGGCACGACGATCCTGCTCACGACGCACTACCTCGACGAGGCCGCGGAGCTGTCGAGCCGTGCGGCGATCATCGCGAACGGCACGATGGCCGCGCTCGGCCGGATCGACGAGCTCGGCGGCGAGGACGCGCGGGTGCCGATCGTGCGCTGGCGCGAGAACGGGATGGTGCGCGAGGAGCGCACCGAGAACCCGGGCGCCCTCGTCGCACGGCTCTCGACGGACGGCGAGCCGGACCGGCTCGAGGTCATCCGCCCGAGCCTGGAGGACATCTACCTGTCGTTCGTCGGCACGCAGCAGGAGGTGACGGCATGATCGCCTCGATCCTGCGCAACGGCGTCTCCCGCGTCGGCTACGAGGTGCGCGGCTACTTCCGGCAGGGCGACACGGTGTTCTTCACCTTCCTGTTCCCGCTGCTCATGCTGCTCATCTTCTCGGTGGCGTTCTCCGACGCGGCGTTCGGACCGCCGGGGGCGGAGATCTCCTCGGCCGCGTACTACCTGCCCGGGATGATCGCCGCCGGGCTCCTGCTCTCCGGTCTGCAGAACATGTCGATCGACATCGCGATGGAACGCGGCGACGGGACGCTCAAGCGCCTCGGCGGCACGCCGCTCTCGCCGGTGTCGTACTTCCTGGGTAAGTTCGGGCAGGTGCTCGTCACCGGGCTGCTGCAGTCGGCACTGCTGATCCTCGTCGCGGCGACGGTGTTCGGCGTCGAACTGCCGACGGATCCGGGTCGCTGGGTCACCTTCGCCTGGGTGTTCCTGCTCGGCGTGACGACGTGCGCGATCCTCGGGATCGGGCTGAGCGCGCTGCCCCGCTCCGGTCGCAGCGCGACGGCGGTCGTCATCCCGATCGTGCTCGTGCTGCAGTTCATCTCGGGCGTCTACATCGCCTTCGGCGGGCTGCCCGAGTGGCTGCGCACCATCGCGAGCGTCTTCCCGCTGAAGTGGCTGGCGCAGGGGATGCGCGCGGTGTTCCTCCCCGCGGAGTTCGAAGGCGGCGAGCCGTCGGGCTCGTGGGACCTGCCGCTCATCGCCCTGGTCTGCGGGATCTGGCTCGTGGTCGGACTCATCGTGGTGCGGGTCACGTTCCGGTGGATCCGCAAGGATGCCTGAATGCAGTACTCGCGGGTGATGGCGTCGCCGTGGTGGACGGTCGCGGTTCTCGCGGTCGTCGCCGTCTGCGGCGTCATCCTCGCGTTCTCCTGGCCGACGACGCCGCTCGGTCCGGTCGGCGCCGGGACACTCGTCACCGTGCTGATCGCCTTCGTCACCCTCGGTCGGCGCGCCCCCGACGGGAGTAGCCGGGCCGCAGTGTTCGTCGGCATCCTCGTGGTCGCGACCTTCGCGCTGGTCTCGGTCGCACCGACGCTCGCCGTCTTCCAGTCGCTCGCGATGCCGGCCGGCTGGGTGCTGGCCACCACCCGGCGCGCCGGCATCCTCTCGAGCGCCGCCGTGGCGACCGCCGCCGCCGCCGGATTCTTCGTCTCCCTCGGCCCGTCGTGGGCGACCTTCGCGAGCGCCGGAGTGACGTTCGTCTTCTCGCTCACCGGCTCGATCGCCCTCGGGCTGTGGATCTGGCGCATCGCCGTCTTCGGCGCCGAACGGGCGCGGTTGCTCGACGAGCTGACGGCGGCGCAGGACGAGCTCGCGGTGCTGCATCGGGATGCCGGCTCGACCTCCGAACGGGAGCGGTTGGCCCGCGACCTGCACGACACGATCGCGCAGGACCTCGCCGGCGTGGTGCTGCTGGTGCAGCGCTCCCGGCGGGAGCTGGCATCCGGGCGACTCACCGACGACACCCTCGAGCTCGTCGAGGAGTCGGCCCGTGCGGCGCTGACTGAGACCCGCACCCTCGTCGCCGGCAGCGCGCCGGTGGAGTTGACGAGCGGACTGCCGGAGGCCCTCACCGTGCTCGTCGAACGTTTCCGGCGCGAGACGTCGGTGGTCGTCGAACTCTCGGTGGAGCTCGACAGCCCGCTCGACCGGGATGCCGAGGTCGTTCTGCTGCGCTGCGCCCAGGAGGGTCTGGCAAACGTGCGCAAGCACGCCGGGGCCTCGACGGTGTCGGTGTCGCTCGTCGCGGAGGACGATGCGGCCGTGCTGCGCGTGCGGGACGACGGCCGCGGGCTCGACCCCGCCGCTCTGCCCGATGGGTTCGGCCTGAGCGGCCTCCGGGCGAGACTCGCCCTCGCCGGCGGCACCCTCACCGTCGCGAGCGATGGCGGCACCATCGTCACGGCGACGCTCCCGCGCGAGGTGCGCGCATGATCCGCGTCGTGATCGTCGACGACCATCCGATCGTGCGGGCCGGACTGGTCGGACTCGTCGAGTCCGCCGACGACCTGGAGGTCGTGGGCACCGGGGCGACGGGACTGGATGCCGTCGAACTCGCGGTCTCGCTGACGCCCGACGTCGTGCTCATGGACCTCCGCATGCCCGACCTCGACGGCGACGACGCCACCGCCCGCATCCTCGCCGCCGTGCCGTCGACGCGGGTCGTCATCCTCACCACCTACGAGAGCGACGACGCGATCCTGCGGGCGATCGGGGCGGGCGCGTCGGGGTATCTGCTGAAGGCGGCGCCCGAAGCGGAGCTGCTCGCCGGCATCCGTGCGGTCGCCGCCGGGGAGGTCGCGCTCGCGCCGTCGGTGTCGCGCGTGCTCGTGCGGCGGGCCGCGACCCGCACCCCGGCCGTGCAGCTCACCGGGCGGGAGCTCGACGTGCTGCGCCTCGTCGCGACGGGTCTGTCGAACCGCGAGATCGGCGTCGCGTTGAGCCTCGGGGAGGCCACCGTGAAATCGCACCTGCTGCACGCATTCACCAAGCTCGACGCGAAATCCCGCACCGGTGCCGTCACGAAGGCCCGGGATCTGGGATTGCTCTAACCGCAGGTTGAGTGCCCGCGCAGCGGGTGTATCGAAACCGCCCCCGAGTAGCGCGTCGGTCGGTTTCGATACACCGCCTGCGGCGGCACTCAACCCGCTGATGCGTAGGGTGAGCGGGATGGCGCTGCGCTTCGAAGAGCTGGACTGGCAGGAGACCCCGATGGGCGACCTGTTCCTGCGGCGACGGGTCGAGCCGACCCTGGGCGTGGATGTCTACGAGGTGAAGCTCGGCGACGAATACCTGATGTCGAGCCTCTTCACCGAAGCGGAGGAGCAGCTCGCCCACCTGGGGCTCGCTCCACTGGACGGCGCCGACCTGGCCGTCCTGGTGGGCGGGCTCGGACTGGGCTACACCGCCGTGGCGGCGCTCGCCCACGACGCGGTCGGGTCGCTGGTGGTGGTGGATGCTCTGCCCGCCGTCATCGACTGGCACCGGCGCGGCCTGCTGCCCGTGTCAGCGCAGCTCACCGGCGACCCGCGCACGAGCCTCGTGCTCGACGACTTCTTCGCGCTGATGCGGCGCGAACCGGAGGCGCGGTACGACGCGATCCTGCTGGATGTCGACCACTCCCCGCGGCATTCGCTCGACCCGTCGCACGCCGACCTCTACACGCCCGACGGGCTGCGCCGACTGGCCCGGCACCTGCGCGACGGCGGGGTGTTCGCGCTCTGGTCGGACGACCCGCCCGACGAGACGTTCCTCGCCGACCTCGCGACGGTGTTCCCCACCGCCGACGCGCACGTCGTGGAGTTCGCGAATCCGCTCACCGGCGGCACCTCGACGAACACCGTCTACGTCGCCCGCTGACCCGCGGGTCGAGTGCCGGGCGCAGCCCGGTGTATCGAGACCAACCAGCGAGGAAGCGCGCGGATGCTTACTCTAGGTGAGTGACCGACGCCCAGGCCCAGCCCACCCTCGAGACGATCGACGACGACAAGTGCCGCGCCATGGTGCAGCACCTCGAGTTCATCGGGCGGCGCTGGGTGGGGGCGATCATCCTGGCCGGCATCCGCGGGGCTCGGCGCTTCTCGGAGTACCGCGTGCTCGTCGAGGGGATCTCCGACCGGCTGCTGTCGGTGCGCCTCAAGGAGCTCGAAGCGGAGGGCTTCATCGAGCGCACCGTGGTGCCGACGACCCCGGTCACGATCTCGTACGCGCCGACCCGCCGCGGTCGGGAGCTGATCGCCGCCGCGCAGCCCCTGACCACGTGGGCAATCGCCGACGAGCGACGCCAGCACTTACGCGCCGTAAGCGACTAACCCGGGGCGAGCATCCGGAGCGCGCACCGAGCACGATGGAGCCATGCCCGACTACGGACTCCCTCTTCGGTTCGGAACCTTCGTCACCCCGGCGGCCGACCCGCCCGAGCACGCCGTCGATCTCGCGGTGCTCAGCGAGGAGCTCGGCTTCGATCTCGTCACCTTCCAGGACCACCCGTACCAGCCGTCGTTCCTCGACACCTGGACGCTGCTGACCTGGACCGCGGCGCGCACGTCCCGCATCCATCTCGCCGCGAACGTGCACAGCCTGCCGATGCGCCCGCCCGCCGTGCTCGCCCGCTCGGCCGCCAGTCTCGACCTGCTCTCCGGCGGACGGTTCGAGCTCGGGCTCGGCGCGGGCGCCTTCTGGGATGCGATCGAGAGCATGGGCGGGCGACGCCTCACCCCGGGTCAGGGCGTCGAGGCGCTCGACGAAGCGATCGACGTCATCCGCGCGCTCTGGAACGTCGGCGAGCGCGCTCCCCTCCGCCTAGAGGGCGAGTACTACCGGCTGAACGGCGCGAAGCGCGGACCGGCACCGGCGCACGACATCCCGATCTGGATCGGCGCGCTCAAGCCGCGGATGCTGCGCCTCGTCGGCCGGAAGGGCGACGGCTGGCTGCCGTCGTTCGCCTACGTCGGACTCGACGGACTGATCACCGGCAACGCGACGATCGACGCCGCGGCGACGGCGGCCGGGCGCGACCCGCGGGAGATCCGCCGCATGCTGAACGTCGGCGGCGCGTTCACCGCGCAGACATCGGCCCCGTTCCAGGGTCCGCCCGAGGCGTGGGTCGACGACCTCGTGGCGCTCGCGCTCGAGCAGGGGGTCGCGACCTTCATCCTCGCGTCCGACGACCCGGAGACGATGGCGACCTTCGCGACCGAGGTCGTGCCCGAAGTGAGGACCCGCGTCGACGAGGAGCGCGCCACCCGCGGCACGACCACCGGAGTCGTGCGGTCGTCGGCGGCCCTCGCGGCCCGGCGGCCCGGCATCGACTACGACGGGATGCCGGCGTCCTTAGCCGCGACCGCGGTCGAGCCGGGCGACTCGGCGTTCTCGCGCGTGCGCAACAACTACCTCCGCGGCGGCAATCCGGGTCTCGTGCTGCGCCCGGGCTCCGTCGACGAGGTGCGCGAGGCGCTCGCCTTCGCCCGCGCGCAGGACGTGCCGCTCGGGGTGCGCAGCGGCGGGCACGGGATCTCGGGACGCTCGACGAACGACGGCGGCATCGTCATCGACCTGAAGAAGCTGGATGCCCTCGAGCTGCTCGACGCGTCGCGGCGTCTCGTGCGCGTGCAGCCCGGGGCACGGTGGATCGACGTCGCGAGGTTCCTCCAGCCGCACGGCTGGGCGATCACGAGCGGCGACTACGGCGGGGTCGGGGTCGGCGGGCTCGCCACCGCGGGCGGCGTCGGCTGGTTCGCCCGCGAGCACGGGCTGACGATCGACCACGTCCGCGCGGTGGAGCTGCTCACCGCCGACGGTCGCCTCGTGCGCGCCTCGGCGGAGGAGAACCCCGACCTCTTCTGGGGCATGCGCGGCGCCGGCGCCGAGTTCGGGATCGCCGTGGCCTTCGAGATCGAAGCGCACGAAACCGGCGAGGTCGGTTTCGCCCAGCTGCAGTTCGCGACCGACGACATCGCCGCGTTCCTCGAAGGCTACGGCCGCATCGTCGAGGCGTCACCGCGCGACCTGACGGCGAGCCTCGTCCTCGGCCCCGGTCGCGGGGGCGGTGCCTCGGCGACGATCCTGGCGCTCATCGACTCCGCCGATCCCGACACCGTCATCGCGCGGCTGCAGCCGTTCGCCGAGCTGGCGCCCCTCGCCGGACAGCAGGTGAGCATCCAGTCCTATCCCGACGTGATGGCCGCGTTCCTGACCCCCGGCCCGCACGCCGCGCAGGGCGAGCCCCACGCGCACACGGGCATGGTCGACCACATCACCCCCGACTTCGCGGAAGCCGCGGCGGCGTTCCTCGTCTCCGGGGCGACGCACTTCTTCCAGTTCCGCGCGGTCGGCGGAGCGGTCGCGGATGTGCCCGCCGACGCCACCGCCTACGCCGGGCGCGAGGCCGCGTTCTCGCTCACCGCGCTCTCCGGCGACCCCGCCCGACTCGACGCGGCGTGGGACGGGATGCGGCCGTGGCTCACCGGCGCCTACCTGTCGTTCGAGACGGGCCGGGATGACGTGGCGCGCGACCTGGTCTGGCCGGCCGCGCACCTGGCGCGGCTGCGGGCGCTGAAGGCCCAGTGGGATCCCGAGCACGTCTTCGCCGACAACCTCGGCCTCGGCCTCGCGACCCTCGCGGGCTAGGCGGGCGCGACGGTGACGAAGGCGGGGTACTTCGGCTCGCGGCCGTCGCCGGATGAGGTCCCCGTCAGCCGCCGTCGCACCCACGGGCCGAGGTGCTCCCGCACGTACTGAGCGCGGGGCAGCCGCACGGTCTCGGGAAGGTCGGCGGCGTCCCACCACGCGGGGCGGGGCTCGAGCCCGAGGGCGGTGAGCACGCGCGCGGCGACGCGATGGTGTCCGCGGGAGTTGAGGTGCAGCCGGTCGGGCGCCCAGAAGCTCGGGGCGGCGAGTTCGCGGTCGGGCCAGTTGTACGCGCGCACGAGGTCGTCGCGTGCGGCGAAGCGCGCCTCGACGAGCGCCGAGAGCTGGTCGCCGCGCCGCTGCCCGAGTCCGCCGAGCGGGAGCTGCCCCGACGGGTTGCCACCGCTCAGCAGGATGAGCGTCACTCCCTCCTCGTCGCAGCGTCGCAGCACGTGGGCGAAGGCATCCGCGAGTCGGGTCAGCGGAGTGCGCGGCCGCAGCATGTCGTTGCCGCCGCCGTTGAACGACAGGTGCGTGGGCTTCAGCGCGAGCGCCGGCTCCAACTGCTCGTCGAGGATCGGCTGGGCGAGCTTGCCGCGGATCGCGAGGTTGGCGTACTCGACGGGCGCACCCGTGGCATCCGCCCAGCCCTGTGCGACGAGGTCGGCCCAGCCGCGCACGACGCCGGGTTCGGGTTCGTCGCCGACGCCCTCCGTGAAGGAGTCGCCGATCGCGACGTAGCGCACGGTGCTCACCCGTCGACCCTATGACCCGCCGCTCGATCTCGTTGATAGCATCTGCTATATGCCGCCCTCAGTGACACTGACGCGCCAACTCCGGGAACGCGCCGAGGAGGCTGACGCGCTGCATCTGCGGTCGCGCGAACTTCTCGTGAGCGCCGCACGCGCCGGTCACCTCGGAGGCTTGACCCAGCGGGAGATCGCTGACGCGCTGGGTCGGAGCCAGCCCGAAGTCTCACGACTTCTGCGCTTTCGGGGTCGAACAGAACTCGGGCGACGCCTTGCATCACGACGCGCTGAGGTGATTCGCATCCTTCGTGATCTCGGCGCCCGTCGACCCCGGGTCTTCGGCAGTGTCGCGCGCGGAACCGACGAGGCGGGATCAGATGTCGACCTGCTGGTCGACCTCGATTCAGGAGTCTCGCTGTTCGCGATCGCTCGCGCCGAACTCGATCTTGCGGCGATCCTCGAAGCCGATGTCGACATCGTTCCCGCGTCCGCGCTGCGGCCGAATGTCGCAGCGTCGGTGGTGCGTGATGCCGTCCCTCTGTGACCCGCACTGACGCCGAGCTCGTCCGCGATCTCGAGGTGCGGCTGAGGTCCGCGATCGACGAGAGCGGCTATGTCAGTACTGCGAGGGAACCGCGAGCACGGCCATCGTGCAGCGGGAGATGCAGGCGAGCTTGCCGTCGTCGTTGGTGATGCGGATCTCCCAGACCTGCGTCGTGCGGCCGAGGGCGATCGGGCGGGCCTCGCCGCGTACCCATCCGTCCGGTACCGGGCGGAGGTGGTTGGCGTTGATCTCCATGCCGACGCAGTGGAACTTCTCGCGATCGACCGCGAACGTTGCCGCCCACGACGCGAGGGTCTCGGCGAGTACCACCGAAGCTCCGCCGTGCAGCACGCCCGCGGGCTGGCGGGTGCGGTGGTCGACGGGCATCCGGCCGGCGAGCATGTCGTCGGTCATGTCGGTGAACTCGATGCCGAGGTGCTCGATCATCGTGCCGCCGCGGCGGGAGTTCGCGTCGTCGATCGTCGGGGTGCCGAACCAGATGCTCACTGGTCCATCATGCCCGGGTGAGGTTTCGACACGCGCCTTCGGCGCTCCTCGACCCCGGCGGGACCACGACTACCACTCGTTGCTCAGGGTCCCCATGACGGCGGTCCCGGTGCCCATTGCCAGGGCCGTATGCGAGTGCAACACTCGCCGCACACACGCGACGCAGGGTCGCGTGTCGACACAAGGATCGGGGAATCTCATGAAGCGCTTTTTGACCGGCCTAGCGGCCATCGCAGTGAGTCTCGGCCTCGTGTTCGGCGCGGTCGCGCCGGCACAGGCGGCAACATCGGGAGCCGCCAATGGCTCGGTCACACTGTCTGCGAGCGACCCGACGCTGAACCTCGTCTACGCCAACGGGCATGCGGCGTTCAACGTCGAGATCTTCGCCACGGTCGTCGGGAACTCGAACGCGCCCTATTCCATCCGGATGTACAACGTGTCAGGCCAGCAGGTCTGGTCCGCAACCAACCAGACGCGCCGCACCTACTACGTCGGCAGCAACGTGACAAAGATCACCATCACCCCGAATGCGCGGACCAACGGAGAGTCCGTGCAGTGGGCGCGGAGGTGATCGAGGGCTGAAACAGGGCAGGGAGGGAGCCCTGCCTCTGAAAGGCTCCCTCCCTGCGCATCACGGTTCGCCACATTCACTTCGCCGATGACCTCCCGCCATGAAAGTGATCGCGGGGTGGTCAGTCGGGCGCGTGGGCGTCGAGGAACTCGTAGACCTCGGTGAGATCGACGCCGGTGAAGGTACCCGACGGCATCGCGGCGAGCAGCGACGAGTTGAGCCGTGCGGACGGCCAGGCCTTGTCGCCCCACCGCGAGGCGAGGGCGGCGGCGGGCTGGCGACAGCAGGTCGGGTCGGGGCAGCGGGACGTCTGCCGCCGCGCCGTGTCGCGCCCGCGGAACCACTTCACGTGCGCGAAGGGCGTGCCGACGCTCACCGAGAACGCGCCCGACGTCGTGCTCTGGATGCTCGACGTGCACCAGTAGGTGCCCGACGGCTTGTCGGTGTACTGGTGGTACGGGCTGAAACGGTCCTCGACGGCGAACACCTGGCGCGCACTCCAGTAGCGGCACACCAACTGCCCTTCGACCGCGCCGAGCACGTCAGTGGGGAACAGCGCCCCATCGTTCTCGTACGCCTTCGAGATCGCGCCGCTCGCGTGCACCTTGAGGAAGTGCACCGGGATGCCGAGGTGCTTGGTCGCGAGGTTGGTGAACCGGTGGGCGGCTGTCTCGTAGGTGACGGCGAAGGCATCCCGGAGGTCTTCGACGCTGAGTTCGCGCGCCTCCTTCGCCGCCGTGAGGAACGAGACGGCGGATGCTTCGGGGATGAGCAGCGCGCCGGCGAGGTAGTTCGTCTCGACGCGCTGGCGCAGCAGGTCGGCGTAGTCGCGCGGCTCCTGCTTGCCGAGCACGTGCGCGGCGAGCGCCTGCAGCAGCGCGGAACGCGGGTCGCCGCCGGCCGACTGCCGCACGGGGAGGTAGATGCGTCCGTGCGCGTGGTCGGTGACGCTGCGGGTGGTCTCGGGAAGGTCGCCGACGTAGTGCAGCGTGAATCCGAGGTGGCTCGCGAGGTCGGCCGCGACGCGTTGCGACAGCGGACCCCCCTGGTGGCCCACCGCGGTGAGCAGGTCGCGGGCGATCGTCTCGAGGTCGTCGAAGTGGTTTCCTTTGCGACGCTGCTCCGCCCGCAGTTCGACGTTCGCGCGTCGGGCCTCCTCCGGGGTGGCGGCGCGCTGTTCGTGCACGCGCTTGAGTTCGTCGTGCAGTCCGAGGATCGCCTCGATCGCGTCATCCGACAGCGTCTTGCGGGCCGGCACCGCGGGCAGCCCGAGGCTCGTGTAGAGCGGTCCGCGTTGCACGCGCTCGAGGGCGATCTCGAGGGCCGCGCGGCGCGACGGCGGTTCGGCGCTCAGCAGCTCGTCGAGGGTCACCCCGAGGATGCGCGCGAGCTTCTGCAACTCGCCGATCTTGAGCTCGCGCTTGCCGTTCTCGATGACCGACACCTGCGAGGGGGCACGGCCGAGTTCGGCGGCGAGCGCTTCGAGGGTCAGGCCGCGGTCGGTGCGCAGCGACCGGATGCGCCGGCCGATGGTGAGGGGATCGAGCACCTCTTCATCGTCGAGGTCTTCGGGAGACGAAAGCGCCATGCGACCATCCTGAACCCTTGAATCCTTGCGGGGAACAGAAAGATTGCAATATTTCTGGCACCCGATCCAGGAAATCGGGCTTGCGGCGGACGCACGCTGAGGTCATGACCGACACCACAAGCCGCGGCGCTCGCCCCGGCGACATGACCCAGACCGCTGCCGACCTCGAGACCGAGTGGGCGGCCGACCCCCGCTGGAGCGACGTGCGGCGCGACTACACCGCGCAGGATGTCATCGACCTGCGCGGTCCGGTGCGCGAGGAGCGCACCCTCGCCCGACGGGGCGCCGAGAAGCTGTGGGAGCTGATCCAGGACAACGACGACCCGGACCAGTGGGTCTCCGCTCTCGGCGCCCTCACCGGCAACCAGGCGGTGCAGCAGGTGCGCGCCGGACTGAAGGCGATCTACCTCTCCGGCTGGCAGGTGGCGGCCGACGCGAACCTCTCGGGACAGACCTACCCCGACCAGAGCCTCTACCCGGCCAACTCGGTGCCGGCCGTCGTGCGGCGCATCAACAACGCACTGCTGCGCACCGGGCAGATCGAGGTTTCGACAGGCTCAACCGGCGAAGGGGATCGGGACTGGATGGTGCCGATCGTCGCGGATGCCGAGGCCGGCTTCGGCGGACCGCTCAACGCCTACGAGCTCATGAGCTCGATGATCGAGGCCGGCGCCGCGGGCGTGCACTGGGAGGACCAGCTCGCGAGCGAGAAGAAGTGCGGCCACATGGGCGGCAAGGTGCTCATCCCGACCAGCCAGCACATCCGAACGCTGAACGCCGCGCGGCTCGCCGCCGATGTCGCCGGCGTGCCGACGATCGTGATCGCCCGCACCGATGCGATGGCCGCGACGCTCCTCACGAGCGACCACGACGAGCGCGACGCGCCCTTCGTCACGGGTGAGCGCACCGCCGAAGGCTTCTACCACGTCCAGAACGGCATCGGCCCCGTGCTCGCCCGCGGGCACGCGTACGCCCCGTACGCCGACCTGCTCTGGGTGGAGTCCGACAAGCCGAACCTCGAACTCGCGCGAACCTTCGCAGAGAGCATCCATGCCGAGTTCCCGAACCAGAAGCTCGCGTACAACTGCTCACCCTCGTTCAACTGGAAGCAGCACCTCGACGACTCTCAGATCGCCTCGTTCCAGCGGGAGCTGTCGGCGATGGGCTACGCGTTCCAGTTCATCACCCTGGCCGGCTTCCACGCCCTCAACCACTCGATGTTCGAGCTGGCCACCGGGTACCGCGACCGCCAGATGAGCGCCTACGTCGAACTGCAGGAAGCCGAGTTCGCCTCCGAGGCCTACGGCTACACCGCGACCAAGCACCAGCGCGAGGTCGGCACCGGGTACTTCGACAAGATCGCCACCGCGCTCAACCCGTCGTCGGCGACCCTCGCCCTCGTCGGCTCCACC
Organism: Pseudolysinimonas sp.; assembly: GCF_044239695.1. Classification (GTDB taxonomy): domain Bacteria; phylum Actinomycetota; class Actinomycetes; order Actinomycetales; family Microbacteriaceae; genus Pseudolysinimonas_A. The sequence continues at coordinate 4,709 of NZ_JBIIAW010000067.1, read as the reverse complement.
GAGTCCGAGCAGTTCCACTGAGCCCGCGACGACACCCACCCGTCTTCACGACACGAAGAGAGAAGAACATGGACATCCGCATCGAGATCACCGCGCCGCTCGGCGAGCGCTACGACGACATCCTGAGCCCCGGCGCGCTGGAGTTCCTCACCAAGCTGCACGACCTGTTCCTCGGTCGCCGGCAGGAGCGCCTCTCGGGTCGCATGCTGTTCCGGCAGGCGATCGACAACGGGCGCAACCTGCGCTTCCTCGACGACGAGAACGACATCCGTCGCAACCGGTCGTGGCGCGTCGCCGGCCCCGGACCCGGGCTGCACGACCGCCGCGTCGAGATCACCGGCCCCACCGACCGCAAGATGACCGTGAACGCCCTCAACTCGGGCGCGAAGGTCTGGCTGGCCGACTTCGAGGATGCGACCAGCCCGACCTGGGCGAACATCATCGAGGGCCAGATCAACCTGTTCGACGCGATCCGCCGCCAGGTCGACTTCACCTCCCCCGAGGGCAAGGAGTACAAGCTCGGCGCGGACACCCCGACGATCGTGGCCCGTCCCCGCGGCTGGCACCTCGTCGAGAAGCACCTGCGCTACACCGACCAGGCGGGGACGCGGGTGCCGACGTCGGCCTCCCTCGTCGACTTCGGGCTGTACTTCTTCCACAACGCGGCCGAGCTGATCGAGTGCGGCACCGGCCCGTACTTCTACCTGCCGAAACTCGAGAACCACCTCGAGGCCCGACTGTGGAACGACGTCTTCACCTTCGCGGAAGCGCACCTCGGAATCCCGCACGGCACGATCCGCGCGACGGTGCTCATCGAGACGATCACGGCGGCGTTCGAGATGGAGGAGATCCTCTACGAGTTGCGCGACCACGCCGCCGGGCTGAACGCCGGCCGCTGGGACTACGTCTTCTCGATCATCAAGAACTTCCGCGGCCGCGGGGCGGGCTTCGTGCTCCCCGACCGCAAGCAGATCACGATGACGACGCCCTTCATGCGGGCCTACACCGAGCTGCTCGTGGCGACCTGCCACCAGCGCGGCGCCCACGCGATCGGCGGCATGAGCGCGTTCATCCCGAACCGGCGCGACCCGGAGGCCACCGAGGCCGCGCTCGCCCAGGTCGCCGCCGACAAGCGCCGGGAGGCGACCGACGGCTTCGACGGATCGTGGGTGGCGCATCCCGACCTCGTGCCCGTGGCGCTGGCGGAGTTCGACGCCGTGCTCGGCGACCGCCCGAACCAGGTGGGCCGGCTGCGCGAGGACGTGCAGGTGGCCGCCGCCGACCTCGTGAACCTGCGGATCGACGGCGAGGTGACCGACGCCGGCGTGCGCGCCAACGTGTCGATCGCTCTCCGGTACCTCGAGGCCTGGCTGCGCGGCACCGGCGCGGTCGCCCTCGACGGGCTGATGGAGGATGCCGCCACCGCCGAGATCTCGCGGTCGCAACTCTGGCAGTGGGCGGCCCAACGCGTCACCACGGCCGAGGGCACGCCGGTGACCCGCGAGTGGATCGAGCGGATCCTGATCGAGGAGCTCGATCGCTTCGGCGGCGACGCGGGCAACCGCTTCGAGGATGCCGCCGCGATCTTCCGCGACACGACGCTCGAAGACGACTTCCCGCCGTTCCTCACGATCCCCGCCTACACGCGCTACCTCGTCGACACCCGGGTGCCGGAGGTGACGCGGTGATCCGCATCGTGCTCGCCGGCTCGTCGGCCGCGACGCGAGCGGATGTCGCGGCGGCGCTCGCCGAACGACTCGGACTGCCGTCGGGCGACGGGTTCGTGCTCGCCGACCCGCCGGCGGATCCCGTCGCGTTCGACGCGTCGCTGGCCCGGGTCGGGGCGGAGGTGGATGCTCTCCTCCACCTCGGCGGGGCGCCCGACGCCCTGCTCGAGCACTACGGCCGCGCGGTCGTCGAGTGCGCCTCGACGGAGGTGGACGGCATCCTCGCGGCTCTGCGGGAGGCCCTGACGACGGCCGCGCGCTGAACGTCGGTTCCCAACTCTTGCTCAGAGCCGCGTTCGGCCCCCCTGGATCGATGAGGGTGGCCGAGAGCGAGAGTTAGGAACCGCGGACTCGGCGAACGGGCTGGCGCAGGATGGTGCGGAACCTCGCGGGGTCGGCGGTGCGCGCGTCGCTGAAGTAGATCTCGTGGTGTCGACCGGTCATCTCGAGACCCTCGGCGGGGATGAACTCGTCGTGCATCCGGGCGAGGGTCGGGCCTTCGGCATCGAACGGCCCGACGTGGAGGGTCTGCACGCAGAGCCCCTCGTCGAGCGTCTCGAGTCGAACGCCCTCCCCCGTCTCGACCTCATCGATCCACTCCGGAATGAGCGTGAGCAGCGTCCAGTCCCACTGCGACTTGTCGCGGCGGCTGGTGAACGACGCGAGGTCGGGCGCCGACCACAGCGCTTCGAGCGGGGGCACGACGTAGTCCCGCCCCGCCTTCTTGCTCGCGAACTTCAGCGGATACGCGACCGCATACATCGCCTCGATCGCCGCACGGTAGGGCGCGGTGTTCGGGTCACCGTGCCCCTCGATCGCGAGGTAGCGCCGGGTCGGCAGCTCGAGGATGCGGAACACCCCCCACGTCGCACGGTAGGAGTCCAGCGTCTTCTTGAGATCGATCTTCGGGTGGATCTCGGCGGCGGACACTACAGCTGCACGCCGACGAGCACGGGCTCGGGCTGGAGACTCACGCCGAACTCGGCGAGCACGCGGGTCTGGATGTAGCCCGCCAGTTGCACGACGTCGGCGGCGGTCGCCCCGCCCCGGTTGACGATCGCGAGCGTGTGCTTGCTCGAGATCGCCGCTCGCGAACCGGGCAGCGCGAAGCCGCGGGTGATGCCGGCGTGCTCGATGAGCCACGCGGCGGACAGCTTCACGAGATACTCGCCGCGCACGATGCGCGGGATGTCGCTGCCGAGCGGCAGCACGCGCGCCGCCTCCTCGGGCGCCGTCGGCCAGCGCGGCGCGTCGGCCGGCAGGCCGCGGGCGAAGTTCTCGGAGACCACCGGGTTCGTGAAGAACGAACCGGCACTCGCCGAGTCGGGATCGGGGTGCTCCGGGTCCCAGAGCATCCCCTTCGCCGCGCGGAGTTCGAGCACGGCCACCCGCAGCTCGGCGACGGGGACGCGGTCGCCGATGCGCACGTTCAACGCGTTCGCCAGCTGGGCATAGGCGATCGGCTGGGACAGCGAGGTCTCGTCGCCGAGCGCGAGCTCCAGGGCGACGACGAGACCCAGACGGCCGCGCTTCAGGGCGCTCGTGCGATAGCCGAGGCCGAGCTCCGGTGCCGGGATGCGCACGACGCGCCCGCTGTCGAAGTCGAGGAAGTCGATGGACACCAGGCTGCTGCTGAGCTCCTGGCCGTAGGCGCCGATGTTCTGCACGGGCGCGGCGCCGGCCGAGCCCGGGATGCCGGAGAGCGCCTCGATCCCCGACCAGCCGTTCGCGACGGTGTGGGCGACCACGGCATCCCACGGCTCCCCCGCCTCGACGGTCAGCCGCACCGGGCGGGCGCTGCCCTCGACGCGGGTGGCCGACATCCCGCGCGTCGCGACCCGCACGACGACGCCGTCGAATCCCTCGTCGGCGATCACGACGTTCGAGCCGCCGCCGAGGATGAGCCAGTCCTCCGGCGAGCCCCACGTCCCGAGGGTCTGCTCGACCAGCTCGTCACGGGTCGACGGCTGCAGGAGGGTCGTCGCGGGACCGCCGATCCCGAACGTCGTCAGCTCCGCGAGCGGGGTCATCCGGCGGGACGTGCGACGCGCACCTGGGCCTTGCCGAGCACCGTCTGATCGCCGAAGGTCACCGTGAGGTCGATTCGCGCCCCCTCGTCGTCGACGGCGCCGACCTTCGCCACCACCGTCACGACTGCGCCGACCTCGGGGTCGACGAGCACCGGCCGGGTGAACTTCACCTGGTAGTCGAGCACCTTGCCGGGGTCGCCGAGCCAGTCGATCACCGGCTGCACGGCGAGACCCATCGTGAGCATCCCGTGGGCGAGCACTCCGGGGAGCCCGACGGACTGGGCCACGTCGTCGCGGTAGTGGATGGGGTTGAAGTCGCCCGAGGCTCCGGCGTACCGCACCAGGGTGTCGCGGGTCAGCGGGAAGCTCTGCTCGGCGACGACATCCCCGACGGCGAGGGGGCTCATTCCTCGCCCCGCACGACGAGGGTGGAGGTCGCGGTGACGACGTGCGCGCCGGTCGCGTCGGCGATGGCCGACTCCGAGGTGACCATGCTGTGGCCGCCGATCGACTTGACGCTCGTGATCGTCATCGTGGCCGTGAGCTCATCGCCGGCGACGATCGGTCGCGCGTACGCGAACCGCTGGTCGCCGTGCACGACGCGGGTGAAGTCGACGCCCGCGTCGGGGTCTCCGAGCAGCTGGTCGAGGGTGGCCGCCGTCACGACGATCGGGAAGGTCGTCGGGGCGACGACATCCGCGTACCCTGCGGCGCGAGCGGCTTCGGGATCGAGGTGGGTCGGGTGCGTCGCGAAGACGGCGCGGGCGAATTCGCGCACCTTCTCGCGACCGACGAGGTAGGGGTCGGTCGGCGGGTAGACCCGCCCTTCGATGCTTGCGTTCACCGGCACGCCGTCGAGCCTACCGACCCGTTAAATGATCGACGCCCCGGCGACTGGAGTCTGCCGAGGCGTCGAAGTCGTTGGGTAGCCGGTTACTGGCAGCTCTCGCAC
>NZ_JBIIAW010000066.1:0-17897 GCF_044239695.1 Pseudolysinimonas sp. | reverse complement strand
GGAGACCCTGGCCGGCGCCGTGGATTCGAAGCATCAATGTAGTTCTCGATTCGCAGGCGTTGTGTCTCGATCAGATGCGACTTCAAACGACTCTGCAAATTGGAGAATGGCGCCGGCATTTGCTTCCGTGTCGATTGATTGCCCCCCTCGCGAACACGTGTGCGATACCGGGATTCGAGATCACTCAGCCGAGCTACCTCGCCGTCATCTTGGTCCTCCCAAAGATCATCGCCAATGTTCGCCCAGGAAGTGCTTTCAATTAGGAACTCCTCGAAGCTTCCCGGCGCATACGGCCATGAACCTTTGACGACCCCCTTGCGCTCGATGATGAACATGATGGCAACGCGAGCCTTGCCGGGTAATTCACTCAAGTCGATCGGGCCTTGCTCGAGTTGCTTTAGCGCGCTAAGTCGCGTTCCGTCGGCAAAATCCAACTCCGCGCGATCGAATGGCAGCCTAAGGAGCTTCGCCGCGTCCAGCCGCATTAGCGCGTGGATCGTCTCGAGGAACTTGGTCTTACCGACTCCATTGGGCCCATACAGGATGACGAAATCGCGTTCATCGCTGAATTCAAAGCTGTGAGTGTACTCGCCCAAGACACCGGCCACCGCCGCCCGCTCCAGCTTAAGCGGGCCGTCCTCTGCCGGTTCTGCATTGTCCGCGTCGTCACTCATGGGTTCATGATGGCATTTACGAACCACTTTTGACTAGGCAGCCACGTTGAACCCGAGTTATGCTGTTCTCAAAGAGAACGCTCGTACGCATCCCGAACGAGCGGGTGAGGACATCCGAATGCGGACGAAGATCGTCCCCGACGTCGCTGCCGCCCTCGAGGGCATCCCCGACGGCGCCACGGTGCTCGTCGGAGGCTTCGGTTTGGCGGGCCAGCCGATCGCGCTGATCGACGGACTGCTCGAGGTCGGCACGAAGGATCTGACCATCGTGGCCAACAACGCCGGCAACGGCGACACCGGCCTCGCTGCGCTGCTCAAGGCTGGCCGGGTGCGAAAGGTCGTCTGCTCCTTCCCCCGCCAGGTCGACTCCTACGTGTTCGACGAGCTGTACCGCGCGGGCAAGATCGAGCTCGAGGTCGTTCCGCAGGGCAACCTCGCCGAACGCATCCGCGCGGGCGGCGCCGGCATCGGCGGCTTCTTCTCCCCCACCGGCGTCGGCACGCTCCTCGCCGAAGGCAAGGAGACGCGAGTCATCAACGGGCGTGAATACGTCCTAGAGGAACCGATCAAGGGCGACGTCGCGCTGATCGGCGCGTTCAAGGGCGACCGGCTCGGCAACCTCGTGTACCGCGAGACGAGCCGCAACTTCAATCCCGTGATGGCGACCGCGGCGACCCTCACCGTCGCCCAGGTCGACCGCATCGTCGAGGTCGGCGACCTCGACCCCGAGAGCATCGTGACCCCGGCGCTGTACACCGACCGGGTCGTCGAGGTAGGAGACCGCGCATGGCTGTGAACTCGAGAGCTCTGAACAGAGACGAACTCGCCGAGCGGGTGGCGCACGACATCCCGTATGGCGCCTATGTGAACCTCGGCATCGGCGCGCCGACGCTGGTCGCCGACCACCTCGACCCCGAGCAGGACGTGACGCTGCACACCGAGAACGGACTCCTCGGCATGGGCCGCGCCGCGAAGGGTGACGAGATCGACCCCGACCTCATCAACGCCGGCAAGATCCCGGTGATCGCGGAGCCGGGGGCCGCGTACTTCCACCACGCCGACTCGTTCGCGATGATGCGCGGTGGGCACCTGGATGTCTGCGTGCTCGGCGCATTCCAGGTCAGCGTGAACGGCGACCTCGCCAACTGGCACACCGGCGAACCCGACGCCATCCCGGCGGTCGGCGGCGCCATGGATCTCGCCATCGGCGCGAAGCAGGTCTGGGTGATGACCGACCTGCTGACCAAGGACGGTACGAGCAAGCTGGTGGCGGCTTGCTCGTACCCCTTGACCGGCAAAGGCTGCGTCAGCCGCGTCTACACCGACCGTGCCGTCATCGAGGTGGGCCCAAACGGCGCGAAGGTGCTGGATCTGTTCGGCACCACGCTTGACGAGCTCAGAGAACTCACCGGATTGGAGCTGCACTGATGGCGTTTCGACACGGCCGCTGTGCGGCCTGCTCAACGAACGGATTCTGCCGATGACCGCCGCGTACATCTACGACGCCGTGCGCACGCCGTTCGGCCGGTACGGCAAGGCGCTGGCGGGCATCCGACCGGATGACCTCGCCGCGTCGACGTTGAAGGCCCTCCTCGAACGCCACCCGGGCTTCGACCCCGCGCGCATCGACGACGTCATCCTCGGCGACGCCAACCAGGCCGGGGAAGACAATCGTGACGTCGCCCGCATGGCCGTGCTGCTCGCCGGGCTGCCGACATCCGTTCCCGGAAGCACCACCAATCGGCTCTGCGGGTCGGGGCTGGATGCCGCCATCCAGGCGTCCCGCGCGATCGAGGTCGGCGACGCGCAGGTGATGATCGCCGGCGGCGTCGAGTCGATGAGCCGCGCGCCCTACGTGCTGCTCAAACCCGAGAAGCCCTACCCGGCCGGCAACGAGACCCTCGTCTCGACGACGCTCGGCTGGCGGCTCGTGAACCCGAAGATGCCGTCGGAGTGGACGATTCCGCTCGGCATGAGCGCCGAACTGCTCGCCGAGAAGTACTCCATCTCGCGGGAGGAACAGGATGCCTTCGCCCTGCAGTCGCACCAGCGTGCGGCGGCGGCGTGGGATGCGGGTCTCTTCGACGACGAGATCGTCGCGGTGCCCGGGGTCGACCTGAGCCGCGACGAGTCGATCCGCGCCGACACCACCCTCGACGCCCTCGGCGGGCTGAAGCCGGCGTTCAGCACCGACGGCTCCGTCACGGCGGGCAACGCGTCGCCGCTCAACGACGGCTCGTCGATGGTGCTGCTCGGAGCCGAAGGGGCCCTCGCCACCGAACCCCTCGCCCGCATCACCGGCCGCGGCGTCGCCGGCAACGAGCCGCAGTACTTCGGGGTCGCCCCGGTCGAAGCCGCGAACCGAGCGCTGGCCCGCGCGGGACGCACCTGGGCGGATGTCGACTTCGTCGAGCTCAACGAGGCCTTCGCGTCGCAGACCCTGGCCTGCCTGAAGCTGTGGCCCGAGCTCGACCCGGCGAAGCTCAACATGAACGGCGGCGCGATCGCGATCGGGCATCCGCTCGGGGCGTCGGGCGGCCGGCTCATCGCGCGGGCGTCGCACGAACTGAAGCGTCGCGGCGGCGGGGTCGCGGTCGTCACGATCTGCATCGGCGTCGGCCAGGGGCTCGCGCTCGTTCTGGAGCGGTAGCCGTCGTGCAGGAGCCCGACGGCTCGTCGTACGTGCAGTCGCTCGCGCGCGGGCTCGCGGTCATCCGCGTGTTCGGTGCCGAGCGACCGCGGCTGTCGCTCTCGGACGTCGCGCGCGCGACCGACCTGACCCGGGCATCCGCTCGCCGTTTTCTGCTGACCCTCGAGACCGAGGGCTACGTGCGGCTCCGCGACGGACTGTTCGAACTCACCCCGCGCGTGCTCGAACTCGGGTTCTCGTACCTGTCGGCGCAGTCGCTGCCGGAGGTGGCGCAGCCGCACCTCGAGGCGCTCTCGCACGCGGTCGGGGAGTCGTCGTCGGCCTCCATCCTCGACGGCACCGACATCGTCTACATCGCCCGCGTGCCCACCCGGCGCATCATGTCGGTGGGCATCACGATCGGCACGCGGTTCCCGGCGTATGTGACCTCGATGGGGCGTGTTCTGCTCGCCTTCGCCTCTGCCGAGGAGCGTGACACCTACTTCGACGGTTTCACCCCGACGCGGTTCACGCCGCGCACCGAGGTGTCAGAGTCCGCGTTGCGGGATGAACTCTCACGCGTCGCCGAGCAGGGGTGGTCGCTGATCGACGGGGAGCTCGAAGACGGTCTGCGGGCGCTGGCCGTGCCGGTCACCCGCGGCGGAACCGTCGTCGCCGCGATCAACGTGTCGATGCCGGCATCCGCCGAAGACGCCACCGAGCAGGCCCTGCGCCTCCTCCCCGCGATGCAGCACGCCGCCGCCGCCATCTCGCAGGATCTGGACCTGTCCGCGGGTTGAGTGCCGGGCGTAGCCCGGTGTATCGAAACCCACCCCGGGTTGCCGTCGGTCGGGTTTCGATACACCGCTACGCGGCACTCAACCCGCGAGGGGGCCAGAGGGTGCGACTACAGGCCGCCGAAGAAGACGGTGATCGTGAACAGCACGGCGATGACGATCGCGCCGAGAACGGCTCCGACCATGAGCAGTTGGGCGGCCATGATCCCTATTCTGCCGTACCGGTCGCCAGCAGTTCGGCCCCCGCCGCCGCGAGTTCGCCGAGGGCCGCCTTCGACGACTCCGGGGCGACCCCGGCGACCAGGTCGGTCAGCACCGCGACCTCGCGGCCGGCATCCAGCGCGTCGCGGGCGGAGGCCAGCACGCAGTAGTCGGTGGCGATCCCGGCGACGTGGACGACATCCACGCCCTTCTCGTCGAGCAGGTCGATCAGGTCGTCGCCGTCGTCGGTGACCCCTTCGAAGATCGAGTACGCCGGCACACCCTGCCCCTTCTTCACGTGCACGTCGACAAGCGAGGTGTCGAGAGCGGGGTGGTACGCGGCGCCCGTCGTCTCGGCGACGCAGTGCCGCGGCCAGGTGTCGACGAAGTCGGGGCCCTGCTCACCGGACTCAGCGGCCGCGAAGTGCCCGCCGTTGTCGTTGTCGCCGTCGTGCCAGTCCCGGCTCGCGATCACCAGGTCGTACGCGCCCGGGTTCGCCCGCAGGTACTCGGTGATGCCCTCCGCGACGGCGGCGCCGCCGGTCACCCCGAGCGCACCGCCCTCGGTGAAGTCGTTCTGCACGTCGATGATGAAGAGAGCGCGCATGGCGCCTCCGATCTGTCGGGAGCGGTCAGTTGTTCGAGAGGTTGTCGCCGCAGTTGTAGACCCCGGCGGTGAGGGTGTCGAGGGCGGCGCGGGCGTTGCTTTGGATGCCGTCGCCGATCGCGTAGAACGCGAAGGCGAAGACCGTGCCGTCGGCGTTCTGCACGAGGCCGGCGAGCGAGTACGAGGTGTCGATCCACCCGGTCTTCGCGAACACCTTGCCCCGCGCGACGGCGTTGTCGCCGGTGAACCGTCCCGCCAAGGTGCCGGACTGCCCGGCGACAGGGAGGCCGTCGCGCAGCACCGACAACTCCGGATAGGAGCCGCTGTTCATCGCGACGAGCAGCTGAGTGACCGCGGCCGGCGGCACCGCGTTGAACTCGCTGAGCCCGGAACCGTCCTTGATCGTCAAACCGGTCTGCGGAAGCGCGTACTTGTCGAAGAGCGCACTGGGGATGGCCTGCTGAAGGGATGCCGCAGACCCGTTGAGCGCGGACTGCTTCGACGTGATGCGGGCGAGCATCTCGGCCATCGTGTTGTCGCTCACCTTGAGCATGTAGTCGATGATCGTGCGGATCGGCTGAGACCGCACCTCACCGAGCGGTGAGGACGTGTTGACGGCCGCCCCGGTCGTGATCGTCACCTCGTCGGCGAGCTCGCCCTCGGTGTCGGCGGCGCGGAGCGCCTCGAGGAACCACTGTCCGGCGCGGCCGATCGGGTCGGTGCTGCGCGGGCTGTCCTGCGTCGCCGGGTTGGCGCGGTCACCGTCCACCTGAAGAGCGGTCACCTCGGAGTGGTAGCCCTGGGTCTGCTCGGAGCGCTTCCAGGCCGGATCCCACTTGTCGGCCGCCGACCAGTAGGTCGCGTCGAGCACGAGGCTCGTGATCGGCGCATCCGCGGTGTAGTTCGCGAGCACCTGGGCGGCGAGATCGCTGAGCTTCGGCGCCCCCTTGTAGACGCTCTCCTGCCCGGCGGGAAGTCGACTCAGCGTCGCGTCGCCGCGGCCGACGAGCACGAGGGAACCGGCCTGACTGCCCGGATACACCGAGGTCGTGATCTGGAAGTCCGGGCCGAGGGCCGCCAGCGCGGCTGCGGCGGTGAGGATCTTCAGCACGCTCGCGGTGCGGGCCGGGGTCGTGCCGGCCCGGTCGAAGAGCACCTCGCCGGTGTCGACGCGCACGACGTAGCCGGAGAGTGCCATGAGCCGCGGATCCGTCGCCTGGGCCGCGATCGAGCAGGTGCGGAGCCGGCTGGCGACGAGGTCGCCCTCCGGCACGTCCCGCGGGGGTTCCGGGGTCGGCGTCGCCGTCGGCACGACCGCCTGCGCGGAGCCCACCGAGACCCCGGCGAACACCGCGCCGGTGCCGAGCAGCACGAAGACGACGGCGATCGCCCCGATCAGCCAGCCCGTCGGGTGCTTCGCGAAGAAGGCTCCGAGACCGCGACGCTCGCCACCCTCGGGCGCTTCGCCGTCAGAGTTCGCGGGCTTCGAGCGGGAACCCCGCCGGGGCGCCGGGGCCGCGGCTTCGCGGGCCGCGCGGCGCGAGATCGGCTGCTCGTCGGTCACCCAGCCATGATAGGCGACCCTCCGATGCGGCACCCGGAGAGGGGAACGGCGCCGGAGGGCTCACACCCGCCGCATCCAGACCCGTTCCGGATGCGGCGTGTGAGAGACCTCCGACGCCGTCTTCTTCGGGGGGTCTCAGCAGCCTCCCCAGCGCGCCGCGGCGCGGGTGAAGCTGTACGGCTCGTTCGGCACGCCGCCGTGGGTCATCGCGAAGTAGATGCACACGCCGCCGATGCCGGAGCTCGGACGGTAGAGCGAGTTGCGGTGGCCGGTGGAGTTCCACCACTTCTGCGCGACGGTCGCCCCGGTGTTACCGGAACCGCCGGCGAGGTTGCCATCGCAGCCGTAGGACGGGACGCCGTCGGAGCGGACCGAACCCATGTGGCCCCAGGCGCTGGCCGGGTCGGTGCTCGGGTCCTCGGCCATCCAGAACAGCCGGTCCTCCATGCAGGAGTCGTAGCGGAAGTTCGACATCGGGATGGGCTGCAGGCAGTTCGCGACGCGGATCGAGTTGTAGGCCGCCGCGAAGGAGGCGAGGTCGTCCGAGGTCGTGCCCTGCACGCCACCGCCGGAGACGCGCCCGGGCGCACCCCCGACACCACCGCCGACGTTGCCGGGGCAGGACAGGCCCTGCGCCTGGAGCGCGGCGCGACGCTCGCTGGTGCCGCTCGCCTTCCCGGCCGCCGAGACCGGCGGAAGCGGCTTCGGCACCGGCTTCTGGGCCAGGTGCTCGGTGTCGACCGTCAAGGTCGCCTCGGCCGACGCCTCGACGTCGATGACCTCGGCGGCGGCGTCGAGCACGACGGCTGACGTGTCGACGAAGAGCGACGCCCGCGCGACCGGAGCGGCCACGGCGGGCGCGGCATTCGCGGGCGTCAGGAAGGAAGGTCCCCCACCGCCGACGAACGGCAGCACGAGAACCATGACCGTCGTGAAAACGGCCCCCAGGAAAAGTGAACGCTTCATGTTCTCGGGCCCCCCGACCCGTAGACGCGGTCCCCCCGGACCATTGCGTCGAGGCGCATCTTGCGCCGTGAAGAGGACGCTACGCCCCCGCGGATGCGGGTGACAAGGCCCAAAGACCTATTACCACGGGGTCTCCCCGCGAACTGGGGGCACGAAACGCCTTACGGCGAGGGATTCAGGTGGAGCCGCCCAAGGGAATCGAACCCTTGACCTTCTCATTACGAGTGAGATGCTCTGCCGACTGAGCTAGGGCGGCGGACCCGGCGTGGCCGGGAACCGTCGAGAAGCTTAGCCGACGCCGGGCGGTCGGGTCGACGCGATCAGTTCCGCCCCCTGTTCGAACGAGCGCTCGACGAGTTCCGGCAGCCCGGGCGAGGCATCGGGATGGTCCAGCCACGAGAACCAGGCGTGGCGGATGAACGAGAATCCGGTGAGCGCGGCCAAGCGGGCGCGGTCGAGGGCTTCGGATGCCGACAGCTCCGGGTGTTCGGCCTGCAGGCGACGCTGCACGAGGTCGGTGAGTTCCTGCTCGTAGCGGTGCACGTTCGCCATCCGCCGCACCCCCAGCTCGGGATGGATCTTGCTGAGCGCCCGCCGTTCGGCGACGAGTTCGGCGTCGGCCAGAAGGGCGTGCGACCCCTCCACGATCACCCGACCGAGCCCGCGCAGCACCGGTCCCCGGTCGGCGATGAACCACTCGACCGCCGGGTTGCCCTCGAGGGTCGGCACGTCGCCGAGGATCGCATCCTCTTTCGAGGGGAAGTAGTTGAAGAAGGTGCGCGGCGAGACGTCGGCGAGACGGGCCATCTCGTCGACCGTGGCCGCGTCGAGCCCCCGCTCGCGCACCACCCGCAGTGCGGCGTGCTGGATCGCGCGTCGCGTCGCGAGGCGTTTGCGCTCGCGCAGGCCGGGCTCGGCGGGAGACGTCATCCGGCTATTTTATTGCACCACCTGCAAACTTGCACCGACCCGGGATCAGCACCGCGGGTCGTCCGACGGCACCACGTCGTCGATGAAGAAGGCGTCGACGACGCCCTGCACGCACGGATTGCCCGTCGTATACGCCGTGTGGCCCTCACCCTCGTACGTGACGAGGTGCCCGTTCTCCAACTGATCGGCGAGCGCCACCGCCCAGACGTAGGGCGTCGCCGGGTCGTTCGTCGTGCCGAGCACGAGGATGTCGGCCGAGCCCTCCGCGACGATGTCGACGCGCTGCCGCGTCGGCGGGAACGGCCAGGACTCGCACAGCGTGCCGCCGTACGACATCACCGGCCCGAAGATCGGCGCCGCCTCGGCGAGCGACGCCGCCTCGGCGCGCATCGTGTCGTTCGTCACCACGCTCTCGTAGTCGAGGCAGTTGATCGAGATGAACGCCTCCGTCGAGTTGTCGCGGTAGGTGCCGTCGGAGTTGCGGCCGTTGTAGTTGTCGGCGAGGAAGAACGCGGTCGTGGTGTCCCCCGCGGCGACCTCGGTGAACAAGTCGTCGAGGAACGGCCAGCTCTCCTGGTTGTAGAGGGGCAGGATGATCGCGATGAACATCGTGCCGCCCCAGAGCAGCCGGCCGTCGGGGGCGCGGATCGGATCCTCGTTGAGGGCGCCCAGCAGCTCGCCGGTCTGCACCATCGCGTCGTCGACCGTTCCGCCGAACGGGCACGCCTCGCGCGTGACGCAGTCCTCGAGGTAGGCCCGGAACGCGCTCTCGAAGCCCACGGCCTGCGTCTTCGTCACCTCGAAGTCGGTCGTCGACGGGTCGATCGCCCCATCGAGCACGAGGTGCCCGGTGTTCTGCGGGTAGAGGTCGGCGTAGGTGGCACCGAGGAACGTGCCGTACGAGTAGCCGAGGAAGTTGAGCTTCTCGTCGCCGAGCACCGCCCGCAGCAGGTCGAGGTCACGGGCCGCGCTGACGGTGTCGACGAACTGCAGCAGCGGACCGGTGAACTCCAGGCAGGCCGCCGCGAACTCGGCGTTCGACTCGGCGAGATCGGCGATCCAGGCGTCCGACCCGATCGGGCCGGCCTCGTCGGTCGTGCCGTCGCCGTAGTTGAACGTGTCGAGGAACGCGGGGTCGTCGTAGCAGGAGACGGCCGAGGAGCGCCCGACCCCGCGGGGGTCGAAGCCGACGATGTCGTAGCTGCCCTGCAGCGTCGCGCTCGTCGCGTAGTCGACGCTGTCGTAGACGAAGTCGTAGCCGGATCCTCCGGGGCCGCCGGGGTTCACCAGCAGCGAACCGAGCTTCGTACCGGTCGCCGGGTGCCGCACGAGCGCGAGCTCGATCTCGGCCTCCGCCGGGTTCGCCCAGTCCATCGGGGCGCGCGCGGTCGTGCACAGCAGCCCGCCGCCGCAGGACTGCCAGGTGAGCACCTGGTGGTAGTACTCGACGAGGTCGGCGGCGACCTCCTCGTTCGTGGGCTGCGACGTCGACTCGATGGTCGGCGGCTGGAACCACTGGAGGCATCCGGAGAGGAGGGTGGTCACGGCGACGGCGCCGACCAGGGCGAGAGCGAGGCGTTTCATCGGGTCCTATCGCGACGGCGCGGCGTCGCGCACCGCGGTGATCAGCATCGCCTCGAGAGCGAGAGCGGGAGCGACGTTGCCTTCGATGCGCGTGCGCGCCTCGGTGATGGCGTCGAGGGTGGCGAGCGTCGCAGCCGGCGTGGTCGCCCGGGCCGCGGCCTCCAGTGCGGAGTAGATGGCGAGATTCACCGGATCGCTGCCCACCCCCAACTGCAGTAGCAGGATGTCGCGGTACAGCGACAGCAGATCGACCAGGATGCGGTCGAGCCCGTCGCGCAGCGACCGCGTGGCCCGGCGCTTCTGATCCTCTTCGAGGCTCTTCAACTGCGCGCGCAGGCCCGGGGGGACCGTGCCACCCGGTTCGATGCCGAGCGAGCGCAGGGCCGACTCGCGCTCCTCGGCGTCGCGTTCCTCGGTGATCGCCTTCGCGTCGGCCCCGGCGACCTCGAGCAACTCGGCGGCCGCGAGCACGGCCCCCGACACGCTGCGGATGCCGAGCGCGAGCTCGAGGGTGCGGGCCCGCCGCGTGCGCGCCTCGGCGTTCGTCGCGAGGCGATGCGCCATCCCGATGTGGCTCTGCGCCTCGCGCGCGGCGCGGGTCGCGTCGGGCAGGCTGATGCCGTCGCGGCGGGAGATCAGCTCGGCGACCTCGTCGACGGCGGGCACCCGCAGTCGCACCGTGCGCACACGGCTGCGCACGGTCGGCAGCAGGTCGGCGTCGCTCGGCGCGCAGAGGATCCAGATGGTGCGCGGCGGCGGTTCCTCGAGCGCCTTCAGCAGCACGTTGCTGGAGAGCTCGGCCATGCGGTCGGCATCCTCGATCACCATGACGCGGTAGCGGCCCACCGACGGCGAGAAGTAGCTCTGGGTGACGAAGTCCTTCACGTCCTTGCGCAGGATCGTGACGCCCTCCGTGCTCAGCACGCCGAGGTCGGGATGCGTGCGGGCCTCGACCTGCGCGTCGGTGGCCTCCTCGTCGCCGGGACGCGCGATCAGCGCCGACGCGAAGGCGTACGCCAGCACCGAGCGCCCGGACCCAGGAGGCCCGGTGAGGAGCCACGAGTGCGTGAGGCCGTCACCGGCGGCCGCGGCACGGAGCTGCGCGACGGCCTCGGCCTGCCCGGTGAGGTCGTCCCAGCTCATACCCACAGCGTAGGTGGCACCGCCCCCACCGCGGGTTGAGTGCCCGCGCATCGCGCGGGTGTATCGAAACCCAGCCGACGAGTTGCCCGGGGGCGGTTTCGATACACCGGCTGCGCCGGCACTCAACCCGCGAGGGCGGGCGAGGCGGGCCTACTTCTTCTTCGCGGGAGCGCGACGGGCAGCGGGCTTCTTCTTGACGACCGGACCCTTCGCACGCTTGTCGGCGAGCATCTGCACCGCCCGCTCGAAGTCGATCGACTCGATGTCCTCACCGCGCGGGATCGTGACGTTGGTGATCGAATCGGTGACGTACGCCCCGAACCGGCCGTCGCGGATGCGGATCGGCTTGCCCGACTCGGGGTCGGCGTCGAACTCCTTGAGCGCGCTCGAGGTGCGGGCGGCGCCGTACTTCGGAGACGCGAGGATCTCGAGGGCCTTGTCGAGCGTGAGGTCGAAGATCTGCTCTTCCGACTCGAGCGAACGCGAGTCGGTGCCCTTCTTCAGGTACGGACCGTAGCGCCCGTTCTGCGTCGTGATGTCGACCCCGGTCTCGGGATCCTGCCCGACGACGCGCGGCAGGCTCAGCAGCTTGAGCGCGGTCTCGAGGTCGACCGTCATCGGGTCCATCGACTTGAAGAGGGATGCCGTGCGCGGCTTCACCGCGGGCGTCTTCTTCTTCGCGGGGGCCCGCTTCGGCTTCTCGCCGGGAGCAGCTTCGGCGACGGGCGCCGGCTCGGGCGCGGGCTCCGGCTCGGGTTCGAGCTCGGTCACATAGGGTCCGTACCGGCCGTCCTTCGCCGCGATCTGCTTGCCGGTCTCGGGGTTCACCCCGAGGATGCGGTCGCCGACGACAGGCGCCTCGATGAGCTCCTTCGCCTTCGCGGGGGTGAGTTCGTCGGGGGCCAGCTCCGGCGGCACGTTGACGCGGCGCGGCGTGCCGTCGGCCGACTCCGGGTCGGGCGTCTCGAGGTAGGGGCCGTACTTGCCGATGCGCAGCGTGATGTCGCCGGCGAGCTTCACCGAGTTGATGTCGCGCGCGTCGATCTCACCGAGGTTGTCGACGACCGTGCGCAGGCCGCGGTGGGTGGCGTTGCCGAAGTAGAAGCCGGTGAGCCAGTCGACGCGGCTCTCCTCGCCGCCGGCGATGCGGTCGAGGTCCTCCTCCATCTCGGCGGTGAAGTCGTACTGCACGAGATCCGCGAAGTGGTCTTCGAGCAACCGCACGACGCTGAACGCGATCCAGTTCGGCACGAGGGCCGTGCCGCGCGGGGTGACGTAGCCGCGGTCGATGATCGTCGAGATGATGCTCGCGAACGTCGACGGACGGCCGATCCCCAGCTCTTCGAGCGTCTTCACGAGGCTCGCCTCGGTGTAGCGCGGCGGCGGGGAGGTCTCGTGACCCTTCGCCTCCAGCTGCTCGAGGGTGAGCACCTCGCCGATCGTCAGGTTCGGCAGGCGCTTCTCGTCGTCGTCCGTCTTGGCCTCGGGGTCGCGGGCCTCGTCCTTGCCTTCCTCATAGGCGGCGAGGAAGCCCCGGAAGGTGATGACGGTGCCGGATGCGGTGAACTCAGGCGTCCCGGCATCCTCGGTCTGTCCGGCGATCGTGACGGATGCCGTCGAGCCGCGGGCGTCGGCCATCTGCGAGGCGACCGTGCGCTTCCAGATCAGGTCGTACAGCTTGAAGTCGTTGCCGCGCAGCACCGTGCTCAATTCGGCGGGGGTCTTGAAGACGTCCCCGGCCGGGCGGATGGCTTCGTGGGCCTCCTGCGCGTTCTTGCTCTTGCCGGTGTAGACGCGCGGCTTCTCGGGAACCGTCTCGGCGCCGTACAACTGCGCCGCCTGGTTGCGCGCCGCATCCACCGCCTGCTGCGACAGGTTCGGCGAGTCGGTGCGCATATAGGTGATGTGGCCGTTCTCGTAGAGCCCCTGCGCGACGCTCATCGTCTGGCGGGCCGAGAACCGCAGCTTGCGCGCGGCCTCCTGCTGGAGGGTGCTCGTGGTGAACGGCGCGGCGGGACGGCGCGTGTAGGGCTTGGTCTCGAGGTTGGTGACCGCGAAGGATGCCGTGTCGGCGCGCAGGGCGGAGGCCAGCTTCTCGGCGGCGGCCTCGTCGAGCGCCACCACGTCGCCGGTGAGCACGCCGCGGTCGTCGAAGTCGCGGCCGGAAGCGATGCGCTTGCCGTCGAGGCGCACCATCTTCGCCTGGAAGGTCTCCTTCTCGTGCCCGAGTTCGGCGGTGAGATCCCAGTAGACGGCGGAGACGAAGGCGAGCCGTTCGCGCTCCCGGTCGACGACGAGCCGGGTGGCGGCCGACTGCACCCGGCCGGCGGACAGGCCCGGACCGACCTTGCGCCAGAGCACCGGGCTGACCTCGAAGCCGTAGAGACGGTCGAGGATGCGGCGGGTCTCCTGCGCGTCGACGAGCGCGGTGTCGATGTCGCGGGTGTTCTCCTGCGCACGCTGGATGGCTTCCTGGGTGATCTCGTGGAACACCATGCGCTTGACCGGGACCTTGGGCTTGAGCTCATCCAGCAGGTGCCACGCGATGGCTTCGCCCTCGCGGTCCTCATCTGTCGCGAGGTAGAGCGCGTCGGCGTTCTTCAGCGCCTTCTTGAGGTCGGCGACCGTGCGCTTCTTCTCTTCGCTGACCACGTAATAGGGAGCGAAGCCGTTCTCGACGTCGATCGAGAACTTGCCCAGCGACCCCTTCTTCAGCTCCGGCGGGAGGTTCTTCGGCTCCACCAGATCGCGGATGTGGCCGACCGAGGCGAGCACCTCGAAGCCGTCGCCGAGGTACTGGCCGATCGTCTTCGCCTTGGCGGGCGACTCCACGATGACCAGGATGCGTCCGGCGGTCTTCGACTCGGGCACGGTTCTCCTTCTGTCCGGAGCACACCCTACACACGAAGACCGGGCTTGGCCGTCAGCGTCCCACCCGGGGTGACGGCGCGGACGAACGAGGCTCAGGCCGCGACAGCGGGAAGCGGTGCCGACCAGATCCCGTCGACGGTCTCGAACGGCCACCCCACGTAGTACTCCGCGAGATAGCGCCGACCGCCCTCCGACGAGAACAGCGTGCGCAGCTCGCCGAGCTGGCGGTGCCGATCGAACTCGTCGGCGTCGGGGGCGCGGTGGGTCATGCTCGTCATCCACCAGGAGAAGTGCTGCGACGACCAGATCCGCTTCATCGCCCGGTCGCTGAACCCGTCGATCGGGCGCTCGTCGCCGTACAGCAGCAGCTCGCGGAGGCTGCCCGCGAGAAGCACGACGTCGGCGACCGCCATGTTGATCCCCTTCGCCCCGGTCGGCGGAACCGTGTGCGCCGCGTCGCCGACGATCGCGATCCGGCCGCGGCGCAGCGTGCTCGCCACGAAGCTGCGGAACCGCAACACGTCGCGCCGCGTGATCGGCCCCTGCTGCAGGGTCTTGCCCGGGATCCGCCGCTGCAGCTCGGCCCACAACTCCGCCTCGGTGAAGGCGTCGGGGTCGGTCTCGGGATCGCACTGGAAGTACAGGCGCTGCAGCGTGTCGGTGCGCTGGCTGATGAGGGCGAATCCGTCGGGCGACGCCGAGTACATCAGCTCCTTCGACACCCGGGTCGTCGCCGCGAGGATGCCGAACCACGCGTACGGGTACTCGCGGAAGTAGCCGCCGTGCGAGGAGCCGGTCACGACCGGACGCACGATCGACCGCGCCCCATCGGCGCCGACGAGGAAGTCGCACACGATGTCGTAGGCGCCCTCGGCATCCTGGACGCGGAGCACCGGCTGGTCGCTGTCGATGACGGCGACGGCGGTGGTCTCGAACCGCAGGTCCTGACCGGCGCCGAGCCGCGTCGCGATCTGGTCGATGAGCACCGAGTGCTGGGGGTACAGGTACGCGTGCCGGCCGGTCAGCGCCGGGAAGTCGAGCCGGTGGGGTTCGCCGTCGAACCAGACCTCGATGCCGTCGTGGCGTTCCGCGACGGTCGCGGCGTGCGGCGTGGAGCCGGACTGGATGAGGAACTGCACCGTGCCGTACTCGAGCGTGCCGGCCTTCACCGTGCCCTCGATGTCGGCGCGCGTGCGCTGATCGACGATGACGGACTCGATGCCGTCGTTGGCGAGCAGCTGCGAGAGCAGGAGCCCGGCGGGGCCGGCCCCCACGATCGCCACTCGGGTGCGCAGGGTTCGGGACATGTCGGCCTCCTCGTCGAACGGGTGTCGTCGTGACGGCTCCACGGTTCCACCGGCATCACTATCGACGTAGGGACTTTGGTCCTGCCGACGACGGGGAGCTCCGTCCTAATCTCCGAACTGTCACATTCCCGAAGGAGACGCTGATGTCCGACCCCGCCAACAACGACCTCGCACACATGGGACAGGTCGAGTTGTTCACTCCGAAGTTCGACGAGAGCCTCTGGTTCTTCTCCGAACTCTGCGCGATGCGGGTCGTCGCCGAGACGTCGGAGTCGGCGTACCTGCGCTGCTGGGACGAGTACCAGAACTACACGGTGAAGCTCACCCGGTCCGACACCAACGGGGTCGGACGCACGATGTTCCGTGCGACCAGCCAGGAAGCCCTCGACCGCAAGGTGGCGGCGATCACGGATGCCGGGCTCGGGCTCGGCTGGCGCGACCCCGAGGTCGGCATCGGCCGCAGCTTCGCCTTCACCGATCCCGACGGCCACGCGATGGCGATCCACTACGACACCGAGCTCTACGTGCCCGACGAGCTCGACCGGCCCGCGCTGAAGAACCAGGCGTCGAGGTTCCCGGGCCGGGGCGTCAACACCCGCCGCATGGACCACATCAACTACCTGTGCTCCGACGTGAACGCGAACGGCGAGTTCTGGCGCGACGTGATGCGCAGCCGCGAATCCGAGCGGGTCCGCCTCGACGACGGCGGCTTCGGAGCCTGGTGGTTCCGCTTCGCGCAGAAGTCGTACGACGTCGTGTACTCCGCGGACTTCTCGGGCGCGAAGGCCCGGTTCCACCACTTCGCGTTCGCGACCGACACCCGCGAGGACATCCTCAAGGCGGCGGACATCTTCCTGGAGAACGGCATCCACATCGAGTACGGGCCCTACAAGCACGCGATCAACCAGACCTTCTTCCTCTACGTCTGGGAGCCCGGGGGCAACCGCATCGAGTTCGCCAACGCCGGCGCCCGGCTGCTGATGGACCCGGACTGGCCGGTCGTCGAGTGGACTCAGGCCGAGCGGGCGAAGGGCCAGGCGTGGGGAGCGAAGACCATCCCGACCTTCCACACCCACGGCACCCCGTCGCTGCCGAACCAGGAGCAGATCGACGCCGCGGCGCTCGCCGGCGAGTTCGACCTCGACAAGCACCTCGAAGTTCCGGTCAGTTAGCCCCAGGCGGCGGGCCCGCGCGGGCGGTCGCCGTCACCGTGACACCCGCGATCGGCGCCGACACCACGACCGTGGCGACCACCCCGTCGACCTCGCACCGGGCGACCGTCGCGCCGTACGACGCGACGACCGTCCGGGCCGCCTCGCACGGAACCCCCGGGAGGATGCCGAGCGCGGTGTCCGACGCGGCGAGCGCGCCGGCGTCGGCGGCCGCGATCACGCGCTGACGGGCGGCGAGCGCCGAGCCGACCCCCACTGCCGCGAGGGTCAGCACGGTCAGCATCGCGAGCGCGGTGAGGGCGAGGATGCCGCCCGAGCCGCGCTCCCCCGCTACGGCCGGTCGTCGAGGGCGCACGCTCCCGCCCTCGCCCTCAGGCCGAGCACGGCTACCGGGCCGATCGGAGCCACCTCGACCCGCACACAGCGCAGGTCGCCGTCGGCCCAGTCGCTCAACCCCGCACCCGGCACCTGGCGCTCGAGCCGCGCCGCCACCGCCGACGCCGAGTCGCCGCGCCCGAGACCGCGGGCGGCGTCGGCCGCAGCATCCTGCACCCGCACCTGGAGCGCGGTGACCTGCACGCCGCCGAGGAGCAGCGCGACGACGCCGAGCACCGCGGGGAACGCGAGCGCGAACTCGGCGGTCGCGCTCCCCCGATCGCCCCGCCACCCGCCGCCGGTCATCCGGCCGAGTTGAGCGCGCGCTGCACGAGATCGGTCAGGATCGCCTGCACCTCGCCCGACCGCAGGATGACC
Source organism: Pseudolysinimonas sp. (assembly GCF_044239695.1). Classification (GTDB taxonomy): domain Bacteria; phylum Actinomycetota; class Actinomycetes; order Actinomycetales; family Microbacteriaceae; genus Pseudolysinimonas_A. The sequence continues at coordinate 699 of NZ_JBIIAW010000066.1, read as the reverse complement.
ACGAGCAGCCCGGCGAACCCGACGGCCGCCATGATGACGATCGCGTACTCCGCCGTCGCTGCACCGGCGTCATCACGCAGCCGCGCCGCCATCCGCTGAATCCTCTGACGCATCACGTACCTCTTACTCTCCCGCTCTCGCGGGCTCCGGGGCACGAGCACGTCCAGCGTGCGCGCCGCCCCGTCGACGGCGTCCCGCCAGCTCGAAGGATGACCGGATCCAGACCGTGCCGAGCCTGTGCAGGACGCGCCGCGTCCCGGCCCGACTTCCCTCGCGAGAGGGTGTTGCGACCCCAGGGAACCCCACGCGCGAGGTTCCCCGGGGTCAGAGAACCCGCTATGACGAAGAGCAGTCACAGCACGTCGAGGGTCGAGCCGATCATCGCCAGCAGGAGGGGCGCGACACCGAGCGCGACGAACGCCGGAAGCACGCACAGCCCGAGCGGGAGCAGCAGGCGGGTGCCGAGCGCGGCGATCCGCATCCGCACTGCGGCCTGGGCGTCGCGACGCACCTCACGTGCCTCCGCCCGCAGCAGCGCGGCCACCGGCACCCCGGCGCGTTGGGCGAAGTCGATCGCCGGTGCCGCGGTGCCGTCGGCCGGCAACCCCGCCTCCGCGAGAGCCGCCGCGACACGCTCGACGGCGGCCGACGCCGGCGCCCCGCCCGACACGGCGACGGCGACCAGTTCGCAGCCGAGAC
>NZ_JBIIAW010000065.1:0-18055 GCF_044239695.1 Pseudolysinimonas sp. | reverse complement strand
GGCGGCAGCTACCGCTACCCGGTCAACATCCGCTTCATCAAGTAAGCGCGTCGCGCACGGAAGCCGGGCCCTCGGGTCCGGCTTCCTTGCTTTAATGGCGCACATGAGCGCACCCGGCCCCTACTCGCAGCCCGCTCCGCCGCTGAGTCCCGCCGATGAGAAGACCTGGTCGGTGCTCGTGCACATCGGCGGCATCTTCTTCGGCTGGGTCGCCCCGCTCGTCGGCTACCTGCTGCTGAAGGATCGCGGCCCGTTCGTGCGCCACCACGCGGTGGCCGCCCTCAACTTCCAACTCACGCTGGCGATCGCCCAGGTGGTGGGGGTCGTGACGAGCGTGGTCGGGGTCGGACTCGTGATCCTCGTCGCGGCGTGGGCACTGAGTGTCGTGTTCGGCATCCTCGCCGCGCGGGCGACGAACGAGGGCGCGTACTACCGCTACCCGTTCGCGATCGACTTCGTGCGGTAGGGCGCCGGGGGTCAGTCCGCGAGGAGCCGTCGCACGACGGCATCCGCCAGCAGCCGCCCCGACCGGGTCAGCACGACGCGGCCCTTCAGCGCCGCGGCGCCCTCGACGAGCCCGTCGGCGATGAGTCCCGCGACGGCGGTGCGTCCGGCGGCGTCGAGCAGGGATGTCGGCAGTCCGTCGCTCACCCGCGACCGCAGCAGCACGGCCTCGACGCGACGGGTCTCGGGGTCGAGCGTCTCGCGTCCCGCCGCGGGGGATTCGTTCGCCGCGAGCCGCGACGCGTAGGCGGCGGGGTGCTTCACGTTCCACCAGCGCACGCCGCCGACGTGGCTGTGCGCGCCGGGTCCGATCCCCCACCAGTCCTGGCCGGTCCAGTAGGCGAGGTTGTGCCGACTGCGGTTCTCGGCAGAACGGGCCCAGTTGCTGACCTCGTACCAGCCGAACCCGGCGGCGGCGAGCGAGGCGTCGGCGAGGTCGTACATGTCGGCCTGCAGGTCGTCGTCGGGCGGCGCCACCTCGCCGCGGGAGATCTGCCGGGCGAGCTTGGTGCCGTCCTCGACGATGAGGGCGTAGGCGCTGAGGTGGTCGGGGTTCTGCGCGAGCGCGAGGTCGAGGGAGGCCGCCCAGTCACCCAGCGACTCCCCGGGCGTGCCGTAGATGAGGTCGAGACTGACCTGCAGCCCGGCATCCCGCGCCCACTGCACGACGAGCGGGACGCGCGCCGGATCGTGGGTGCGCTCGAGGGTCGCGAGCACGTGCGGCACGGCGGACTGCATCCCGAAGCTGACGCGGGTGAAGCCGGCGCGCTTCACGGCGAGCAACGACGCGGCGTCGACCGAGTCGGGGTTCGCCTCGGTCGTGACCTCGGCCCCCGGAGCGAGCCCCCAGGCGTCCTTCACCGCGGCGAGCATCGCGGCGAGATCCGCGACCGGCAGCAGTGTCGGGGTCCCGCCGCCGAAGAACACCGTCTGCGCCGCCCGGGTCGGCAGGTCGGCTCGGCGCAGCACGTCGGCGGCGAGCGCGACCTCGGCGATCGCCTGCCCCGCGTAGTCCGACTGCTTCACGCCGCGGATCTCGGCCGCCGTGTAGGTGTTGAAGTCGCAGTACCCGCAGCGCACGCGGCAGAACGGCACGTGAACGTACACGCCGAAGTCGCGCTCGCCGGCGCCGTCGGCGACGCTCGACGGCAGCAGTCCGTCGGCGGGGGCCGGGTCGGCGATCGGGAGCGCGGAGGGCACGGTCGGCTCAGCCGAGCGGACGGGTGAGCGCGTGTTCGTACCGCGACAGGAAGATCGCCTGCACGAGACGCAGCAGCGGGGAGACCGCCCACAGCGCGGGGTGCCCCGGCCGGGAGAGGACGCGGATGGTCAGCCACACCGAGTCGTCGTCGCGGCGTTCGACGATGAAGGCCTCCTCGCCGCTCTCGGGATGCCCGGGCAGGGTGCCGTAGGCGAAGCCCCGGCGGGTCGGCTCGTCGACCAGGTAGACGATCCGCACCGGGATGCGCAGGCTCAGCCGTCCCCAGCCGAGCAGCAGCACGGCGGTGTCGCCGGGTCGCACGAGCTGGGCACCGGTGTCGGCGTAGACCTGTTCGCCGGAGGTGGTGGACGCGGGGTGCACGGGCTGCCCGTCATCGTCGAACGTCACCGGCGTATAGGTGTTCTCCATCACCTCGGCGGGCGCGTCGACGCGCGTCACCCGCAGCCCCGAACGGCGCTGGATGCCGAGGCTCAGCGTCTCAGTCCAGGCGTGATGCCAGCGCTCCTCACCGTGCCCGAGACGCACCTTGCGTTCGATCGCCCGGTACCCCTTCGGCGGGTAGCGCAGGAACTCGTCGTCGTGGGTCGCGCCGATCGCCGCGTAGGTCACGGCACGTTGCCAGATCGGCAGGTGCGCATTCACTTCGGGCGCGGACATCCTTCCATTCTCCCCGATCCGGGGCGCGGGCGCGCTCGCGCGAGTGGAGGCTAGGCCGGAGGCACCGTGAAGCCGGCGAACTCGATCTCGCGACGCACGACGAATCCCATCCGCCGGTAGAGCCGGATCGCGTTCTCGTTGAACCCGGCCACGTGCAGCATCGGCGTCTCGCCGCGCGCGCGGATGCCGGCACCGATCGTCGACATCACCCGTTGCGCGAGCCCCTGCCCGCGCACGTCAGGATCGGTGCAGACGGCGCTGATCTCGGTGAATCCCGGCGGGTGCAGCCGCTCCCCCGCCATCGCGACCAGGCGACCGTCGAGGCGGATGCCGACGTACCGCCCGACTTCGTGGGTGCGCGGCTGGAACGGGCCGGGCTTGGTGCGCTCGACGAGGTCGAGCATGTCGGCGGCGTCCTCGGGTCCCAGATCCACCGTGCCGGGGTCGGCCTCCGGAGCCCAGGTCTCGGCGAGCATCTGGAAGCCGGTCCCGTGGAACGGCACGGACAGCCCGTTGGGCAGCGGCAGCGGCGACCCCGCGATCACCCCGGTGCCCCCGGGTCCGACGAGCCGCAGCAGGTCACGCCAGGCCTCGTCGCCGTCGGTCGCGCTGCCGACGAACGGCGAGACCTCGGGATCGAACCCGATCGCGGTTCCCTCCCGTCGGGAGAGATGCGCGAGCGGTCCGGTGAGGGAATGCCAGACCGGATTGTCGAGGACGTGCTCGGTCACCGGGTCAGCTCCAGGTGACGACCGGCAGGCCGTCGCCGCCCTGCGCCTGACCGGCGCGGCTCTTCGGCGAGGTGCTCGCCGGGGCGACCGGGGAGGACGCGGGGGCGGACATGCTCATACCGCCAGGCTAACCGCCTCGACGACCTCCACCCGGAGCGCCCGCTCCCGCAGCAGTCCGCGTTCGACGAGCCGCGTCTGCACCGACCGGAACTGTTCCTCGAGACGTGGTGACAGATCGGCCGACGCGAGGATCCGCGCTCGGGCCGGCACGTCGACGGCGGCCCGCCGGGTCGTCGGGAGCCCCAAGCGGGCGCGCGCAGCGACCACCCGGTCGAAGTGCCCCAGTTGATCGCGGCGGGACGCCGGGTCGAGCGCGGCGAAGAGGTCGAGGTCGGCGACCGCTTGGGCTGCGGCGAAGCGCAACTCCGGCGCCCGCGCCGAGTAGACGCGCACGAACTCGATCACGCCGTCGGCGCCGACCGCGACCGCGTCGGGGGCCGAGGCGAAGAACGGTTCGCCGCCGGGGATCGGCGGGGGCATCAGCGCGTGACGGATCTCCGCGACCTCGGGAGTGGCTTCGAGCGGTGCCGCGAGCACCGGCGCGTACTCCTGGGTGACGATCCCGAGGCCGGTGAGCGCGGCGATGCCGAAGGCGGCGCGGGAGGCGGCGAGCCCGCGAGCGACCTCGCCGAACGCCACCGCACGCCGCACCCGTTCGGCCGCCGCCCGGGTCGGATGCCAGGCATCGTCGAGCCAGCCGCCCGCGACGCGGGTGAACGGGCGACGTGCGGCGATGCGGAACCGGTGGGGTGACCAGGCGAGGTCGATCAGGCCCACCGTCCCCGTCACGACGCGCGCGCGATGCATCGCGGCCGACGCATCCGACCAGAGGTGGAGGTCGAGCGCCGGGCCCGCGGCGCGCACCCACTGCGTCAACCCGCCGAACGGACCGTCATCGCCGAACTGCGACACGAACCCGTCCGCGGGGGCACGCAGCCACGCGCGAACGTGGCGGTCGGCAGCGGTCATCTCTTCAGCATGCGTGGCCGATCGGCCGGCAGAGGGCGCCGGAGGCCAGAAGTTACTACCGGGAAACGGTCACGAAACGCCGACGAAACAGGACGGGCCCACTCTGGGTCTCGTCACTTGGTGTTCCTGGAGCCTCGACCTCACGTCGAGCCATGACCGGAAGACGGGAAGTGCGCAGCCCTCTCGTGGGCTGCCCTCATCCGCCTGGTCGAAAAGGACAGACGTACCGTGGCATTCAGCGTTCCGGCGATCGACATCTCGCCCTATCTCACCCCCTCCACCTCCTCGGCCGACGACGCGGCCCGCGCCGCCGTCGCCCGCGATTTCGATCGCGCCTGCCGTGAGGTGGGCTTCATCCAGATCCACGGGCACGGCGTCCCCGACGAGGTCATCGCCGGGCTCGCGTCGGCATCCGATGCCTTCTTCCTCGGCCTCGACGCCGAGCAGAAGCTCGCCTACCGCACCCCGCCCGGCGTCAACCGGGGCTACTCGCCGCCGAAGTCGGAGGCCACGAGCCTGAGTCTCGGCGTCGAGCCGGCCAACAAGATGAACGACTTCTTCGAGGCCTTCAACGTCGGTCTGACCGTCGACGACTACCCGGGGGCCGACCTGCTCGAGGAGCAGTACCAGGCGAACGTCTGGCCTGACCTCCCCGACTTCCCCGAGCAGGTGACGACGTATCTGGCCGAAGCCCGCCGCGTCGCCGAGGTGCTCGTCGAGATCAGCGCGGACGCCCTCGGGCTGTCCGATGAACTCGTCGCCTCGCTCTTCGACCGCGCCACCGGCACTCTACGCATGAACAACTACGCGCTCACGCCGGGCATGCAGGTGCAACTCGACGGCGAACTGCGCGGCATGGGCGAGCACACCGACTTCGGCGTGATCACCGTGCTCTGGGCCGATCGGGTGCGCGGGCTCCAGGTGCTCGGCACCGACGGCGGCTGGTACGACGTCTCGCCCGACGAGGGGGCGCTGCTGGTGAACCTCGGCGACGTGATGACCCGCTGGACGAACGAGCACTGGATGTCGACCCTCCACCGCGTCAAGCCCCCGGTGATCGACGGCACCATCGAACGCCGACGCAGCGTCGCCTACTTCCACGGCAGCAACTGGGACACCGTGATCGAGCCGCTACCGCAGCTGCTGGCCGACGGGGAGGAACCGCTCTACGCTCCGGTGTCGGCGACCGAGCACATCCGCGCGAAACTCGCGGGCACCCGCGCCGGCGTGCTCAACCCGAACGCCGAGCGCGAGGGCGCCCGGGTGGCGGCGTCGCGATGAGCACGACCCTCACCTCGGCCGCCGCGGTCGCGCGCGGAGCCGGACCCGCCGTGCAGATCGACGCGGTGAGCAAGCGCTACGGCTCCGGGCCGCGTGCGGTGCAGGCGATCGACTCAGTGGACCTCGAACTGCGACCCGGTACGACGACGGCGCTCGTCGGCCCTTCGGGATGCGGCAAGTCGACGCTGCTGCGGATCATCGCCGGGCTCGACACCGCCACGACCGGCGAGGTGAGCATCGACGGCGCCGCCCCCGACGCGACCCGAGCGCGTGGCGACATCGCCGTCGCGTTCCAGGATGCGTCGCTGCTGCCCTGGCGCACGGTGGAGTCGAATCTCGCGCTCGCCCTGAAGCTCACCGGTCGGCCGCACGACCCCGAGCGGATCGCGGCCCTGCTCGCCCTCGTCGGGCTCGCGGGCTTCGAACGCGCCCGTCCGGCGCAGCTCTCGGGCGGGATGCGCCAGCGCGCCGCGATCGCGCGGTGCCTCGTCACTCGCCCGCGGCTGCTGCTGCTCGACGAGCCGTTCGGGGCGGTCGACGAACTCACCCGGCGCCGGCTCAACCTCGAGCTGCCGCCGGTCTGGCAGGACCAGCCGACGACCACCCTGCTCGTGACGCACTCGATCACCGAGGCCGTGCTGCTGAGCGACGAGATCGTCGTGATGAGTCCCCGCCCGGCCCGGGTGGTCGCGCGCATCCCGGTCGACATCGAGAAGCCGCGGCGTCCCGAGCACCTCACGAGTCCGGCCTTCGTCGACCTCGTGCGCCGGGTCGAGCACGAACTCGGCGTCGACGCCCCCGCCCCCCGGTCCTGATCCCCTCCCTCGCACCGCACCGCTCCACCAACCCACCACGAAAGGCACAGCCATGAAACTCTCCCCCCGCACGATCTCCCCCGGCCGACGTCGAGGCGCCGTCGCGCTGCTGGCCGCATCCAGCGCCCTCGCCCTGCTCGCGGGCTGCGCGGCAGAACCGGCCGAGACCGGCGACGGCGAACTCGAGACCGTTCGCTTCGCCCTCAACTGGGTGCCCGACGTCGAGTGGGCGGCCCTCTACATCGCCGACAGCGAGGGCTACTTCGCCGACGCCGGCATCGAGGCCGAGTTCGTGCACGGCGGGCCGAACACGCCCGGTGTCGCGCAGGTTCTCGCGGCAGGACAGGCCGACATCGGCCTCGCCTCGGACGAGCTGCAGCTCGTGCAGGCGAACGCCGAAGGCGCCGACTACGTCGTGATCGGGGCGATGTACTACGCATCGCCGTCGGCGTACACCTGGATGTCGTCGACCGAGATCACCGGCCCCGAAGATCTCGTCGGCAAGCGCATCGGCGGCATCCAGGGCGACCAGATCCGCATCGACGCCATCTTCGGCATCAACGGCCTCCCGGTCGACTACACCTTCGTGCCGATGGGCTACGACCCGCAGCCGCTCGTCGCGGGCGAGGTCGACGTCATCACCTCGTACATCTCCAACCAGCCCATCCAGTTGCGGCAGGCCGGCGAGGACGTGACCTCGCAGACCTTCACCGAGTTCGGCCTCTCGGCCTACGGCGACGTGATCTTCGCCTCGCGGGCCTACCTCGAGGAGAACCCCGACACCGTCGCTGCGGCGCTGTCGGCGCTCATCAAGGGCGCGCAGAAGAACATCGACGACCCGGCCCTCGGGGTGTCGCTGACGGTCGACGAGTACGCACTCGACAGCGGGCTGGATGCCGACTTCGCCACCGAGGCGAACGCGGCCTACATCGCGCTCATCGAGAACGACTTCACCGACAGCGTCGGCATCCTCAGCGTCGACCCGGAGTACATGGAGAACAACGTCTTCGTGAGCTACGAGGCCGCCGGCGAGACGGGGCTGCCCCCGGTGTCGGAGTTCGTCGACACGTCGTACATGATCGCCGCGCACAAGCTGCTCGCCGGATGAGGATCACCCGGGTCGCGCCCGTCTCGCTCGGCTACCGCAAAGCGGATCCGCCGATGATGCGCAGCTTCGCTCTCGTGCGCATCGAGACCGACACCGGTCTCGTGGGATGGGGAGAGGCGAGCACCAACTGGGGTCACAGCTACCCCTCGGTGTTCGCGGCAGCGATCCGGGATGTCTGCGCGCCGGTTCTGGTCGGCCGGGAGCCCCGCGAGGTGCGCTCCCGGCTGGCCGACCTGCGCACCCGCATGGACGGCTACCTCGGCTGGGACGGGCTCACGTCGCAGACGATCGCCGCCGTCGAGCTCGCGCTGTGGGACATCCTCGGCCGTTCGCTCGACGCTCCCGTCTGGCAGCTGCTCGGCGGCTCGCCCGACGCGATGCCGCTGTACGGCACCGGCACGACGATGTTCGACGAGAGCGCCGCTTGGCACGCCGCCTACTTCGACGCGGCCGTCGCCGCCGGGATCGGCACGGTGAAGGTGCGGCTCGGCCGGGAGCTCGAGGCGGATGTCGACGTCGTGCGGACCGTGCGCGACCGGGTCGGACCCGACGTGCGGATCGGCGTCGACTCCTACTGGTTCCACGACGCCCGCACGGCCCTCACCCTCGCCGAACGAGTCGCACCGCTCGGGGTGACGTTCTTCGAGGAGCCGCTGCCGCAGTACGACACCGCTGCGCTCACCTGGCTGGCCGAGCGCAGCCCGATCCCGATCGCGGTCGGCGAGCGCGTCTACTCGCCGCGACAGTTCGCGGCGCTCGCCCGCACCGGCGGCTCGTGGATCTTCCAGCCCGACGCCTCGATCTGCGGCGGCGTGCTGGCAAGCCTCGAGGTCGCGCGGATCGCGGCGGATGCCGGCATCCCGGTGTATCCGCACGTCGGCGGCCCGACGGCCGTCGGGCTCGCCGCGAACCTGCACTGGGCCGCCGCGGCGGGGGTGCCGCTCGTCGAGTACGACCTCGATCCGTACCAGCCCCTCGTCGACGACCTCGCTCCCGACCTGGGCTTCTCCGCGATCCGGGAGGGGCGACTCGGCCCGCCGACGGGTCCCGGCCTCGGCGTCGAGCTGCCCGACGACCTCGAGTCGCGGTATCCCTACCTTCCGGGCGAGACCTACACCGACGTCTTCCCCGATCACGAGCGCGGCACGGTCGGAGCGGCCCGATGACCGGGGTGCTCACGCCGGTGCGCCGGCTCCTGCCGAGTCGTGAGACCGCGCGGCCGGCGGCCGCCCGCCTCCCGGCGCGTGCGCGCACGATCGCCGTGCACGCCCTCGGCGTCGTGATCCTGCTCGCCGCCTGGGAGGCCGCGGCGCGCCTCGGGCTCGCGAACGGCTTCGTGATCGGACCCGGCGATGCCGTCGCCGCCGTGCTCGATCCGGCGACCCTCGCGCGCTCGATGCGCGCGGCATCCGTCACCTTCGGCGCCGCCGCCACCGGGTTGCTGATCGGCGGGCTCCTCGCCGCGGTGTCGGCGCTCGTCGCCCACCAGGTGCGCCCGCTGCGCCGCGTCGTCGACCAGATCGCCGCGCTCGCCAACTCCGCCCCGTGGGTCGCGATCGGGCCGGTCGTGCTCGTCGTCGCCGGCCGCGACTCCGGACCGGTCGCGATCGCCGCCCTCGCGGTCTACTTCCCGATCTTCGTCGCGGTCTCGGTGGGTCTCGCGTCGAGCGAAGGCGCACTGCGCGAGCTGTTCGTCTCGACCGGGGCATCGAGAACGTCCACCGCCGCCCTCCTCACCATCCCCCGCGCCCTGCCGTCGATCGTCGAGGGGCTCAAGATCGCCGCCCCCGCCGCGATCGCCGGCACGATCTACGGCGAGTGGTACGGCTCGACCTCGGGTCTGGGCATCCTGCTCATCTCGGGGATGCAGGCCGGCAACGTGACGCTCCTGTGGTCGGCATCGATCCTCGCCGCCGCCGGCGGCCTCCTGTCGTACGGCGTCGCGGGCGCCGCCCACGCGCTGCTCCGTCGCCGGTACGGGGCCTCGATCGGCCTGCCCCCGGCACCGGCCGAGTCGTGGCGGCGCCGCGCCACCCGCACGACCATCGAGGTCGTCGTGCTCACGTTGCTGCTGGTGGGGATCTGGCAGACCTGGATCACGGTCGCCGGGATCTCCCCGCTCGTCGCCCCGCAGCCGACCGCCGTGCTCGGCGACCTCGTCGCGCGGCCACTGGACTACCTCGCCCTCGTCGGCCAGACCTGCACGACCGCCGCGCTCGCCCTCCTGCTGGGCTCGGCGGTCGGGATGAGCCTCGCGGCGCTCGCGCGTGTCTCGTCGTTCGCGCAGGGCATCGTCGTGCCCGGCATGGTGCTGCTGACCGCGACACCGCTGATCGCGATGTTCCCGTTGCTCGCGCGCCTGCTCGGCTACGGCGGCGGCACCGTCGTCGTGATCGCGTCGGTGCTCGTCGTGCTGCCGATCTTCGTCTACACGCGTTCCGGACTCGAAGCCGCGTCGACCGCCCACCTCGACCTCGCCCGGTCGTGGGGCTCGGGCCGCGCCGACATCCTGCGGTGGGTCGTGCTGCCGAGCGCGCTGCCGCACATCTCGACCGGCATCCGCATCGCCGCCAGTTCGGCGATCATCGCCACCGTCGTCGGCGAATCCCTGATCGGCACCACCGGACTCGGCGTCGACTTCACCTACCAGTACCGGCTGTTCAACATGGCGCCGGCGTTCGGCTCCGCGGTTCTGATCGTCGTGCTGTCGCTGCTCGTCTTCACCGTGTTCGGCAGCATCGACCGCCTCGTCCACCGCCGTTGGGGCCAACCCCGATCCGAAGGAGCATCCTCGTGACCGTCGAACAGAACATCGCGGTCGTGCGCGAATACCACGAGCGGATGTGGATGCGCGACGACCTCACCGCCCTCGACGACTGCTGGAACCCGGCGGCCGCCGTCGAGGTCAGCGGGTTCGCCGACTCGACGATCGAAGCGATCCGGGATGACGTGACGCGCTACCGCGGTGCGTTCACCGACGTGCGGGCGAGCATCCTCGACCTGATCGGGCAGGACGACAAGGTCGTGCTGCACTGGGAGACCACCGGCCGCCACGTCGGCCCCTACGGCTCCGTCGCCGCGACGGGCAAGGACATCACGATGACGGGGGTCGACATCTTCCGCGTCGCCGACGGTCGCATCGTGGCCTGCCAGTCGCTCTGGGACGGGTTGAGCGTCTACGAGCAGATGGGCGTGCTCAGCTACCCCGAATAGCCGGCTCGGCCTCGTCGCCGCGGTACTGCTCGACCTCGATCACGACGGAGTCCCATCGCTCGATGCGGGTGCCCGGCGGCGGGGATTGGGACGTGATGTAGAAGAGCCCCGGCCACGCCAGGGCGCTGATCGGCGGGCCGTCGGGATCGGGGTTGGCGAGAGTCACGCCCGCCTCCGAAGCGAGGTCGCGCCCGACGTGGAACGGCAGGCCGACGACATCCGGCACCGTCACCATCTCGCGCGTCATGCCTCCAGCATGCGCCTTGGTCCCCCGTGGCGTCCCCAACTCTCGGAAATCCGGGGGTTGATCGCGCATACGTCGATGAGGCATCGGAATCCCGAGAGTTGAGTACACCCTCCGTGACGCGATCGAGCGCTCGCTCGTGTCCTTCTTCGCGGTAAGCGCGCCTCATCTCGCGCCCGGATAGGGTGCGGTCGTGGACAATCCGAACGTCGAGATCATGCTGTGGCGTGAAGACGCCATCGTCTTGTGGGACTGGATCAGCAAGGTCGACATGGAGCGTCTCCCCGCCGATGACCCCGCGGTCAAGCAGGCGCTGACTGACCTGCTGACACGCCTCGAACAGTCCGTCCCCGGTGAGCTGTCGGAGGACCGAGTCGAGCGCGCCCGTCGCGAGGTGGCGAAAGACATGGGCTGGTGAACCCAACCCGCGTCGGAGCCGCTACTTCTTGTCCTTCTTCTCGACATCCCCCGAGAGCGCGGCGATGAACGCCTCCTGGGGGACCTCGACGCGGCCGACCATCTTCATGCGCTTCTTGCCCTCCTTCTGCTTCTCGAGCAGCTTGCGCTTGCGGGTGATGTCGCCGCCGTAGCACTTGGCGAGCACGTCTTTGCGCATCGCGCGGATCGACTCGCGCGCGATGATGCGGGCGCCGATCGCGGCCTGGATCGGCACCTCGAACTGTTGGCGCGGGATGAGTTCGCGCAGACGTCCGGTCATCAGCACGCCGTACGCGTAGGCCTTGTCCTTGTGCACGATCGCGCTGAAGGCATCCACCTGCTCGCCCTGGAGCAGGATGTCGACCTTCACGAGGTCGGCCTCCTGCTCGCCGGCGGGCTCGTAATCGAGCGACGCATAGCCCTGCGTGCGGGACTTCAGCTGGTCGAAGAAGTCGAACACGATCTCGCCGAGCGGCATCGTGTAGTGCAGTTCGACGCGGTCGGTGCCGATGTAGTCCATGCCGCCGAGGGTGCCGCGGCGACCCTGGCACAGTTCCATGATCGTGCCGACGTAATCCTTCGGCGCGAGGATCGACGCCTTGACGATCGGCTCCTTCACGCTCGAGATCTTGCCGTCGGGGTACTCCGACGGGTTGGTGACGGTGACGGTCTTCTTGTCTTCCGTCGTGACCTCGTAGATCACGCTCGGCGCGGTCGTGATGAGGTCCAGCCCGAACTCCCGCTCGAGGCGCTCGGTGACGATCTCGAGGTGCAGCAGTCCGAGGAAGCCGCAGCGGAAGCCGAAGCCGAGCGCGACCGAGGTCTCCGGCTCGTAGTTGAGGGCGGCATCCGACAGCTTCAGCTTGTCGAGGGCTTCGCGCAGGTCGGGGTAGTCGCTGCCGTCGATCGGGTAGATGCCCGAGAAGACCATCGGCAGCGGCTCGGTGTAGCCCGGCAGCGCCTGCGTGGCCGGCTTCGAGGCGGTCGTGACGGTGTCGCCGACCTTCGACTGGCGCACGTCCTTCACACCGGTGATCAGGTAGCCGACCTCGCCGACGCCGAGACCGTTCGACGGGGTGGGCTCCGGTGACGAGACGCCGATCTCGAGGATCTCGTGCACCGCGCGGGTCGACATCATCTGGATGCGCTCCCGCGGCTTGAGCGAGCCGTCGACCATGCGCACATAGGTGACGACCCCGCGGTAGGAGTCGTAGACGGAGTCGAAGATCGCCGCGCGCGCAGGCGCGTTCGGGTCGCCGACGGGGGCCGGCACGCGCTGCACGACGCGGTCGAGCAGTGCCTCGACGCCCATGCCGGTCTTGCCGCTGACGCGCATGACCTCGTTCGGGTCGCCGCCGATCAGCCCGGCGATCTCGGCGGCGTACTTCTCGGGGTCGGCGGCCGGCAGGTCGATCTTGTTGAGCACCGGGATGATCTCGAGGTCGTTGTCGAGCGCGAGGTAGAGGTTGGCGAGGGTCTGCGCCTCGATCCCCTGAGCGGCGTCGACGAGCAGGATCGCGCCCTCGCACGCGGCGAGCGAGCGCGACACCTCATAGGTGAAGTCGACGTGCCCGGGGGTGTCGATCATGTTCAGGGCGTAGGTGGTGCCGTCGACGGCCCACGGCATCCGCACGGCCTGGCTCTTGATCGTGATGCCGCGCTCGCGCTCGATGTCCATGCGGTCGAGGTACTGCGCGCGCATGTCGCGGTCGGACACGATGCCGGTGATGCCGAGCATCCGGTCGGCGAGCGTCGACTTGCCGTGGTCGATGTGCGCGATGATGCAGAAGTTCCGGATGCGCGACGGGTCGGTCGCGGCCGGAGGCAGGGGCGTGCTGGCGCGGGGCATTTGGTGTCGATTCTCGCAGACCCGGGCGGGAGCGCTGTGCGAGCATCGAAGGATGCCGATCCCCGACTTCGTCCGAGACCTGCGCGCGAAGGTCGGCACGACGCCGCTCTGGTTGTCGGGGGCGTCGGCCGTCGTTCTCGACGGTGCCCGCATCCTGCTCATCCGCCGCTCCGACGACGGGCAGTGGACGCCGATCACCGGCATCATCGACCCGGGCGAGGAGCCGGCGGTGACGCTCGTGCGCGAAGCGCTCGAAGAAGCGAACGTCGACATCGAGGTGGAGCGGCTGACGTCCACCTGGGTCACCCGCCAGGTCGTGTACGACAACGGTGACCAGGCGCAGTATCTCGATCTGACCTTCCGCTGCCGCTACGTCGGTGGGGATCCCCGCCCGGTCGACGGCGAAGCCAGCGAGGTCGCCTGGTTCCCGCTCGACGGGATGCCGACGATGAGCCCCGAGATGACCGCGCGAGTGCGCTACGCGATCGGCAACGAGGGGCCCGCGTACTTCGCACGCGGACCCCTTGGTTGGTGAGTTCGACGGCTCAGAACCCGACGAAGCCGGAGAAGCCCGAGAAGTCGGTGAATCCGGTGAACACCCAGGCGCCGAGCACCCAGGGCGCGAACAACACGAATCCGGTGATCGCGAGCACGATCCAGCCGAACAGCGAGATCAGACCGACGACGATCGCCCAGTTGGCGGTGGTCACGGCGGCCGGCTCCTTGGCGCGCCCGAAGAAGCCGAGGATGACGCCGGCGACCGCGAGCGGACCCATCCCGAGCGGGATGGAGAGGATCGAGAGCACGAGGCCGAGCACGCTGTAGGTGTTGCTCGTCGAGGCAGTGGCGGGGGTGGCCGTCTCCACGGCCGGAGGAAGGGTTTCGGTGGTCATGGCTCCAGGCTAGAAATCCGGATGTCGGCGCACAGTGGGGCGAACCCCCGGATCGGGGCGGTGGGCGGCCGCGGTCGGATTGCCGCGGATGCCGCGATCCGGTAACGTAGCCCCTTGGTTTCCGTGTGGTCTGTTCCTCCCACACGATTCATCCGGAAGCGCCCCTCTACCGCTCCGGGTAGACAACCTTCCGAACGAAACGAAAGACATATCGTCATGGCCAATATCAAGTCGCAGATCAAGCGCATCGGCACCAACAAGAAGGCGCAGGAGCGCAACAAGGCCGTCAAGAGCCAGCTCAAGACCGCCGTGCGCGCCACGCGCGAGGCCGTCGCGGCCGGTGACTCGGCGCTCGCGCAGGCCGCGCTCGTCGTCGCCACCAAGCGACTCGACAAGGCGACCAGCAAGGGCGTCATCCACGCCAACCAGGCCGCCAACCGCAAGTCGGCGCTCGCCAAGGCCGTCGCCGGCCTGCCGGCCGGCTCGGTGCCGAAGGCCGCTCCGGTGAAGGAGAAGGCCCCGGCTGCCGCGAAGAAGCCCGCCGCCAAGGCTCCGGCCAAGGCTGCCGCCGCCAAGTAAGACCCTCACGAAGGCCCTCGTCTGCGGACGGGGGCCTTCGTCGTTCCCGGGCCTCGTGGTGTCCAGACTTCAGCGCAGGGAGCGGTCGCTGAGCTTCTCGATCATGACCTCGAGCGCGTAGACGGGATCGCGGCCGCCGCCCTTCACCTGGGCATCGGTCTCGGCGAGCACCCGGATCGCGCGGCCGAGGCCGGCATCCGTCCAGCCCTGCAGATCGCGCTTGGCGCGGTCGACCTGCCACGGGGCGAGCCCGAACCGCTGGGCGAGGTCGTTCGACGATCCGCGTTGCCCGGCGAGCTTCGCCATCGTGCGGATCTTGCTCGCGAACGCGGCGACCATCGGCACGGGGTCGGCTCCCGAGGCGAGGGCATGACGGAGCAGCCCGAGCGCCTCGCCGTGGTGCCCGGCGATCGCGGCATCGGCGACGGCGAACGCCGTCGTCTCGACGCGGCCGCCGTAGTACTTCGCGACGGTCTCCTCGGTGACGTCGTCGTGGGTGTCGGCGAGCAACTGCTGGCAGGCCGACGCGAGTTCGGCGAGGTCGTCGGAGAAGGCGCTGACGAGGGCGCGCAGCCCGCCCCCGGTGATCTTGCGATTCGCGGCGCGGAACTCGGCGGAGACGAAGTCCTGCTTGTCGCTATCGCGTTTGAGTTCGGCGCAGACCACCTCGATGCCACCCCCGGTGCCTGCCCGGATCGCGTCGAGCAGCTTCTTGCCCCGTGTTCCGCTCGGGTAGCGCAGCACGAGGTACGTCTCGTCGGCCGGCGCGTTCAGGTAGGCGAGGGTCTCGTCGAGGAAGGCATCCGTCATCTTGTCGACGTTGGCCACGCGGATGAGGCGCGGCTCGGCGAACAGGCTCGGGCTCGCCAGCGTGAGCAGTTGGCCGGGGGCGTACCCGCCGGCGTCGATGTCGGAGACCTCGAGGCTCGGGTCCTCCGCCCGCAGGATGTCGCGCAGCAGCCGGATCGCCCGGTCGGCGAGCACCGTCTCGGTGCCGCTGACGAGCACGATCGGCGCGGGGCGCACCTGGTCCCACGGAAGTTGCGGGATCGACGCGCGGGAGGGGGCCGGGCGACCGCGGGAGGTGGATGCCATCGGCTTCAGGTTACCGGGAGGTCCAGACCTCGACGCCTCCGTCGTCGCCCGGCGCCACCAGGATCAGCCCGTGCTGGTCGGTGCGCAGCGGCGTCGTGCCGGTCGAGGCGAGGATGCCGAGAAGTGCGTCGGTCGGGTGCCCGTAGTCGTTGTCGGAGCCGACGCCGATCAACCCGACCGTGGCATCCAGTTGCTCGTAGAGCCGCGCCGACTGGTCGGCCGAGCCGTGATGGGAGACCTTGACGACATCCACGCGCCCGGGGGCCGTCGCACCGGCCATCCGCGCCTGGGACTCCTCGCCGAGATCACCCAGCATGACGGAGGTCAGGCACGGGTCGCTCCCGCACGTCCACCGCAGGGTGACGCTCGCCGGGTTGCCGGGCGTGACGCCGCGTGCGGGCGGCCAGAGCACCTCCCAGCGCAGGTCGTCGAGCACGCCGCGGTCGCCCCGGTCGACGTGCTGCACGACCGCCCCGGCGGCGGCGAACGCGGCGAGCAGCCGCTCGTCGGACTCCTCCCCCGGAGGCCCCGTCAGCACGCGATCCGCCCGCCCGAGCACCGCCTCCGCGCCGCCGACGTGGTCGAGGTCGAAGTGGGTGAGCACGACGAGGTCGAGCCGCCCGATGCCGAGGTCGTCGAGGCACGCCCGCAGGAGCGCCGGTTCCGCGCCGAGGTCGACGAGGGCGATCGCGTTGCCGCTGCGCACGAGCGTCGCGTCGCCCTGCCCGACGTCGCACATCGCGTACTGCCACTCCGGTGGGCGCCCCACCCGGGTGGCGACCACGCCCCCGATCGACGCGGCCGCATAAGCCACGACGGTGACGAGGCACAGCCCACGCGCCCAGAGTCGTGATCGCCCCGCCCCGAGCACGGCGACGAGCGCGGCCACCTCGATCGCGGTGAGCAGCAGCACGCCACCCGGTCCCCCGGGCCACACGCCGCGCGCCCCCGGGAGCCCGGCGAACAGCGTCGCGACGGCCGCGATCCACGACGCCGGAAGCCAGCCGAGCCACGCGAGCGCCGCGCCCACGGGCGGCAGGATCGGCCCGACGAGACAGGCGAGCAGGCCGAGCACCGTCGCCAGCGGCGCGGCCGGGGCGGCGATCAGGTTCGCCGGCACCCCGTACAGCGGCAGCGACGCGTCGAGCAGCAGCAGCACGGGCTGGCAGGCGAGCTGTGCGGCGAGAGGGATCGCCAGCACCGTCGCGAGCCCCGCGGGCAGCACCCGCCCGAGTGCGGCCCCGAGCGGCCCCGCGAGCAGCAGCAGTCCGGCCGTCGCCAGGGCGGAGAGCGCGAAGCCGTAAGAGCGAGCCAGCCAGGGGTCGGCGACCAGCAGCAGGATGACGGCCGCGCACAGCACGGGCACCCCGAGCGCCGGACGACCCAGGGCGACGGCCCCGAGGGCCAGACCCGCCATGACGGCGGCGCGCAGCACACTGGGCTCGGGCGTGACGAGCACCACGAATCCGAGCAACGCGACCGCCGCGACCCCGAGCCGCACGGGCAGCGGCGCGCCGAGCAACGCCGCCACGGCGAGGGCAGCCCCGACGACGATCGCGCAGTTGGCCCCTGACACCGCGGTGAGGTGGCTCAGGCTCGACGCCTTCATGGCGGCGTCGAGCGACTCGGGCACGCGGGTGGTGTCGCCGATCGCGAGCCCCGGCAGCAGCCCGCCGCCCGGTTCGGGCAGCCCGGTGGTCGCCGCCAGGAAAGCCGAGCGGATGCCGTGCGCCCACGCCAGCAGCGGAGGGGGCTCCCCCGCGATCTCGACGTCACCCTTCGCGAACACGAGAAACGCGACATCCTCCCCCGGGTCGGTCGGCTCGAGGTCGCCCCGGAAGGCCACCGTCGCCCCGATCGGCGGCGACATCCCGGGGTCGGCGAAGACGAGCACCGGCACCCGGGTGCCGGACAGCACCCCCGCGAAGCGTCCCTCGACGGTGCGCCCGCCGACCACCACCTCGAGCTCGATCGACCGCCCCGACGCGGCGACCCCGACCACCTCGGCCGGAGCTCGGCCCGGCGCCGTCACGGCGATCGATGCGAGCACGAGGGACGCGGCTCCGACGGCGAGTGCCGGCAGGATGAGGACGCGCACCCGCACGGCCGCGATCACGAGCCCACCCGCGGCCAGCGCCGCGACCACGGCGGACGCGAGGGCGGCATCCGGAACTCCGATCGCGACGCCAGCCGCGAGCCAGGCGAGGGCGGCCGCGGGCAGCAGCCGCCACCGCGCCGGGACCGTCACACCGTCACCAGGTCGCGGATCGCATCCAGTTTCGCCTCGCCGATGCCGCCGACATCGAGCAGGTCCTCGACCGACTCGAAACGCCCGTTCTGCTCCCGCCAGGCCAGGATCTTCTGCGCCGTCGCCGGCCCGACGCCCGGCAGCGTGTC
>NZ_JBIIAW010000064.1:0-18189 GCF_044239695.1 Pseudolysinimonas sp. | reverse complement strand
CACGGCATCCCTCTCTCTCGTCGATCTCGCCGGCTCGACAGAGGCCGCCCTCGCCGACCCGGCCGGCTGGCTGCGCCGGGCGGGCGCGGAAGCGGCGGCTCAGCTCGAGGCGTGACTCTCCAGGAACTCGTAGAGTTCGCGGTCGTCGACGCCGGGGAAGGTGCCCGACGGGAGCGGCGAGAAGATGTGCGCGTGGACTTTGGCGCTCGACCAGGCCTTGCCCGACCAGTGCTCGGCGAGATCCGCAGGCGGCCGGCGGCAGCAGCTCGCGTCGGGGCAGCGTGACTGCTCGCGCCGCTGCGTCTCACGCCCGCGGAACCACTTGGCGTCGTCGAACGGCACGCCGAGGGTGATCGAGAACTCGTCGTTCGCGGCGCTCGTGCCGATCTGCGTCGCCTCGAAGAACGTGCCGCTCGGGGTGTCGGTGTACTGGTAGAACTCGGTCGTGCGGTTGGTGCGGTCGAAGGCGCGCCGCGCGCTCCAGAACCGGCAGACGATCTCGCCCTCGACCGACCCGGTGACATCCATCGGCAACGGGAGTCCGTCGTTCTCGTACGCCTTCGAGATCGCGCCATCGCCGCCGACGCGCAGGAAGTGCACCCGCATGTCGAGGTGCCGCGTGGCGAGGTTCGTGAACCGCAGGGCCGCGCTCTCGTGGGTGACGCCGAACGCGTCGCGGAAGTCCTCGACGGCGATGTCGCGGTCGGCCTTCGCCTGCTGGAGGAACTGCACCGCTTGCGTGCGCGGCATGAGCGCGGCCGCCGCGAAGTAGTTGATCTCGAGCCGCTGCTGCAGGAACTCCGCGTAGTCGCCGGGGGCCTGGTGCCCGAGCAGTCGGTGCGCGATCGCCTGCAGCGCCATGGACCGCAGCCCGTGCCCGCCCGGGATGGAGGCCGGCGGCAGGTAGATGCGGCCGTTCTCGAGATCCGTCACCGAGCGGGCCGAGTGCGGGAGGTCGGCGACGTAGACCAGTTCGAAGCCGAGGCGTTGCGCCAAAAGGGTCACCGAGCGATGGGTGAGCGCGCCGCTCACGTGGCCGACATCACGGAGCGCATCCTCGACGAGGTCGTCGATCTCGCTCATGTGGTTGTCGAGGGCGCGCATCCGGGCCCGCAGCTCGGTGTTCGCGCGTCGCGCCTCCTCGGGGGTGGCGATGGCCTCGCGCGAGCGGCGCGCGAGCTCCCGGTGCAATCCGACGAGCGCCCGGAGGGTCTCGTCGGGCATCCCCTTGCCGGCGCGGACGACGGGGAGGCCCAGTTGGGCGTAGACGGGCGACGACTGGGCGCGCTCGAGCTCGATCTCCAGCCCGGCGCGTTCGGTCGGCGCGGACTCGTCGAGCAGGGCGGTCATCGGGATGCCGAGCCGCGCCGCGATCGCGCCGAGCAGGGACAGCCGCGGCTCGCGCCGACCGTTCTCCATCAGCGAGAGCTGGCTCCCCGCGACGCCCACGTCGGCTCCGAGTTGCTCGAGGGTGAGTCCGGCTTCGGTGCGGTAGTGGCGCATCCGCTGCCCCAAGGTCGCCAAGTCCTTCATGATTTGAAGCATACGGAAAGAATGGTGATTCTTTCATGGCATTCTCGCCTCAGCCGCGATATCCGGAGCGCACAGTGGTCATAGACGGCAGTTCTTACCAGCCGTCGCCGATCCGCAAAGGAGCCATCGTGACGTTGACCGCCGGTCCCCGTCCCGCCGACGCCGTCGGCGACGAGACGCCCGTTCACACCCCGCTCTGGGCGGTCCCCCCGCTCGGCACCGACCCCCGCGTCATCTCCTGGGTCGAGAAGATGGCCCACCTGACCACCCCCGACACCGTCGTCTGGTGCGACGGCTCACGGCGCGAGGCCGACGAACTGATCCGTGGGATGGTCGAACGCGGAACGCTCATCCGGCTCAACGCCGACCACCGGCCGTACAGCTTCCTCGCCCGAAGCAACCCCGACGACGTCGCCCGCGTCGAGTCGCGCACCTTCATCTGCTCTGCCGAGGAGAGCGACGCGGGGCCCACCAACAACTGGGTGGATCCCGCCACGATGCGGGCGGAGCTCGACGGTGTCTTCGCGGGCTCGATGAGCGGTCGCACGATGTACGTCGTGCCCTTCTCGATGGGTCCGCTCGGCAGCCCGATGGCGCGCCTCGGCGTGCAGGTCACCGATTCCCCCTACGTCGTGGTCAGCATGGGGATCATGACGCGCATGGGCCATGCGGCCCTGGCGCAGATCGGGCCCGACACCGAATGGGTCCCGGCCGCGCACACCGTCGGCGCCCCGCTCTCCCCCGGTGAGCCCGACGTGGCCTGGCCGTGCAACGCCACGAAGTACATCTCGCACTTCCCGGAGACCCGCGAGATCTGGTCCTTCGGGTCGGGGTACGGCGGCAACGCCCTGCTCGGCAAGAAGTCGTTCTCGCTGCGCATCGCCTCGGCGATCGGCCGCGATGAGGGCTGGCTGGCCGAACACATGCTGCTGCTGAAGGTGACCAACCCGAAGGGCCGCGTCTTCCACGTCGCCGCCGCCTTCCCGAGCGCGTGCGGCAAGACCAACTTCGCGATGCTCAAGCCGACGATCCCCGGCTGGGTGGTCGAGACGATCGGCGACGACATCGCCTGGCTCTCCCCCGGACCCGACGGCAAGCTCCGGGCCATCAACCCGGAGGCGGGCTTCTTCGGCGTCGCCCCCGGCACCGGCGCGGCGACCAATGCGACCGCCGTCGACACCGTCTGGGGCAACACGATCTTCACGAATGTGGCCCTGCGCTCCGACGGCGACATCTGGTGGGAGGGTCTCACCGAGACCCCGCCCGACGACCTCGTCGACTGGACCGGACGGCACTGGTCGCCCGCCTCGGGGACGCCGGCGGCGCACCCGAACTCCCGTTTCACCGTGGCCGCATCCCAGTGCCCGTCCATCTCGGACGACTGGGAAGACCCGCGGGGCGTCGTCATCGACGCGATCATCTTCGGCGGACGCCGTGCCACCAACGTGCCACTGGTGGCGGAGGCACGCGGATGGGAACACGGTGTCTTTCTGGGCGCCACGATCTCGTCCGAGCGCACGGCGGCCGCCGAGGGCACTGTCGGGGAGCTGCGCCGCGACCCGTTCGCGATGCTCCCGTTCTGCGGCTACAACATGGCCGACCACTGGCAGCACTGGCTCGACGTCGGGGCCGGCCTGCGCAAGACGGGCGGCGTGCCGCGGATCTTCCAGGTGAATTGGTTCCGCAAGGGCGAGGACGGCCGCTGGCTGTGGCCCGGATTCGGCGAGAACGGCCGCGTGCTGGCGTGGATCCTCGAGCGCGTCGAAGGCACCGCGCCGGCCGTCGAGAGTCCGCTCGGTTGGCTTCCGGCGCCCGGCGCGATCGACCACGCCGCCGCAGGCGTGTCGGATGCCGACTGGGCCGAGCTGTTCGCGATCGATCCCGCCGCGCACCTGGCGGAGGCCGACGACGCCGCGGCGTTCTTCGACACCTTCGACGGGCGCGTACCCGCCGCCGTCACCACCCAGCTCGAGGAGCTGCGCGACCGGATGAAGGCCGCGCAGGGCTGACCCGCTCCCCCGACGAGAACGGCGCACCGACCTCGCTGGCGGTGCGTCGTTCTTCCTTTCGAGGCGACCCCGGCATCCTCACCTTCGTCCACGGGCGACAATTGGCGCATCTGAGGCGTTCACCCCAACCATTCGGCGCACATGAACGTCTCGGTAGGTAGAGGGAGGTGTGCAGATGGCCGAGAGAGCCGCGTGGGAAGGCGTCGTAACCGAGCTGGTCGCCCAGCGCGGCGACGCGTTGCTGCGCTACGCGACCCTGCTCTGCGGCAGCCGGGACGATGCCGCCGATCTCGTGCAGGACGCACTCGTGCGCACCTTCGGTCGCCTGCGGAACGGGTTCGGCGTCGCGAGCGCGGAGGCCTACGTGCGCCGCGCGATCCTCAACGCCCACCTGGACGGGGGACGACGAAGCACCCGGTGGCGTCGCATCGCACCCCTCGAGTACCGACCCGACGAGCAGCCCTCCCCCGTGCTGGCCTCCGAGGAACGCCTCGACCTGCACGAAGAGCTCCGCAAACTCACGCCCCGAGAACGAGCGTGTCTCGTGCTGCGCTACTACGACGACCTCAAGGTCGACGACATCGCCGAGTCGCTCGGCATCAGCTCCGGAGCCGTCAAGCGCTACCTGAGCGACGGGCTCGCCAAGATGGCGATCTCGCTCGCCGACGACGGAACCGTCGAAGACCGGCTGACCCCTCGCCCGATCCCGAAGGAGGCCACCCGTGGCCACCGAATCTGACCTGCGCGATCTGCTGCGCGACCCCGATCCGGAAGGACGTGCCGCCATCGATCTGGATGCCGTGCTCACCCGGGCTCGACGGCGCCGGCGCCCGAAGGTGATCGCCGCGCAGGCGCTCGGGTCCGTGGCGGTGATCGGCGCGTTGTTCACCGCCGTCGTCGCCGTCCAGCCGACCCAGCAGGCGGCGCTGATGACCGCCGAGGATGCCGCAGGCGGCAGCGCCGCCGACAGCGCGCCCTTCGTCGATCAGGACGCTCTGAAGTCGGGTGCGCCCGAATGCGGGGCTCCCGTCGCCGTGGCCGCGCCCTCGCCCGACCTCGCACTCGAGATCTCCCTGCCGACGGTCTTCGAGCCCGAGACACGGATCCCCCTGACGGTGACCCTGAGGAACGAGGGAACGGCCCCGATCCAGGGATCGACGGCGTCCGCGCCGACGATGACGTTCACCCGCGACCGAATCGTGATCTGGCACTCGTTCGCCGTGCAGGACCTCTCGGCCCGGATCGTCGACCTGGCCCCGGGCGAGTCGGTGACCTACGAGACCTACTTCGACCGGGTCGTCTGCGGTTCCGAGGACGACCTCGTGATGGACGATCCCGCGAACCCGCTGCCGACGGCCGACCCCGGGCAGTACGAGCTCTTCGCGACCCTGTCGATCTCGACGGACGACGGTCCGGTGATCCTGGCGTCGGCATCACCCCTGCCGATCGAGATCGTCGGGTGATCGCCCAGCTTCGGTGACCCCTCCCGTCGCTAGGATTCGGGAACAGCCGCACCCGGGAGGAACTCCAGACATGCGCATCCGAGCCGTCGTCGGTTCCCTGCTCGGGGGCGTCGCACTGGCGTTCCTGATGGCGTCCCCCGTGGTCGCCGACGAGCCCGTCGATCTGGGGGCGTCCCCCGTGCTCGATGCCGCCGGGGTGCTCGACGACGCGACCGTCGAAGCCGCGATCGACGACACCTTCGCGCGCACGGGCGTGTCGCTCTTCGTCGTCGTGGTCGAGACCTTCGAGTCGCCGACGAACGCCGACGACTGGGCGACCCGGACCGCGGAGCGCAACGGCCTCGGGGTCGACGACGTGCTGCTGGCGATCGCCGTCGACGACCGCACCTACTCCCTCTCGACGCCGTGCTCACCCGGATCGAGGAGTCGCTGCGCGACGACGACTGGACCGGCGCTGCCGTCGGTGCCGCGCACGCGATCGCCGACCAGCTCGACCCGCCGTTCCCCGTCGTGCCGGTCGCGATCGGGGGCGGAATCGTCGCCCTCGGCGGTCTCGTCGCGGGCGGCATCGCGATCGGGCGGCGCCGCAGCGCGAAGGCGGCCGGACGCGCGTCGGCGAAGGAACTCGACACCCGCGCCGGGTCACTGCTCGTGCAGCTCGACGACGCGGTGAAAACGAGCGAGCAGGAGCTCGGTTTCGCGGTCGCGCAGTTCGGCGAGGAATCGACGACCCCCTTCCGCGCGGCGCTCGAGTCCGCGCGGACGCAGGTGAAGGAAGCGTTTCAGCTCCGCCACCGGCTCGACGACTCCCAGCCGGAGACGGCCGAGGAGCGTCGCACCCTGACGTTGCGCATCATCGAGCTGTGCGAAGCCGCCGACGACACGCTCGACGCGCAGGACGCGGCGTTCGACGCGCTCCGCGACCTCGAGAAGAACGCCCCGCAACTCGTGGAGACGGTCGGCGCCGAGCAGGCCGCGCTCGCCGCACGCATCGACGCCGCCGAGGCGACCGTCGCCGATCTGCGGACGCGATTCGGCGCGCCGGCCGTCGAGGCCATCGACGAGAACCCGGCCCAGGCCCGCAAGCTCGCCGCGAACGCCGGGACGTCGCTCGCGACAGCCCGAGGTGCCCTCGCGGCCGGGGAAGCCGGCCAGGCGGCGGTCGCCGTGCGCACGGCACAGCAGGCGGTCGGGCAGGTGACGCAACTCCTCGCCGCGATCGACACCGCAGCGACCGAGTTGCCGGCCCTGGACGCCCGCCTCGATGCTGCGGTCGCCGACACGCGCTCCGATGTCGCGGAGGCACGCGCCGCCGACGGCACCGGGCTGGATGCCGTGATCGCCGACGCGGAGCGCACCCTCGCCGCCGCACAGAGCCAGGATCCCGCCACCGCCCTCGCTGCCGTGGAACAGGTGAACGCAGCCCTCAACCGGGACCTCGCCGCGGTGCGCGACCGGCAGGCACAGGTCGCGCGGGCGGCCGCCCAGCTCGACCGCGTGACCGCGGAGGCGCAGGGCTCGGTCGCCTCCGCTCGCGAGTACCTCACGACCCGGCGCGGGGCCGTCGGCGCGAGCGCCCGCGCGCGGCTGGCCGAGGCGGAGAGCCGGCTCACGCAGGCTCTCGCGCTCGGCGCGACCGACCCGGTGGGCGCCCTCACCGCCGCCCACGACTCCGCGCGCCTCGCCGGGTCGGCGCTGTCCCTCGCGCGCTCGGAGGTCGCGTCGTTCGACACGCCGAGACGCGACCTGTCGTACGGCTCCGCCGGTGAGGACTGGGGCGGCGCGATCCTCGGCGGCATCCTCGAGGGGCTCTTCTCCGGCTCGGGTTCGTCGTCCTCCGGATGGAGCGGCGGCGGTCGCCGTTCCTCCGGGTCGGGTGGCTTCGGCAGCTTCGGCGGCTCGTCGCGCCGCAGCTCCGGGTCGAGCCGTCGATCTTCCTCGTCCGGCGGGCGCCGCTCGCGGGGCGGCCGCTTCTAGACTCCACTCAACCGAAGGTTACGAAAGGCACACCATGGCAAAGCAGTCCATCCTCGGCCGCATCTCGCAGCTCGTGCGCGCGAACATCAACGCGCTGCTCGACCAGGCCGAAGACCCCCAGCTGATGCTCGACCAGCTGGTGCGCGACTTCACCAACTCCATCGCCGAGGCCGAGAGCGCCGTCGCTCAGACGATCGGCAACCTGCGCCTCATGGAGCAGGACCACGCCGAAGACATCGAGTCGGCGGCCGACTGGGGTCGCAAGGCCCTCGCCGCCAGCGCCAAGGGCTCGGAGCTCCGCGCCGCGGGCAGCGTCGAGGACGCCGACAAGTTCGACAAGCTCGCCAAGATCGCGATCGGCAAGCAGATCTCCGCCGAGAACGAGGCGAAGTCGGTCGAGCCGTCGATCGCGTCGCAGACCCAAGTGGTCGCGCAGCTCAAGGATGGCCTCGAGAAGATGCGCGAGAAGCTCAACGACCTGACGAGCAAGCGCGACGAGCTGATCGCCCGGGCGAAGACCGCCGAGGCTCAGTCGCAGGTGCACGACGCCATCCAGAGCATCGACGTGCTCGACCCGACGAGCGAACTCGGCCGGTTCGAGGAGAAGATCCGCCGCGAAGAGGCGAAGGTGCTCGGCCAGCAGGAGCTCGCCGCGTCCAGCCTCGACGCCCAGTTCGAGTCGCTCGAGGATCTGGACAAGAAAGCCGAGGTCGAGGCGCGTCTCGCCGAGCTGAAGTCCGGCGGCTCGAGCGCCCTCACCGCCGGCAGCTGAGGATCGCCGAGTCCGTCGCTCGAGACGGGGAGGGTCCGCGGGCACCCGCGGCCCCTCCCCGTTCGTCGACGAGCCGTCTGTTCGGCGTCGACGCCGCGCGCGGGGTGGCGCTGCTCGGGATGTTCGCGGCCCACACGATCATGCTGCGCGGCGAGCAGCTCTACGACGGCCGGTCGTCGATCCTGTTCGCAACCGTCGCGGGCGTCTCGCTCGGCCTGATCACCGGGGCGTCGACGCCGCCGCCGGCGGGCGATCGGGCGCGGGGTCGACTGGTCGTGCTGGTCCGGGGGGCCGTGCTCGTGCTGCTCGGGCTCGCCCTGACCTCCCTCCTGCAGCCGCCGATCGCCGTCATCCTCGACTCCTACGGCTTCGCGTTCCTGCTGCTCATCGCGGTGCTGTTCGTCGCCCGCCCGGTGCTCGCGCTGTTGGCCGCGGTGTTCGCGATCGTCGGTCCGCTCGTCGTCGCGGCCGTGACCGGGGCGATCGAACTCGAGAACGTCGCGGGCCCGCTCCAGGTCTTCGCCGTGTGGCTGTTCTTCGGCAACTACCCGGTGGTGGTCTGGCTCGCCTTCCTTCTCATCGGACTGTTCCTCGCCCGCTCGGATCTGCGCGACCGCACCACGGCGGCCCTCGCCCTCGTGCTCGGCGCTCTCGCCGCGGTGCTCGGGTACGGGTCGACGCTCGTCGTTCCGGGCGTCGACGCGGGGGCGCACACCGGCACGACCGCAGAAGTCGTCGGCTCCGGGGGTCTGGCTGTGGCGGTGATCGGCGGGCTCTGCCTGCTCGACTCCGCGTCGGGCGTCGGCGAGCGGGTCGCGCGGGTGCTGCGCCTCGTGCTCGCCCCGGTCGCGGCCGCCGGCGCGATGGCCCTCACGCTGTACACGGCCCACGCCGTCGTGCTCGCGATCGTGCGCGCCGCCGCGGAGAACCCCGACCGCTGGGAGACCCCGGGATGGCTCTTCCCCGCACTCGCCATCGGTGCTCTCCTCGTCGCGACGCTCTGGCGCCGGTTCGTCGGCACCGGCCCGCTCGAGCTCGGGCTGCGTGCGCTGACGCGCCTCGTCGCGCGCGAGCCGGTGCGGCCTAGGCTGGCTCCGTGACCCTCCGGTTCGTGCTCGTCCCGCAGTGGCAGGGCTCCCCCTCCCCGCGCGCGATGCGCCTCGCCGAGGGCGTCGCGGCGCTCCGGTCCGATCTGCCGGCCTCCGCCACGACGGAGGTCGCCGTGCCGCTCGAGGCGGGCGACGAGCAGGGCTCCGGCATCTCCCGCTACACCTCGGTGCAACTGGTGCGCGAGCGCACGTCGGTCGTCCTCCAGGACGTCGAGGGTCCGTTCGTCGTCGTCGGAGGCGACTGCGGGGTCTCGTCGGCGGGGATCGCGGTCGCCGCGAACCGGCATCCGTCGACGGCCGTCGTCTGGTTCGACGCCCACCCCGACCTCAATACCCCCGCCTCCTCTCCGTCGGGGGCGTTCGCCGGGATGGTGCTGCGCGCCGCGATCGACGACGGCGACATCGACGCCGCGCGGGTCGTGCTCGCCGGGCAACGGATCTGGGACGCCGCCGAGGAGGAGTTCGCCGCCGCGGCCGGCATCCGGGCCTTCGGCGTCGACGACCTCGCCGACCCCGCCGAACTGGTCGACGCGGTCGCCGCCACCGGCGCGGACGCGGTGTACGTGCACATCGATCTCGACGTGCTCGACCCGGCCGCTCTCGACGGCCTGCTCGACCCGGCGCCGTTCGGGATGACCACGGCGGCGCTCGTCGGAGCCGTCAAAGCTCTCCGCGCGCGCTTCCCGCTGGCCGGCGCGACCCTGGCATCCTACGCGCCCAACGGCACGGACACCGAGCAGGCGGCCGACGACGCGTCGACCATCCTGCGGATCATCGCCGCGCTCGACTGAGCCGAGGGTGGGACGCGGGCGGACTCAGTCGACCCGGATCGTGTAGCGCCCGGTCGACGTGTCGAACGCCGTGATCGTGACGACCGCGTCGACTTCGCCCTCCGGCGACGGGTAGCTGCAGTCGACGGTGACGCCGGCGGCGATCTCGACGTCGGTCCCGGTGCAAGTCACCTCGGGCACGAAGTCGAGGGTGCTGCTGAGCGCCTGGATGGCGAGCGCCTCGATGTCGCCGATCGGCACGCTCGCGCCCGGCTCGGCGGTCGGAACCGGGGCGTTGTTGGCGACGTCGGCGACCTGGATGTCGAAGAAGTAGTCGTCGCCGTCGACCTCGTTGAAGGTGATGACGACGTCGAACTCGAGCCCCGCGACGGGGTCCACGAGCAGGCAGGTGACCGAGCGTCCCTCTTCGACCGGGATCGGCTCCTCGCCGCAGTCGATGTCGGGGCGCACATCGGTCTGGTGCTCGAGGGCGGCCGCCGCCGAGTTCTCGATCTCCTCCGGAGAGACGGTCGGCGCGGTGTCGAGGCCGACGCTGAACGTGCAGCCGGCGAGCAGCGCCACCGCGGCAGTGGCGACGACGGAGACGGTCAGGAGACGGGAACGCACGAGGACCTCCAGCGGGACGTTGTCTGAACGCTATCGGATGCCGCACCCCCGACGCGTACGCTGAGAACGTGGCTGAACGGGTGACGATCGAACGCGACGGGCACCTGCTGCTCATGGGCCTGAACCGCCCGGAGAAGCGCAACGCCGCCGACTTCGCGATGCTCCAGGAGCTCTGCCTGGCCTACGGCGAACTGGACCGCGATCCCGAGCTGCGCGCGGGCGTCGTGTTCGCGCACGGCGACCACTTCACCGGGGGTCTCGATCTCGGCGACGTCGCTCCGCGGATCGGCCCGAACGGGCTCGATCTCGTGCCCGACGGCGGCCTCAACCCGTGGCAGGTCGAGGGCGAATTCCAGCGCAAGCCCGTCGTCGTCGCCGTGCAGGGGATGTGCCTGACGCTCGGCATCGAACTCGCGCTCGCGAGCGACGTCGTGGTCGCCGCCGACTCGACGGTGTTCGGGCAGATCGAGGTGCAGCGCGGCATCCTGCCGTTCGGCGGCGCGACGATCCGGTTCCCGCGCGCGGTCGGCTGGGGCAACGCGATGCGCTGGATGCTGACCGGCGACTCGTTCGACGCCGCGGAGGCCCACCGCATCGGCCTCGTGCAGGAGGTCGTGCCGCACGGCAGCCAGCTGGAGCGCGCCCGGGAGATCGCGGGCCGGATCGCCGCTCAAGCCCCCCTGGCGGTGCAGGCCACGCTCGCCAACGCGCGGGAGGCGATCCGCGACGGCGACGCCCGAGCCGAGCAGCGGTTGCAACCCGAGCTCGTGCGGCTCGCGGCGAGCGAGGACGCGGCCGAGGGGATGCGCGCGTTCGTCGCCCGCGACCAGCCCGAGTTCCGCGGACGATGACCCTGCCGATCCGGCCGGATCCCGCCCGGCTCACGCGGGCCGAGCGGGTGGTCGGCTCGGTCGTGCGCGTCGGCGCCCGGGTCCCGGGGCTCCGCCGGTTCCTGCTCTGGCCGGTGGTCGCTCGACCCGGCTACTGGTTCGCGACCGCGTGCGCGTGGCTCTGGGGCCGCCTCCTCTTCGGTCGCTACACGTCGGGGCCCGGCATCCACTACTTCTCGAAGTTGCCGACGTGGGCCTACGGGCGCGGCGGCACGACGATCGGGGCGATCTACCTGACGACCGACAATGTCGGCGCCGATGTCCTCGAGCACGAGGCGGTGCACCGGGCGCAGTGGAAGAAGTACGGACTGGTGTTCATCGCGCTCTACGTCGCGGCCGGCTCCCCGGCGCTGACCAACCGGTTCGAGGTCGAGGCCGGCCTGGAGAAGGGCGGCTACGTGCGTCCGCGGAAGCCCCGTCCGGGCGGGTTCCCGGGCCGGGGCCGTTAGGCGTTGGTGAGGGCGCGCGCCGCGCGGTCGCCCGAGACCCAGCCGTAGACGCGGTGCTCGCGCTCGAGGTCGACGGGTAGCATCTCGCCGAGCCAGGCGTCGACCGCGCCGCGGAGCGACTGCCCGAGGTCGCGGCGCAGCCAGGTCACGCAGACGCGGCCGGGCGCGAGGAGTTCGCGGATGTCCGCGGCGGAGCCCACCTCGACGAAGACCTGCCCGCGCGCGCGCGACGGGAGGGTCGCGAGCACAGTCTCGACGACCGGGATGTCCTCCGCGACGGCACCGAGCAGCACGAGATCGCCGGCAGCGGGCTGCCAGGAGATCGAGGCGGGGAGGAGATCGGAGAGGAACATCGCGACTCAGTATAGGCAGGCCTTACTGAGTACTGCCTAACCTACGAAGTCCAGGCCGGCGGGTGCCGCCGCTCCCAGTGCAGCCGGCGCTCCACTTGCGCGCCGATCGCGAGCAGCACGTCCTCCCGTCCGGGTCGGCCGATCAACTGGACGGCCATCGGCAGCCCGTCCGCGGTGACGTGCACCGGCAGCACGATCGCCGGCAGACCGCTCACGTTCACCATGCTCGTGAACGGCGTGTAGAGCACCTGCTGCGCGAAGTTGCGCTCCCCGTCGTCGGCGTCGTACCAGCCGATCGGGCGTGGGGTGAGGGCCATCGCGGGGGTGAGCACGGCATCCACTCGCGCCGCGCGCGCGATGAACCGCCGCTCGAAGCCGGCCAGCCAGGTCAGCGCCGCGCCGAGTTCGCGCGCGCTGATCGAGCGGCCCACCTCGACGAGCCAGCGGGTGAGCGGCTCGACGAGATCGAGTTGCTCCCCCTCGACCGGGATGTTGGCCGCGCCCGCCTGCCAGACCGTGCGGAACGCCGCCGCGTAGCCGGGCTCGGGGTCGAACGCGAGCTCCTCGATCCCGTGGCCCATGGCATCCAGGTGCGTCAGGGCGATCTGCAGGGCCTCCTCGGCCTCCGGCGCGATCTGGAGGTCGTAGGCGGTCGCCCACGGGCTGTCGCGGGAGACGCCGATCGAGAATCGGCCCTCGCCGCGCACCGCGAAGCCGAGGAACGGCCCCTCCCGCGCGTCCGGGGCGACCGTCGACCACAGCGGGCTCCCGTCGCCGGCGAGCGCGTCGAGCAGGAGGGCGGCGTCGCCGACGGTGCGGGCCAGCGGTCCGGCGGTCACCAGACCGGCGAGACTCGTGAAGCCGCCGAGCGCGGGCACCCGTCCGCGGGACGGTTTGAGCCCCACGAGCCCGGTCGCGGCGGCCGGGATGCGCACCGATCCGCCGCCGTCGGACCCGGGGGCGAACGGCAGGAGGCCCGCGGCGACGGCGACGGCCGCGCCCCCACTGGATCCTCCGGCACCGAGCGCGGTGTCGTACGGATTGCGCGCGATCGGCCCGGCAAGGGGCTCGGTGTAGCTGGGGAACCCGAACTCCGGCGCCGAGGTCTTGCCGAGACTCACGCCGCCGGAGGCGTCGAGCCAGCGGGCCAACTCGTCGGATTCCTCGGGCACGTTGTCGAGAAACGCCCGCGACCCGTACCGCGTCGGCACGCCGGCACGGGCGACGAGGTCCTTGTCGGCGAACGGCAGCCCCCAGATCGGCAGCGCCGGCGACAGCCGCACGACGTCGACGGCCCGGGTGCGTGCTCCCTCGCTCGTCACCGCGGCGAAGGCGCCGAGGCCCGGGTCCAGCCGGGCGATCCGCGCGAGGTAGTGCTCGGCGAGTTCGAGCGGCGAGATCTCGCGGCGACGCATCCGCTCCAGCTGCTCGAGGGCCGTGAGGTCGTGCAGTTCGGACACGTCCTCAGACTACGGAGCTTGACATCGCCCGCGCCGCCTGGTTGGTTAGTCACTCAAGTAACTAACCAACCAACGCCCCCAGCCGCGAAAGGAGGACGCCATGGATGAAGGCCGCCCGATCTTCCAGCAGATCGCCGAGCAGATCGAGAACGACATCATCTCCGGAGCCCTCCCTGAAGAGACCCAGGTTCCGTCGACCAACGAGTTCGCCGCCTTCCTGCGCATCAACCCGGCCACGGCCGGCAAGGGCGTCGGGGTGCTCGTGGACGCCGGCATCCTCTACAAGAAGCGAGGGATCGGCATGTTCGTCGCCCACGGCGCACGCGCCCGACTCGTGAGCGAGCGCCGCGAGCGCTTCCGCGACCAGTACCTCGCCCCGCTGCTCGCCGAAGCCCGCAAGCTCGGCATCGACGACGAGCAGTTGGTGCGCCTCATCCAGCAACGTCCCACCGAGAAGGAGTCCTGACTCTCATGACCACCGTCGTCGAGGTCCGTGACCTCACCAAGCACTTCGGCCCCGTCCACGCGGTCGAGTCCGTCACCTTCCGGCTGGAGGAGAACCGCATCTACGGGCTCCTCGGCCGCAACGGCGCCGGCAAGACCACCCTCATGTCACTGCTCACCGGGCAGGAGTTCGCCACCTCGGGCTCGATCCGCGTCTTCGGGCAGACCCCCGTCGAGAACGCGGCCGTGCTCGAGCGGGTGTGCTTCATCAAGGAGAGCCAGAAGTATCCCGACGACTTCAAGGTCAAGCACGTGCTGCGCACGGCGCCGTGGTTCTTCCCGCACTGGGACCAGGAGTTCGCCGACCGCCTCGTCACCGACTTCCGGCTGCCGCTCGAGGGCCGGATGAAGAAGATCTCGCGCGGGCAGTTCTCGGCCGTCGGCGTCGTCGTCGGACTCGCCTCGCGCGCGCCGCTGACCTTCTTCGACGAGCCCTACCTGGGGCTGGACGCCGTCGCCCGACAGCTCTTCTACGACCGCCTCCTCGAGGACTACGCGGAGCACCCGCGCACCGTCGTGCTCTCGACGCACCTCATCGACGAGGTGAGCGACCTCCTGGAGCACGTCCTCGTCATCGACGACGGGCGCCTGCTCGTCGACAGCCCGGCCGACGAGCTCCGCGGCTCCGCCAGCACGATCGTCGGCGGGCGTGACGCGGTCGAGAGGTTCGTCGGCGCCCGTGAGGTGCTGCACCGCGAAGGGATCGGCGGCCTGTCGTCGGTCACCATCGCCGGCCTCTCTGAGGCGGAGCGTCTCGCCGCCCGGGCCGCGGGCCTCGAGCTCGGCAAAGTCTCCCTTCAGCAGCTCGTGGTGCGTCTCACCACGGGCACCACCCACGACCTCGCGTCGGCCACCTCCGAGGAGAAGAGCGCATGAGCGCGATCACCGTCCCCGCCGCCATCGCGGCCCGCCCGCTGACGCAGCGCCTGCGGAACGTCGTGCGCCTCCACCTGGCGAACCCGTTCACGATCATCGTGACGCCGCTGCTGGTGCTGGGCATCATCTTCCTGGCGAACTGGGTCATCTGGTTCCTGGTGCGCTCCGCCTCGCCGACCGACCCGCAATCCGTCGCGGACGTTTCGCAGGGGTTCCAGTTCAGCGGTGCCTCGCTCTGGACCTTCGTCTACATGATGGTCGTCGCCATCCAGGCCATGAACCTGGCATTCCCGTTCGCGCTCGGCTTCGGATCGACGCGCCGCGACTTCTCGCTGGGCACCGCGGCGACCTTCGTCGGCCTGTCCGCGGCGTGGGCACTGATCTACACCGGACTCGCGATCGTCGAGAAGGCGACGAACGGCTGGGGCATGGGCGGCGCGATGTTCAACAGCTTCTACTTCGGACCCGACGACGCCTGGGGCACCCGACTGTTCACCACCTTCACGGGCTTCCTGTTCTTCTTCGCCATCGGCTCGGTGTTCGGAGCGATCTACGTGCGCTACCGCGCGCGCGGCCTCATCCTGTTCTTCCTGGCCCTCGCCGTCGTGCTGATCGGACTGGTTGCCCTCGCCACGCTCACGTCGAGCTGGGGCGCGTTCGGGGAGTTCTTCGTCGCGATCGGGTTCCTCGGCGGCTACGCGCTGAGCCTGCCGGTGAGCATCGTGGCAGGGGTGGCCGGGCACCTGATCCTGCGGCGGGCGACGCCTCGGTCGTGACGGTTCGCGGTGGTACTGTCCCTGACACGGGGAAAGGGGCGCCCATGAGGATCGGCTACGGAGTCGTGATCGCGGCGATCGGCATCGCTCTGCTCGCCGGCTGCACCCCCGAGGCTCCGGAGAACGACGGAGGCACCGGGCAGCCCGCGGCCGACCCGACGCCGACCGGCACCGCGGAGACCACCACTCCCGACGCCCCGGTGTTCGCGATGCCCGAGTTGTGCGCCGACATCCTCACCGCGTCGACGCAGAGCGCGTTCGACGCCGCCGGTCGCGACCTCCTCGGCGGGCCGGACGGGCGGTACGGCGAGGACTACTTCGAAGATCCCACGCCCGAGGAACGGGCGGGCGGTATCACCTGCGTCTGGGGCGACGAGGACGAGACAGCGACGACGGTGATCGTCTCGGTCGCGCCGATCACCGCCTCGAACCGCTCGGGCATCGTGAAGGCGCTGATCGACAACGGGCTCGTCGAATCGCAGGTCGAGGGCGGTCTCACCTACGCCCGCATCGGCGATGACGTGAGCGCACCGGCCGAACTCCACGTGATCCGCACGGAGAGCTGGATCTCGGTCGTCGAGGCGGTCGGCGGCGAGGAACGGTTCCAGCAGGCGACCGAGCTCGTCGACGAGGTGACCGCGCAGGTCTACGCCGAGCGGTAGGCCCGACGCGCTGGGCCCGACGCGGCCCGTCAGGCGGGGCGGCCCGTCAGGCGGGGCCGAGCTCCTCGAACACGGTGATCTGCATCCCGCCCGGAGCTTCCAGGCGCGCGTTGAGCGACCGCCACGGGGTCTCGACGGGATCCGCCACGACCTCGGCGCCACCGGCCGCGAGCCGCGCGGTGGCCGCCGCGGCATCCGGCACTTCGAAGGCGACCCGCACCGTCGGCGCGTACGGGTGCGCGACCGGCCGCCCCACCTCGACGGCGTCGATGTAGGCGATCTGCGCGGAGTTGGAGAGCTCGATCGTCGCCGTGGGCACCTCCAGGATCACGACGCGCGCTCCCCCGTCGCCGTCGTACGCCTCCAGCTCCCGCAGGCCGAGCACATCCCGATAGAAGGCGAGCGCCGCGTCGAGATCCTCGGTCTCGAGCACCAGGCGCAGCTGCGCGACCGGACCGTCGGTCACTTGAGGCTCTTCTGCAGCAGGTAGGTGCCGAGCCAGCGGTCGAACTTGAAGCCCACCTTGCCCATGTGCCCGATCTCGACGAACCCGAAGTTGCGGTGCATCGCGACGGACGGCTCGGCCCCCTTGTCGGCGATCACGGCGATGATCTCCTTGATGCCGGCGGCCTTCGAGCGCGTGAGCAGCTCAGCCATCAGCGCCTTGCCGACGCCCTTGCCGGTCGACGCGGGACCGAGGTAGATCGAGTTCTCGACGGTGAACCGGTACGCCGCCTTCGGCTTCCACGGGGTGACGTACGCGTAGCCGAGGAGCACGCCGCGCGGGCTGACGGCGACGATCCACGGATAGCCGAGATCGGCGACGAGCGCGAACCGCTTGCGCATCTCCTTCAGCGTGAGCGGTTCCTCGTCGAAGGTGACGGTCGAGTTGGCGACGTAGTGGTTGTAGATCTCGAGCATGTACGGGATGTCGCGGGCCGTGGCATCCCGCAGTTCGAAGGCGAACTCGGGATCGACCGGCGGCGCCGGCTTGAGGTGGGGCGGCAGCTTGCGGCGCGGGTTGTACTCCTCCTCCAGCATGAGGCGAGCTTAGGCGCGCAGCCGCCAGTCGATCGGGTCGGCTCCCGCGGCGGTGAGCAACGCGTTGGCCCGGCTGAACGGCTTCGACCCGAAGAACCCGCTGGATGCCGACAGCGGGGAGGGATGCGCCGAGGCGATGATCTCGGTCCCGCCGAGCATGGGACGCAGGGTGCCGGCATCCCGACCCCAGAGGATCGCGACGAGCGGGGTCCCGCGGGCGACGAGGGCCTCGATCGCGGCCTGGGTCACCTCCTCCCACCCTTTGCCGCGATGGGATCCCGAGGCGCCGGCCTGCACCGTCAGCACCCGGTTGAGCAGCAGCACGCCCTGGTCGGCCCACGCGGTCAGGTCGCCGTGGGCGACCGGCGGGATGCCGAGATCGGCCTCGAGTTCCTGGTAGATGTTCTGCAGGCTGCGCGGCACCGGGCGCACGTGCCGCTCGACGGCGAACGACAGTCCGATCGGATGACCCGGCGTCGGGTAAGGATCCTGGCCGACGATGAGCACCCGCACGCGGTCGAACGGCGCGGTGAACGCCCGGAGCACGTTCGGCCCCTCGGGGAGGTAGCGGCGCCCGGCGGCGAGCTCGGCTCGCAGGAACTCCCCCATCGCGGCGACCCGACCGGCGACCGGTTCGAGGGCGACGGCCCAGCCCGGGTCGACCAGATCGGCGAGCGGCTTCGGCTGACTCACACGCCCTCGGGATAGGGAACGGGCCCCTCGCTCGACCAGGGGAACATGATCCACTTGTCGGTGTGCCGCCAGGTATAGGTCGGCTGCTGCACGGTCCAGGGCTTCGTGTAGATGCAGACGGTGCGCACCTCGCCGCCGCCCGCCTGGAGCAACTGGAGCACGAGTTTGAGCGTACGACCCGAGTCGGCGACGTCGTCGACGAGCAGGACGCTCTTGCCCTGCAGC
>NZ_JBIIAW010000160.1:0-4858 GCF_044239695.1 Pseudolysinimonas sp. | reverse complement strand
GTGTCGGGCTGGCTGATCGTGCAGGCGGCCGAGCAGCCCGCGATCATGTACCTGCTGGTGGCGATCGTCGGCGTGCGGTTCTTCGGCATCGGTCGGGCCGTGACCCGCTACGCCGAGCGGCTCGTCACCCACCGCGCCGCATTCCAGGCGACGGATGCCGTGCGCCTGCTGCTCTGGCGCGGCATCTCGGCCCGGTCCGCCGGCTCCCGCGACCTGCTCGAAGGCGGCCGAGCGGTCGACTACCTCGTCGGCAGCACGGGCGTCGTGCGCGAGCTGCTGCCGCGCATCGTCCCGCCGTTCGCCGCCGCCGTGCTCGCGACCGGGGGCGTGCTGCTGACCGTGGCCCTCGTCGCTCCCGGCGCGCTCGCGCTCACCGCCGCCGGGCTCGTCGTGGCGCTGCTCGTGCCCGGTGCGGTCGCCCTCGTGGCCGGTCGCACCGCCGAACGGCGACGGGTCGTGCTCGGCGGGCGGATTCTGCGCGGAGTCGCGTCACTCGGCAGGTCGGCCGCCGATCTGCGCGCCAACGGGGTCGCCGAACGAGCGATCACCGCGGTGACCGAGGATGCCGAGGCCCTCGCGGTCGCGGAACGCCGAGCCGCCCCGATCGCCGAGGCCGCCCCGGTCGCCGCCGCCGCGATCGCCGCCCTCACCGCGATCGCCGCCGGTCTCCTGCTCGCCGCGACCGGCGGCATCCCGGTCTCGACGGTCGCCGTCGTCGTGCTGCTCGTGCTCGCCGCCGGCGATCCGCTCGCGGCGGGTGCCGTCGCGGTGCAGCGTCTGCCGGCGCTCGGCAGCGCCCTCGGGTCGGCGGGTCGGCTGCTCGCCGCCCCCGAAGCCCCGGCGGGTGGTTCTCTGGTCGTGCCGCCCGCCGGTCCGCGGCAGCTCGCGTTCGACGATGTCGCGCTGACCTGGCCCGGGGCGCGCCGGCCGGCCGTCGAACATGTCACCACGGCGATCTGGCGCGGCGAGTGGCTCGCCGTCACCGGTCCGTCGGGCTCGGGCAAGTCGACCCTGCTGACCGCCCTGCTCGGCGGCATCGGGGCGTCGGCGGGCCAGCTGCGCATCGACGGCGACGACCTCGGCGCGCTCTCGATCGCGGACTGGCGCGCTCACGTCGCCTGGTGTCCGCAAGACGCCCACGTCTTCGACTCCACCCTGCGCGGCAACCTCGCTCTCGCGGGCGAGGTCGACGAGCAGGCGATGCGCGACGTTCTCGGTCGCGTCGGCCTCGCGCCGCTGCTCGCCGACCTCGACGCGGGACTCGACAGCCGCGTCGGCCCGGGCGGCCGTGCCCTCTCCGGTGGGGAGCGCCAGCGGCTCGCCATCGCCCGCGCGCTGCTGGTGGATGCCGACGTGGTGCTGCTCGACGAACCGACGGCGCACCTCGACGGTCCGACGGCGGACGCCCTCATGTCCGACCTGCGCGGCGCGCTCGACGACCACCTCGTCGTGCTCGTCACTCACCGGGCGGCCGACCTGCGTCCCGACGACGTCGTGCTCGATCTCGGCGCTCCCGCGGCCCGGCCGTTGGCGCTCGCCGGCTGACGGCGGCGCGTCGGAGCAGGAGGCCGGCGCTGCGCACGGTCATGCCGGCGCGGTGCTGACGTGCAGGGTGCCGCGGTCGCGGCGAGGTCCGGAGAACACCGGGGTGGCCGACTCCTGCACGGCGACCACGTTCGTCACCGTCGCGTGGCCGAGCGCGAGCAGGGCGGCGTCGGAGCCCTCGATCGGCTGGTCGGGCAGTTCGCGCACCGTGAGCCGCACGTCGCCCTCCACGGGTTCGGTCATCGTAGTCTGCACGATCCCGAAGGGCGCGAGCGTCGCCTCCCGCAGCTCGAGGCCCTCGGCCGACGGGATGTTGGGCACGTTGAGGTTGAACACGGTGCCGTGCGGGTGCTCGAGCAGCACGGGCAGCAGGGTGCCGACGACCGTCGCCGCCGTCTCCCAGTGGTGATGCTCGGGGTTCAGGCCGACGTCGAGCGACACCGCGAGCCCCCGCGCGTCGTTCACTCCGCCGGTGAGCGCGGCCCCGGCGGTGCCGGAGTGCAGGATGACCCGGCCGAGGTTCGCGCCGCGGTTGATGCCCGAGAGCACGACGTCGGGCGGGTCGCCGAAGGCGCCGTGCGCGGCGAGCAGGGTGATGAGACCCGGGGCGGCGCGCACGCTGAAGGCCGGGACTCCGGGCACCTCGGCGAGGTCGACCCGCTCGACCTTGATCGTCGAGGCGTCGGTGTGCCCGGTGACGGCGATCGTGTTCGTGCCGGTGATGGCGGCGCTCGAGCCGCTCGCCTCCTCGGCGGGCGCCGCGACGACGACCTCCCAGCCGGCGGCGACGGCGGCGCGGGCGAGGGCGTACAGGCCCGGCGACTCGATGCCGTCGTCGTTGGTGATGAGCGCGCGGGTCATGTCGCGGCCCCCTCGGCGAGCGGCCGGATCTCGACGAGCTCCCGCAGTCGTTCGATCGTCGCGGCCTCCCCGGTGCCGAGGCCGTGCCGGGTCACGTTCTGGGCGCCGGCGGCGGCGCCGAGCAGGGCGGCGTCGGTCACTGAGCCGCCCCGGGCCAGCACCGCGCAGAACGCGCCGACGAACGAGTCGCCCGCGCCGGCCGAGTCGACGACCTCCATCTGCGGGGCGACGATCTCGTGCACGTCGTCGCGCTCGAGCAGCAGCGCCGACTCCTCCGCCCGGGTCACGACGACGACGTCGGCGCCCGCGTCGCGCAGGGCGCGCATCGCCTCGACGACCTGACGAACGTCCTTCTTCGACGCGATCCGGCCGTCGTCGAGCAGTTCCTGGTCGCTGACCTTGGCCACGGCGACCCCGCCCGCGAGGGCGGCATCCAGGCGTTCCCCGGCGAGGTCGACCACGACGCGCACGCCGCCGGTGCGGAGGTCGGCGGCGAGTCGGCGGTAGAAGTCGGCGGGCAGCACTCCGTCGCCGTGCGGGCCGGAGAGGATGACGAGTCGCGCGTCGAGGCCGGTGCGCAGCGTGAGTCCGTAGAGCTCGTCCTGCTCGTGCCGCGACAGGTCGTCGCCGCCGGACTCGATGATCGGCACCTTCTCGCCGCCCCGGCGGTCGGTCACGAAGACGCCGCCGCGCGCTTCGCGCGGGAAGCCGACGACCGGGATGCCCTCCTCGTGGAGCAGGAACCCGAGCACGCGTCCGGTCTCACCGGAGAGGGCGGAGCACAGCTGCACGTCGCAGCCGAGCGACTGCAGCATCCGCGCCTGCCAGACCCCCTGTCCGCCGGCGTGCACGTGCACGTCGCCGTCATCCGCGTGCTCTTCGACCGTGATCTGGAGCACGGGCGACGGGGCGAAGATCACGACGTCGGTCATGCTCCTCAGATTAAGCAGCGCCCCCGACCGCCCGGAGGGGCTGGCCGGGGGCGCCGGAGGATGCTAGGTGCGCCGAGGTGTCAGGAGTGCTTACTCCCAGGCCCAGCTGGCGAGCACCGATTCGGCGAGATCTTCGCGTTCGGCCTCCGTCTCGGTCTCGCTGAACGAGAACGTGACGACGTAGGTCTGGCCGTCGTGCGTCGGGTAGTACTGGTCGATCTGGTACGAGACGCCGCCCTGGGTGAAGAGCGCCGTCAGGTGCGCGGACTCCTCGCCGGCGATGCCGACCCGCGGTCGCACCTCGACTCCGGTGGCGCCGGCGCCTTCGAGCTCGTCGACGCCGAGGCTCTCGACCTGGTCGGAGGTGATCGTGCCGGCGGGGGAGAGCAGCACGTTGATGTTGTCGGTGAAGCCGTCGGTGTCGGCGAGATCGACGGCGAGCGTGTCGGGGTCGAACCCGGAGGGGGTCTCCGGCGGCACGCCCCAGCCGTCGGGAACGTTGTAGGTGTAACCGTCGCCCGAGATCAGCTCGCCCGTGGCGGGGGTGGCGTCCGAGGTGGGCACGTCGGGGTCGGTGCCGGGGGCGGGCGCGGATGGAGCGGCGCCCGCGCAACCGGCGAGAACGAGAGCCGCGGCGAACACGACGGCGAGAGGAGGAAGGACAGATGTCATGTGACCGACGTTAGAGAAAATCTCAATTCACCCTCGCGCCTTGACATCGGCGGAATGTCCGGAACGCGCGAATGGTTGGATGGTGACATGACAACCGGTGCGGCGAACATCCCTCTCGACGGCCTCGAGCTTGGCCTCGACACCTTCGGCGACGTGAGCGTCGACCTCGACGGCGCCACGGTGCCGTACGGGCAGGTCATCCGCAACGTCGTCGAGCAGGGCGTCCTCGCCGACTCGCTCGGCATCGACTTCTTCGGCGTCGGCGAGCACCACCGCGACGACTTCGCCGTCTCCGCCCCCGAGATCGTGCTCGCCGCCATCGCCGCGCGCACCGAGCGCATCCACGTCGGCACCGCCGTGACGGTGCTGTCGAGCGACGACTCGGTGCGGGTGTTCGA
The DNA here is from genome assembly GCF_044239695.1 of Pseudolysinimonas sp. Classification (GTDB taxonomy): domain Bacteria; phylum Actinomycetota; class Actinomycetes; order Actinomycetales; family Microbacteriaceae; genus Pseudolysinimonas_A. Next base: position 450 of record NZ_JBIIAW010000160.1, on the reverse strand, counting down.
GAAGTTCGCGACGCTCGACGCGGTGTCGCGGGGCCGGGCGGAGATCATCCTGGGGCGCGGGTCGTTCACCGAGTCGTTCCCGCTGTTCGGGTTCGAACTCGCCGACTACGAGCGTCTCTTCGAGGAGAAGCTCGACCTGCTGCATGCCCTCCTCGCGGAAGGCCCGGTCACCTGGGAGGGGACGACCCGCGCGCCGCTGACGAACCAGCACGTCTACCCGAAGACCGAGTCCGGGGGCATCCGCGCCTGGGTCGGCGTCGGCGGATCACCGGAGTCGGTCGTGCGCGCCGCACGCTACGGGCTGCCGCTCACCCTCGCGATCAGCGGCGGCGCGCCCGCCCGGTTCGCCCCCTACGTCGACCTGTTCCACCGTGCGCTCGCCCAGATGGAGCAGCCCGACCTCCCCGTCGCCGTGCACTCGCCGGGGTTCATCGCCGACACCGACGAGGA